>JBNLEN010000070.1:0-30762 GCA_050304975.1 Polyangiaceae bacterium
AGATCCAGCTGCAAGGTACGCAATAATTCGGCGACGCTCCACGCTTGGGCAGGACATCCACCAAGTGGGTGTGGGGGATCGCCACCGGCGATCTGAGGCACTTGCCCCAGCACCAGGCTGTCTTTCAAAACCGACACGACGCTCTCCCGCAGGTCCATCTGCAGCTCAAAGTCGTCGGGGGACAGGTGTAGCGACGCGCGCGCATAGGCGCCCAACAAATACGACCAAACGACGCCCTGGTGGTACGCGCTGCGTCGCGCGTCCATGCCGCCTTCGTAGTAACCTATGTAATGAGGGTGCTGCGGATCTAGCGTGCGCAGCCCGCGTGGAGTCAGGAGGCGCTCACGCACCTGATCGATGATCGCGCGAGCCTGCCACTGTTCGAACAACTCCGGGTCCAAGCTCAAGGCAATCAGCGCGTTGGGACGAATGGCCATGCTGGCCAACTCTGTCGCTTCACCGTCGATGTGATCGAAGGGATAGTTCGTCTGTTCACACCAGAAGTACTTTTTGAAGGCTTCCCGCGTTCGGTCTCTGGCTTGCCGCGCGCGATACGCCAACTGCTCGTTTTGAATTCCCTCTGCAAGCGTGGCCAACATGTCACAAGCGTTGCTCCACAATGCTTGCAACTCCACCGCCAAACCTCGACGTGGAGTGACGAGCTGGCCACGCGCCATTGAGTCCATCCACGTGAGCGCCTCATGGTCGCCACGGGTTTCGAGCAGGCCTTCATCGGTCAGCCAAGCCAACGTGCGGGTCGGACGGGTGACGCGGTCAAACACGCCAATCATGATTGGCAATAGCTTCTGAAGCACAAAGCCATCGTCCTCGCCGGTGTACTTGCAGAGTTGGCGCGCCGCCTCAAACAACCACAACGAAGCGTCCACACTCGGAGGTTCGTCGGGCGAAGACGTTTCAGGGACGCCTGCCAGCAGCAGGCCACCGCGCCCGCGAGCAATGCACGTGTTGATGGCGTCTTTGGCTTCCTCTACCAGCCCTTGCGCTAAATAGAGCCCGGGCAAGCTGATCATCGTGTCGCGCGTGCGAACACCAAGCCAAGGATAACCTGCCAGGCAAGCCGGTCGATCACAGGCCGTCGCGCGGTACTGCTCTGACGCGACGTGCAAACGTCTAACCTCGGGAGAATGCTGATCTCCAGGATCCAGCCGCGACAGGAACTGGCTGGTTTGCTCCATCAGTTCTGCGGGGCTGTCACCGGGCACCTCATCCAAACCGGCGGTCAGGTATGCGGGCACCCCTGGCTTCAACACGAGTTCGAACGTGCCGGGTGTCCACAAGTCTTCTTGGTAGTGCACCTCGCGCTGGAGATCGACGGAGTACTCGAAGCGGCGCCACCAATCGGGCGAGCCCATAAACATCCCCTCGTAGCCAAATACAACTTGGGGAAGCCCGTCCACCGGTTGAACGACGACTTGCCCACGCCTCAATGTCACCGCTTGGCGCAAACCCTCTTGCTCACTTCTTAGCTCGTGAATCGGTCGCATCGATAGCAGCGGTTTGAGCGTGAGCTTGACCGGCGAACGCCCATGCCAGGTGTATGAAAGCACGACCGTGTTGTGGCCGCGCACCAATGCGAGGCGCCGTTCCAGCAGGTGTCCAGCTATCTTGTAGGTCCAACGCGGCAGCGGATCTTGCGCGAACGACACGAGCAGCCGATAGCCAGGAGTCGGGGCGACATCCGGAAATTGGTGCGTGGACAGGCTGTATGCGCGTGGTCCAACTTCCAACGAGGTATCCGCATGACTGAGAATCACGTGGCGCTCCAGGGGAGGATCCAGGGCAGCGACCAACATGCCGTGAAAGCGCCGCGTGTGCATCAACGGCAACGTGCTCATCGCATACGCCCCCGCCCCGTTCGTATGCAACCACTCCGTCTCATTCGGTTCGAGCGCCCCCTCGGTCTCGACCACTGGCCAAACTGTCGGTCTGCGTTTCACCGAAAAGCCCTCTCACTCGGGACGCTTAGGCAGATCGCCACTGCCTGCTTGCCAGCCATCATTGGTTGTTCCCAAACAGTGCGCGACGCGCGACCTCGAACATCGCGGCTCGTGGCGGGTCGACCCCAAGCCACAACTCGATTGCCAACGCGGCTTGGCCGACCAGCATGGAAAGGCCGCCCTCATTCTGCAGCCCTGCGCCGGATGCGGCTTCCAGGAACGGCGTGCTGGCAGGGTTGTACACCACATCGTATGCGAAACATTCCTGCGGCAACTGCGACCAGGGTACTAGTGAAGCGACTGCTTCTCCCTGGCCCACTCCCAGCATGCCGGCACTCGTGGATTGCACGATCAGTTGCGTCCCGCGAAGCCAGGGCTGACGCAATGGCTGACTCCCAGCCTCCGGCCAGGCGCAAGGATTTGCACCCAAGGCTTCGAACTCAGCGGCACGTGGCCAGCTGGACGACTCTAGCTCAGCCGACCACTTGCGCGCAGTGACGTAGACTTGGCGCGCCCCGGCTCGTCTGCAAGCCACAACCGCCGCCAACGCCGCACCACCGTTGCCAATCACCAGCGCGACTTCCGAGGAGCGTCCGTGGCGCCCGGCGCTCAGCAGCTGAGCCAGCGCCGGTGCGTCCGTGTTGTAAGCAACAACCTGCGTACCTTCGAGCCGCAGCACGTTGGCCGCGCCCGTGTCGCGAGCGCTGGCGTCCACGCGATCCGCCAACTCCATGGCGCAGCGCTTCCAAGGCACCGTCACGTTTGCCCCCGCTATATCCGCATCGCGCAGGCGTTGCACCTGAACGGCAACCGCCGCCTCATCCGGACAATCAACCGTAAGATACTCATGCGGCAGCTCATGGTGTCGATAGGCCGCCGCGTGAATTTGCGGCGACAGCGAGTGGCCCACCGGGTGCCCGAGCAATACGAAGACTTGGCGTTGTGTCACTTCCGAAACCACTCACTCGTCCGAAACGATTTTCTCCACGCGAATCTCCAACCCACCACGCCCCAATCTAGCGTGCAAACGGGCGCCCGCGGTGGTGTCAGTAGAGGCGCGCACCGCTCTACCATGCTCATCCAAAACAATCGAGTACCCTCGGCTCAGAATGGCAACTGGGCTAAGCGCTTGAAGGCTTGCTTGCACTTGCCGGACCGCGGCCTGTTCGCGCCTCAGACGCGTATCCATCGCGTGGATTAAACGGCCCGACAGGGGCACCAATCGCGTCTTCGAGCGCGCCACAACGACGCGGGGATGCTGTCCGGCCAGACGTTGACGCTGGCGCGTCAACGCGGCCGCGCTCAGTTTCAACTCCCGAGTGATGAAGCGCTCCATGCGTAAACTCAAATCATCAATGAGTTGTTGCTTCTCGGCAATCACAAACCGCGGGTCAGCGATTTTGAGACGCAAGTTCTCCAGCACGGCGCGATCTTCATCCAGGCGCGCGCGCATGGCATACGCCATGCTCGCTGCCAGCGCGCCGAGCTGCCTCAACTCAGAAGCTTGATCGGGCACCAAAAGCTCCGCTGCCTCCGAGGGCGTCGCCGCGCGAGCATCTGCGACCAGGTCACACAGAGACGTATCAATCTCATGTCCTACCGCACTAACCGTGGGCACCGCACAGCTGGCCAGCCTTCGCACCAGGCGTTCATCATTGAACGCCATCAGATCTTCTGCAGAGCCGCCTCCACGACCAATGATGATAGCGTCCAGTCCGTTAACCTTTTCAAGCATCCCCAAGGCACGCAACAGACTTTCCGGCGCGCCGTCACCTTGGACCAGCGCGGGGCAGAGCAAGAGTCGCAACGGGGCCCGCCGCAGAGCGACCGTGCGGATGTCGTGCCAAGCGGCACCTTGGGCGCTCGTGATGACACCGACCAAATGCGGCTTCCGGGGCAGCGGTCGCTTGCGGGAGCGGTCAAACAGCCCCTCCGCCGCAAGCTTCGCTTTCAGGCGCTCGAGCGCTTCCAAAAGCGCGCCACGTCCGGCTGGACGCGCGGCTTCCACCACCAACTGCAGGCGGCCGCGGGGGGCCCAAAGCGTAGCCCTGCCAAGCACCTGCAGCAATGTCCCTTCGACGAGGAAACGCCGCGCCCGTTGCGCCTGGAAGCGGTACATGACGCAGTCGATGATGGCCTCCTCGCGCTCGTCCTTCAGGGTGAAATAGGTGTGACCACTTGCAGCACGCTTCAGCGCGGACACTTCGCCCTGAACCCAATCCCTTCCGGAGGCGCCCTCAACCGCGCGCTTCAGCTTCCGATCCAGCTCGGCAACGCTGATGACGGGGCGCTCTGTTTCAGCGCCGCGCTGCGTAGCAGAACGCGAGGATGGCGCCTCTTGCTCGAAGTCGTCTGCAGTCACGTCGGGACGTTATACATACTTGGACGAGGTCGCCCAACCGCCACCGCGTACTTGTTTTCCCACCAGCTAGTAGCCGCGATTACAGCCGAATTTGCGCCCTTTTGCCTTTGGCGCCACTCGGATCGGGAAAGACCTCTACGTCCCGCGGACGGCCGCTGATTTCAGACACAGCAGCGCCACGCGGTGCACTTCTCCAGCTCAAAGGAAGGTTTGTTATTTCACCCAGTACAATTTGCCATGGCGGCATTCCCCAGCGCTCAACGTTTACCTACACCAGCAGCGCTTTGGTTCGGCGAGTCAAAAGTGGACCCCAGCTTGCGTGAGCCCTGCAAACGATCCAGATTTATACACGTTGTCCCTCATCGAGTCGCTGCAAGCCGGCTCGGTTCGCAGGGCGCCACCGCCGTCATCGTCACAGGTCATTGCCGCCTCGAGTGCGGCCAGGGGTTTGCCGAAACGCGATTACCATGCGCTTGACTCACTACATTTGCGGACTCTTCCTGCTCGGCTTGACGCAGTGCAAGTCGGCGTCTGGACACGAGGTAGAGGGTGTGCCACCAGCCTTCTCTGCCAACGTGCATGGCTACGGGGCTGACAGCCCGTCTGAAAACGAACGCAAGCGCCGAGCCTGCGAGGCGACCCTACACGAAGTCATGCAGGAGCCGGCGTTGCCCGGCGCGCCGGAATTCGAAAAGCGACGCTTGGACATTCTCACGCGGGCCAAAGCTTTGCCGCTGTTGCTGGTGGACACGCCCCAGCATCGAGAGAGCGACGAAGAATTGAGCGTTGCGGTCAAGAGCTTCCGCAAGCTGCTCTCCGAAACAAAGTACCCGTGGGATGCACTCAAGCGGCTGCTCCCGCACTTCGAAAAGTTCCCCAAGGACGGGCGGCAAACGTTGCTGCGGGATGGATACCTCTACGCCGATGACCCAGAGTTCGCGTACGCCTTAGTCAACCTAGTCAATGCCGAGCATCTGTTTGGGCACGACCAAATATGGGTCAAGCGCGGCGAAGACCTCTACCACGCAAAACGCAAGCGCGGGGCCTACTACTTCACCGATGGCCCCAACAAGGGCGAGCGTGTGCGCCTGCTGCTTTTGGACCGCATCGGAGCCGACGCCGAGCCAGACACGACGCTGCTCAGGGATATTCGCGCGCTCCGATATCGCTTGCAGTTCAATCAAGCGCAGGTGCTGCATATCAGCCAAACCCACATTGTTGCGAAGCTGCGCTACGGCAACATCGCGGTGCCAACAGTGCTGCGGAGCGAGGGCACCAAACTGAACGTGGAGTGCGAGGTCATGGGACACTCGCTGCGTCAAGAGGTCAGCGTCCTGCGTGAGGCGGCGGAACGCCGGCAGAGAGTCGTGCAGGCCTTGCGTGAAACCATGCTGGAGCAGATCGACGAACAGCTACCGTTCGACGAGCCACGCTACGAGTACGGCCACCAATGGGACGGCAAGCTGCGCTCCAACTGGCGCTACGCTTACTTCCACGGCAATGACACCTACGCTTTCAGTGGAACTCGCTACAAGACCTTCGATGACCAGGGGCGTCCGCATGTTCCCCAGGTGTGTGTGGACTTCCTAACGGATACATTCGAACGGACTAGCGGTACCTGGTGGCGTCCAAAGGGTGAGCAGCCGGGACGCGAGGTTGGCAAGCTCAACTATGACCCGATGGACGTCCTACTTCGCGCGAAGCTGCGCCGCGTACCGGGGTTCTTACAGCACGCGCGAGAGCACGAAAGCCAGTTCGACGTATATGACGTTCCAAGGAAAGAACGGGTGCAACTAGGCGACCGCGAGCGCTTCGTTCAATACTTGGTCGACCACAGCGACACGTTCCAACCAGGAGATGTCGTGATGATCCGAGGCTTCACTCCCTGGGATCCAAAAGAAATGCACTACCACTCCTTCTTCATCTACGAGATCGATCCATTGAGTGGGATCCCGTTGGCAGTGGTGGGCAACGCTGGACGCCCCAGCGTGCGCTACTGGGAGGTCGAAGCACGTCGCACGCCCAAGCGCGAGATCTGGCATCGGATCCGACCGAAGACAGAATGGCTGGAGGCCATCATCCCCGACGGTGCCCGCATCTCGACGGAGCCCCTTTCCCTGTCCCCCCGAGGCAACGCCGGCTGAGGCTCGGAGGGCTCCTGCCAAGCAGAAGCGCCTCCAAGCTTTTCAGCGGACTTACTCTGGAGTGACGACCAACTCGACGCGGCGGTTGTTCGCGCGTCCATCGGCCGAGTCATTGCTGGCGACCGGCGTACTTTCGCCTTTGCCCACTGCGGTAATCTTGGACGACGTAATCCCTTGGCTGACCAAGTGGGTGCGCACTGCTTCCGCGCGACGCTGGCTGAGCAACATGTTGCTGTCTTCGCCGCCGCGCGAATCCGTGTGACCTTCGACGATGATGCGCTTGTAGCCCTGGTCCTTGAGTGCCTTGGCCACTTCGTTCAACTTTTCCTGAGCGATCGGTAGCAACGTGTACTTGCCCGTCGCGAACAAGACCGAACCGCTCAAGGTGATCACCACACCGCGCTGGTCTTCCTTGACTTTGGCCAGCTCCTCGAGACTCGCAAGCGCTGCAGCCGCTTTCTTCTCGGCGGCTAGGCGCCTAGCGCGCTCTGCGGCCGCCAACTCGCTCGCGGAGGATGCTTTTCGCTTGGTTTCTTCGATCTCACGCTGCGCAGCAGTTAGCTCCGCCTTGGTGCGCTTGCGATAGTCTTTCTGCGCATCCTCGCGGGCATCCACCGCAGCACCACGCTCACGGTTGGCCTTCTCGAGTTCGCCGGCGGCCTCGGCCAGCTGCGCCTTGCGTTCAGCAATGTAGGAAAGGTCAACGGTGTCTTGATCCTCACCGTCACGGAACGCTTCTTCCGCTTCTTGCAGGGCTTGCTTGGCCGTTTCCAGCTCGGCCAGCGCATACTGTGACGCCACACCAAGCTTGGCTTTGTTGTACGCGTCACGCGCATCCAACAGTTCACGCGGAGCTAGGTCCGAGCCGCATGCCATGTTGAACGAGAGTGCAGCCAGTGCGACTGCTACTGGATTCAATCTTCGATTCATTTTAGCCACCTACTCATCCTCTCCTCGAAGCTCTTTGACTTCTTCGAGTGCCGCTCTGGCTTCTGCCCGAGCTGATTCGACTCGCGCCAATGCTAAAGCCAACTCTGCATCTACTTCGGCACGCGCGAGAAGCGCCGCGGCCTTCTCGTTCTCATCCTCTTCTATGAGCTTCTTCGCTTCACTGATTTGGTCGCGTGCATACTTCAAATGCAACGCTGCCTTGGGATTGTTGGGTGCGCCGCCAACCTCAGCCGCACGCGCCGCAGCTTCCGCCGCGGACAACTTCTCTTGCGGAATGGCTGCGCCACCGCACGCGCTGGCGAGTACAGCCGTGATGACGGCAATCGTTGCAACTCGGATCTTTGCAATTCGCTGCTTTCTGATCACTGGGATCCTCCTAAGCCCGCGATTATACATAGGTGCACGCGAGTCAATAGGGCACTTTGGATCCGCATTCGGCTCAGGGCGAGGTGCAGACCGAACCACCCTCCTCACATCCGCAAATTGCGCCCAGACTGCAGCGACATTTCGACGCCGCGATCAGCGCTGGACCCCGAGCTGGACGCGGCTGACCTGACGGAGCGAAGCTAGGGAAAGGTGGGTATGAACATTGCGAAAATCGCATACCTATCGAGCTGGCGAATGGCAATTGCTGCAAAACTCGCGTCACTCGGCTGCTGCGTGTGTGTGCTTCTCGCAGCCTGCCGCCCCGCAGAAGACGCCGATATCGCCAATTCGCACGACGCAGGAGATATTGAAGGGACAAAAAGTCACGCTGACATCGATGCGACTGTGATGCCGTCACCGGCCGCCGATACGAATCTCGCGGGGCGGCGGCCGCTCACCTCTCCGGGGGCTTGGCAAGCCGCAGACGCCCAGCAGGACCCGCTGGCGGAACATCGCCCAGCGGCGTTCGAGTGCAGCGCCCTGACAGGCTTCTACGTGGAAGACGACGTGTTGGAGATCGACACCGGCCGCTGTTCCTACGTCACTTTGCAACAACCCTTGGCTGCCGCTGTGCAGACGGGAGATGTGGTGCTACTCGACATCGTCCACTTCGATCTGACCGCCCCAGAGCCGGCAGAGGCACATCTGGCGCTGTTGCTGGGAGGTCAGACGCTCTGGCAAGACGAGATTGTCATCCCTTCCCCCGCGAACCGGATCCAAGTCGAGCTGAGCATCACGCAAGCTCACGCTGAGCAAACACCCGTGTACTTTCACCTGCACAATCATGGCCAGAACACCTGGCGATTGATGGGCATCTGGCTCAAATAGAAGAAACCAAGACTATGCAGCTCTTCCCGACTCGCTCTACGTTGGTGTGTTCGAGCCCTGGCGCACACGGAATTCTCCTGCTGCTCGTCGCATCGAGCACTTGAAGTTGTGGCGACGCCTCGGAGCCTATGGCAAGCGCCGCCGACGATGAGCCGAGCGCAGCTGTTGATGACGATTCGATGCAAACCGACGATATCAACGCTCTCGACGAAGACAATGGGGCTTCGATTGATGATGATGACGCGCCGGATGATCTAGGTCCGTCCGGCGCTGGCACGCCGGATCCTTCGCAGGTCACCTGGCACGAACACATAGCTCCGTTGATGCACGCCAGTTGCGTGGGCTGTCATCAGGCGAACGGTATTGCTCCGTTTTCCCTAGAGAACTACGAACAAGCGCAGCCATTTGCTGAGCTCGCATTGCAGGCCGTTCAGGAACGGCGCATGCCACCTTGGGGCGCCCAATCAACTAACGAGTGCGAGCCTCGTTTCGACTGGAAGAATGATCTTCGTCTGAGCAAGTCTGATCTCGCCTTGCTCGAGGCGTGGGTGAAGGGCGGAGCCCAGGAGGGCGACTCGGCAAGCGCTGAACCCCTGCCAGCACCGCTCGAGCTGGAGCTGAAGGACCGTGACCTGCGGCTAGCCATCGCCGGTGAAGTCAGTGTTTCGGGCACCACGGACAGCTTCAAATGTTTTTCGCTGAACCCGCAGCTAGCTGAAGATGCATGGCTGGTGGCAAGCCAGGTCAACCCAGGCAACAACGCCATCGTGCACCACGTCTTGGTGTATCTCGACACCAGCGGCGAATCCGCCGAGCTGGGTGGTGAAGATGGTTCCTACGATTGTTTTGGTGGCCCCCAACTCAGCAACACCGAGCTAGTCGCGGCGTGGGCCCCGGGCGGCGTTCCCCAAGTGATGCCCGATGACGTGGGCTTGCTGATACCAGCCGGGGCGCGCCTCGTCTTGAATGTTCACTACCACCCAACCGGCGCCGGGGAAGAACGGGACGACTCCACCTCGGTGGACTTGAAGTTTGCAGAGGTGCCACCAGCGTACGCCGCTTCCATGACGCTGATCGGAAACTTTTCGAAACCCAACGCCTTGGGCGGCTTGCTACCTGGCCCCAATGACCCAGACGAGGGCCCCGCCTTCCTCATTCCGGCTGGAGCCAAATCCCACGTCGAGCGGATGAGTTTCCTGCTCCCCGCAAGCGTACCGGAAACTATCGTCTGGAGCGTCGGCACCCACATGCACTACGTTGGCACCGACATGTTGATGACCGTCGCTCGCAGCACGACCAACGGACAGCCGGCGGAAGAATGCTTGTTGCAGACCCCCGCGTGGGACTTCAATTGGCAGCGTGCCTACCAGTATGACGCAGACTTGAGTGAGCTACCGCGAGTGCGCGCCGGAGATTTGTTGTCGTTCCGCTGCACCTACGACAACAGTCTGGACAATCCGTTCGTGCGGGAGGCCTTGGACGAACAAGGACTGACCGCTCCCAGGGACGTCGCGCTGGGCGATGAATCTCTCGATGAGATGTGCCTGGGAGTTTTCGGCGCGGCCGTTCCCAGGTAGGAGTCCCCGCCGCGAGTCAGTCAACTGAAGCGGCCTCTCCGGTCCGTCAGCAAGTCATTCATGCCCACCCTTCCCCAGCCCCGTGAGCGTCGCGCGCGCTACGCGACGATCGTCGCGCTGGCACTTCCCATCATCGCCGGCATGATTTCTCAAAACGTGCTCAACCTGGTGGACACGTGGATGGTCGGAAAGAAGGGTGCGGCGGCACTCGCCGCGGTCGGTACGGGTAGTATGGTCAATTTCATGGCGGTCGCGGCTGTCATGGGACTGTCCGCGAGCGTGCAAGCGATGGCCGCGCGCCGCCACGGCGAGAAGCGCTTCGACGAATCGGCAGCGCCGTTGAACACCGCCCTGCTAATCGCCCTCGGATTTGGCATCCCACTTACGTTGCTGCTGGTGCCTTTGACGCCTTGGATATTTGGTTGGCTGAACCCAGACCCCAAAGTAGCCACCACAGGAGCCGGCTACCTAGCAGCGCGAATCATTGGCCTCACTGCTGCAGGCGTCAACTTCTCATTTCGAGGCTACTGGAATGGCACCGACCGGTCACGACTCTACATGTGGACTTTGGTGCTGATTCATTCCGTCAACATTCTGCTCAACTGGGTACTGATCTTCGGCAACTGGGGCTTTCCCGAATACGGCGCCGTCGGCGCGGGCATCGCCAGCGCGGTCGCAACCTACGTCGGCAGCGGCTGCTACGTCCTGCTGGCCCTTCGACACGCCAAGCACAATGGCTTTCTCAAACGCTGGGCAAACAAGACCGACACGCGCACCATCATCCGACTTGCGCTGCCCAATAGCCTGCAACAGCTGCTGTTCGCCTCCGGCTTCGTGGCGTTGTTCTGGATCTTGGGCAGACTGGGAACGATTGAGACCGCCGCGGCGGGGGTGTTGATCAACGTGATGCTGGTGGCGATCCTGCCCGGGCTGGGCCTAGGGATCACTTGCACCTCCCTGGTCAGCCAAGCGCTCGGGCGCAGAGCTCCGGAGGACGCCAAGCGCTGGGGCTGGGACACGGCGCAGGTGTCCGTGATCGTGGCGTTGATCATCGCTCTGCCCATGTGGCTATTCACTGACAGCATCCTGATGCCGTTCTTGCACGACCAGCGAGCTGTTGAGCTAGCGCGCTGGCCACTACGTGTGTTCGCCGCCGCCATATTGCTTGATTCACCAGGTACCGTGCTGCAGCAGGCGCTACTGGGCGCGGGAGCCAATCGCTCCGTCATGCAAGTCTCAGCCGTTTGCCAGTGGGGTGTGTTCCTACCTTTGGCTTATGTCGTCGGACCCGTTCTCGGTTTTGGGCTGCTGGGCATTTGGTGGGCGCAGGCCGGCTACCGCATCCTGCAAGCCGGGATTCACGCTCTGATGTGGCAGGCCGGGCGCTGGACGACGATCAAGATTTAGAGAGACGGGTAGTGGCCAGCGCCAACTAGTGGCAAGCTGCCTTGGTGAACCAACGAGAGCTCCGCCGAACGCTTGTCGCCAACCGTGGAGAGATCGCTGTCCGCCTCATCAGGGCACTACGTGAGTCCGGGATCGAGTCCGTCGCGGTGTACGCACAAGACGACGCCCGCTCGGCGCACGTCCGATTGGCAGACTACGCTCATCCCTTGGATGGGGAAGGAGCAGCCAGCTACCTGGATCAGACCAACCTCCTGCGAATCGCACGCGCCGCGGATTGCGACTCAGTGCTTCCCGGATACGGATTTCTCTCCGAGAATGCGCAGTTCGCTCAGAGTTGTGAGGCAGCCGGAGTGCTTTTCATCGGCCCTAGCCCCGATGCAATCGCCGCAATGGGCGACAAGCTCCGAGCCCGAGAGTTGATGGGGCAAGCCGGCGTTCCCCTCGTTCCCGGCGGCTCTGCGCCAGATCTTGAAAGCGCCAAGCTGATGGCCGCCAGCGTCGGTTACCCCGTGCTACTCAAGGCGGCACAGGGCGGCGGCGGCAAGGGCATGCGCCTAGTCGAGGATGAAGCTGGATTAGGCGGCGCATACGAGCAAGCCAGAAGCGAAGCCTCCCGCGCGTTCGGCAGTGACACCGTGTATGTGGAGAAAGCGGTGTTGCGTCCGCGGCATGTGGAGATCCAAGTGCTTGCCGATACCCATGGGAATGCTGTGCATCTGTTCGAGCGCGATTGCTCCATCCAGCGTCGACACCAAAAAGTGATTGAGGAGAGTCCTTCTCCGAATCTACCTCAGGCCACACTGGAGCAGATGGGCGCGGCGGCACTGAACGCCGTCAAGGCGGTCAACTACCACTCCGTGGGCACTCTGGAGTTTCTGCTCGACGACCACAGCCAGTTCTACTTCCTGGAAATGAACACGCGACTGCAGGTTGAACATGCCGTCACCGAACTGGTCACCGGGATTGATCTGGTGGAGCAGATGATTCGAGTTGCTCAAGGTAAACAGCTGAGCTTGAGTCAAGAACAACTACAGCGCCGAGGCTGCGCGATTCAATGCCGCGTCTACGCCGAAGATCCTGAAACTGGCTTCTTGCCCAGTTCAGGCGTCGTCTCTCAACTCCGAGAGCCCTCTGGACCGTTTGTCCGAGTCGACAGCTGCCTATTCGAAGGAGCGGAGGTCGGCAGCGAATACGATCCGCTGCTTGCTAAAGTCTGTGCGTGGGCAGATGACCGCCCACGAGCGCTAGCCCGCATGCGGCGGGCGCTCGACGAGTTTCGGCTGACGGGGCTCAAGACAAACCTGCAGTTCTTGCGTCAGACCCTGCGCGACCCAGACTTCGTCAGCGGGGAATATCGTACTGACTTCATCCCGACGCACCCGGACGTGGTGCAAGCCACAGACACGTCAGACTCGACACTCGCTGCCGCGCTCGCAGCCGCTGCTGATGTTCAGGCGCGCGCGAGCGCGCGACGTGGTCGAAGCAGCGACGCGGGTGGCAGCGACGGTCAGCCTGGCGGATTGTCGCCTTGGGTACTGAATCAGCGCAGATGGTCGACTCTGCGCAGGGGCTGAGGAACCTTCGCCGCCCCCCAAACGTAAGTGGTACTGCGTATTGCTGGCTTCGCCAGCGGAGCAGCACACAGTTAATCACATGTCGCCTGTCGAGCGACGTCGACGCCTGCCATTGCTGGCCGTCCGCAAAGCTGTGATACTGCTCTGAATAGTCCTAGATCGATCGGTTTGAGCAACAGCGTGCCCGCCAAAGCTTGTCCCCAGTGCACGTCCCCGTGCGAGCCCGAGAGCCAGTACTGCCCTCAGTGTGGCTTTCCGGTCGGAGCCGTGTCGTTGAAGAACGACGACCCGCTAGTGGGTTCCATCCTGCCCGGCGGCTACCAGGTGATCGATCTGCTGGGCGTCGGCGGCATGGGGCGGGTCTACCGCGCTGAGCAGCGGGCCCTGGGGCGAACAGTGGCGGTCAAAGTGATTCACCCGCATCTGCTTTCGGACGAAAAATCACTGGCCCGCTTCATGACCGAAGCCCGCGCCACCAGCCAGCTCAACCATCCAAACTCGGTCAGCGTGATCGACTTCGGCAAGACCGATGATGGCCAGCCTTACCTGGTGATGGAATTCCTACGGGGAAAGAACCTCGCCCAGGTACAGGCGCTCGAGGGGCCGCTGAGCATTCCACGCATCATCAACGTGCTGCGCCAGGTCTTGATGGCCCTCGGTGAAGCGCACGAGTTGCAGATGATTCACCGAGATCTCAAGCCGGAGAACATCGTCTTGGAACCGCTGCGTCGCGGTGGTGATTTCGTAAAGGTCGTGGATTTCGGTCTGGCCAAGTTGAAAGCCACAGACACGCCAGGCATCACACTACCTGGCATCGTTTGCGGGACCCCTGATTTCATGGCCCCCGAACAAGGGCGCGGCGATGAAATCGATGGTCGTAGCGACTTGTACGCGGTGGGCGTCGTGATGTTCTGGTTGCTCACCGGACGACTGCCGTTCGAAAGCAGCAGCCCGACGCAAGTAGTGCTGATGCACATCAGCATGCCGATCCCGGATCCCCGAGAGATCGCCCCGCAGCGCGAGATCTCGGATGACGTACTAGATGTGCTTTACAAGGCATTGGCCAAGAATGCCCGTGAGCGTTACCAGGACGCCCACGAGTTCGCCGACGCGCTGCAAGGCTGTCTGGATCGTCCATCTCTAGCGATTGGAGCCCCCAACGCACTCGACCTACCGTCAGAGTTCGTGCGTTGCAGCGCCTGCCAACACCTCGTCCCGCATGCCAAGTTTTGTTACGACTGCGGGCATCGTCTACCTGACAAGAGCTCACCTCCGGCACTTACGCTCGAGCAACGCTTGCCCTTCGTGGGCCGAGCCGAAGATCTCAATTGGTTGAGCGCGCGCTGGAACGCGGCCCGTGACCAGGCGGCGTGCGTGCGCGTGCTCGGGGAACCTGGCGTCGGCAAGACACGCCTACTCGAGGAGTTTCTGAACGCTGCCTCCCAAGCCGGAGCGCGCATTGTAACAGTCAGGCCAGATCCATACTGGGCTGAAGTCTCAGGCTTCGGCTTGCGGGGCTTGATGGCAGAACTCGTGTCCACCGAGTTGTTGAACGGCGCCAGCGGCAGCCTGACTCCCGAGCTCAAGTCCTGCTTGGGGGAGTTACTCCAGAATGCGGTGAGCGCGACATTAGCTCTCGGAGGAGAACAACGACGTGATGCCTACGCCAAACTGCTGGCCTGGGCTCTGACACACGCAGCTCAAGCCAGCCCTCGGGGCATCATCCTCGTGCTGGATGATCTGGAACGCATCGATGGCCTGACTCGCCAAACGATCGAAGACTATTTGCAAGCACAACTGCCGGGAGTCTTCGTCGTTGGAGCCCACAGCGCCCAACTGGAAGTGGCGTGGCCCAATGAGAGCGTGCGTCTGCTCAACGGTCTACCAGCGCACGTCGCCACGGACCTGCTGCAACGCGCCAGCATGAAACAGTCTCAAATCACTCTGGCGGAGATTGGCAACCGCGGAATTCCGCCGTTGTATGTCGACCAAGTGCTGGCCTTCGGTCTGGACGGAGGCTCAGATCCGCCGGCCCGTTTGGCGGACCTGATCGCACATCGACTTTCCACTTTGGAGCCGGACATGCGGCGGCTGCTGCAGGGGCTGGCCGTACTAGGCGATGACGTCTCGGAAGTCTTGCTGAGTTCGCTACTGGGCGAGCGCTATACCCGAGCAGATGTCCTCGAGCGGCTGCTGCGCACCAACCTCGTACGAAAAGGTTCTTCTGAGTTGCTCTCGTTGCAGCATCCGCTCATGCACGAACTCGTCTTGCTTGCTACGCCGGCGGAAGTGCGGCGTGAGCTCCACTCCAGGGCGGTACAAGTGTTTCAGCAAAACGACGCCCCGCTCGAGGTGCTCGCAGAGCATGCCTCTTCGGCGCTCGATTCGATGAGCGCTTTGTTCTTCTTGGAGCAGGTCGCGGAGCGAGCTTTGGAACGCGGCGATGACAGAGGTGCAACCAATGCACTCAGCCGCGGGTTGGAAATCGCTCGCGAAGAGATCTACCGAGGTGAACTCGAAGACCCAATGCGGGCGATTGCCATCTTCGGCCGCAAACTTGGCGCCACGTTGACTCGGCGCGGACTGTACTCGGACGCCGAGGGAGTATTGCTCGAGACGTTGGACAGCACCGCTCCTGACGGGGCCGACCGCGTGGAAGTGCTGGAGCACTTGGCAGAAGCCGCTGAACGTCGGAAAAAGCCTGCGGACGCACAACGCTATCGGGCGCAGGCGCTACGACTGGCCGAGGCCGCTGGACTGCTGGAGGCAGCCGCACGGATCCGTTCGCACCCACCGAGCAGCAAAGCCGCCGGAGCGTAGAAATCGCCAAAAATGCGGCCTCACGCCTGCGCCCACGAGCTGCGAATGATAACCCCAAGGGCTGAAGTGGCGTAGTGACTGACCGGCCAGATGTGGACCGCGTCGCGTCAATTCCGTGCAACTCGGCCGGGCAAATGTTGCTAGATTGACGCTCCTGCGGGTCGGATCCCGCGATTGCTTAGCGTCGATTTTCAATCGAACATTCAACCGAGTATCCCAAGCATTTGCGCCGATAGCCGGCACACAAGGGTTCAAATAGGTCTCACTCGTGGACAGCGATCTCAGCGAATCGATTGCCGCACTCAAATCCTCTTTCGAAAAGCTTGGCCTCTCGGCGACGTTCGGTAGCGCAGCCCCAGAAACCGTCGCGCAGCTGAAGGAGAAGTTCGGAGTGCCGCGCCGTTATCGGGACTTCCTGGTGGAATGCGACCCTGTGGAAGTTGAAACGGCGACTCCGTCTGAACGCATCCAACTGCTCTCTTCGAGCTATCTGGAAGAAGAGCAGGCGGGGTTCTGCCTTGATGAATCGGGACAGCTGCTCACTTCGCCTGCCAAGAATGGCTGGCGGCCAAGTTGGGTGATCATCGGGCACAGCGGCCTATTGGGCGATCCTTACTTTCTGGATGTGTCCAACATCGACGCCGAGGGAGACTGCCCGGTCTTCACCGCAATGAGCGGCACGGATACCTGGCAACCCAAACTCTGCGCGTCCAGCTTCGCCATGTTTGTTCGCATTCTCGCTATCACCATGGAGGTCGCCCAAGACTTCGACTTGGACGACTACGATCCGGACAACGAGCGTGTCTTCCGCGAAGCCATAGGACCTCGCATCCGCGAAGTGGATCCTGCCGCGCTCAAGTCCGGTCACTGGACTTAACGCACGGCGGCGGTTTTCCGTTCCCCGCCCCCACAGTTTTGGCAGCTAGCCGGGGTTGCCAGCGGCAGTGCCAGCTAATCGATGCTGATGTAGCCCTTTTCGATCAGCTTCACGAGAGCTTCTGCGGTTTCCAGATCCGAGAGTGGACTGGTGTCAATCGTGCCGCCAAGAGAGCCTCGATTGTGAGCCATCTGGAGCACCTCTAGCTCAGCCTCTTCGAGTTCCTTGAGCGGCGCTTCCAGCGGATGGGAGATCTTCAACGTGGCTTTCCACGGTGGCAAGCGAGCTTGCAGCTGAGACATCTCATCGCGCTGCCGGAACGCCTCCATCAGGACTTCTTGCACCGTCAGGTCGAGCGTTTCTTCATGCTCCTCATTCGACGGGGGATCCAACTCGAACGCTCCCGATTCCCACGCCATCATACGGTAGACAGCTTTGAGAGGGGGCAAAGGTTCGGGGCTGCCGTCTTCTTGGTCGATCTGGGCGTAGTAAATCATGCCCGCCTTCAGTTCGATCCTGCCGACGGAGACGCCACTATCGATCAGCAACACACCATCCTTTTTGGATGTCCCGAAAAGCTGCAACAAATCGGGTAGGGGGATTTCCTCCAGGTTGCCGCTCATGCGGGCTTCGCCGGTACTGGTCGCCCCAGCGCGACGCACTCCCCTGCGTGGCAACGAGTCGGAACGATATGTCGCCTCCGTGGGGTGGTCTCCAGTCTGCTCCACCACGCGCAAGATGTTGCTTCCGATAAGGATGCGGTCTCCTTCACCCACCGACGCGCGCGTGACACGCTCACCGTTGACGAACGTCCCGTTGGTGGATCCCAGATCTTCAATCTCGACCCGACCATCTTTCAGCATCAAGCGAGCGTGCTTGCGTGAGACCATCTCTTCGACGAGCACCATGTCGAGTTCGCTCGAGCGCCCGACGATGACTTCACGACTGTCCTCCAAAGGAAACTCGCCCCCTTGGTATTTGCCTGAGATGAAACGAAGCGCGAGTGCCATGATCCGCGTGCGGGAATAACAGTATTGTCGCCCGAAATTGCCGGTCAAGCCTGCGAAAGTTTTCGAGTTTCGCCCCTAGCCCCCATCGGGCAGGATGGGAGCGCCTTTGGGCAGCTCTCCCCTGGCTCCCTGGCCGCGCACTTCTGTATGATCATCAGCAGTTTGCATGCCCACACCGATCACCGCGCCGGCTTCACTCGCTCGAGGTAAAACGACGGTGAAGGTGGCGCCCCTACCCGGCTGAGATTCGACTTCTATACGCCCCGACATGGACTGAACCATGCGCTCGGTGATCGCCAAGCCGAGTCCCGTGCCCGATGCCTTGGTGGTGAAGAACGGCTGGAAAAGCTTGCGCCGAACGTGCTCTTCAATGCCGGGCCCTTGGTCGGACACTCCGATCTCGACGTAGCTGCCCCCCCCCGAACGACGCGGACGTACTGAGATTTCCACATGCCCCCCGCCGTTCATGGCTTGGATAGCGTTACGCACCAGGTTGATAAGCACTTGCTTGAGCTGCTCGGGATCAGCCCGAACAATCCAGGGCTCATCTCCGAGCTTCATCTCAAAGCTGGTACTGTGTTCTCGGCTGGAGCTGAGAACCGCGAGCGTGCGCTCGACGATGTGCCCCACATCCACGTTGCGCAGCTTACCTGCCACGGGGCGCGCGTAGTCCAGCACCGAGCCGACGACGCGGTCAAGCCGCTCGACCTCCTCCAAAATGATCCCAATGAATTCATCGGGATCTCCCTCCGAGTGGCCAACGTCAGAGCCGCCCGTGCCACTGGCGTCACTGAGTAGCTGGGCTGCCCCTTTGATTGCTCCCAACGGGTTCTTGATTTCGTGGGCCAGGCCCGCCGCCAGCTGTCCCAATGCCGCCAGCCGCGCGCGCTCCTGCAGCCGCAGGTGCCGACGTGAGTTCTCGATCACGACCGAAATGTAAACGGCGAGCGACTCCAACAGCGTCAGTTCATCGCTCGAGAAGGCGTCACTGACTCGGTCGTCTGCCAGCAAGAGCAGGGCCAATAGGTCCCCCTGCTCACCAAAGATCCCCACGCACACGCCACGCCGCAGCCCCACAAAGCTTTCGGCTGACTGCAGCACACGCGCTCCGGTTTCCAAGTCAGAGCCGGGCAGCGGCGTCTGCCCTTCGACGCCGCGCTCATCCCGCAGCCGATTGTCCAGCTCCTCAAAGTCGACGGAACGCCCTTCGCTCAGGAACTCCAGCAGCGGCCCAAGCGCAGCCACTTCCAAGCGCGCTGGGACCTCGGCGCCAAAGCGCCGACCGAGCTCAAAATCGGCCCCGAGAGAATCGCGCAAGTAGAATGCGGCGGACGTTACGCGCCTCGAGTCCTCAAGCGCGGCCATCACGATCTGCTGCATTTCAGTGACGTCCAGCACGTGCGTCAACTCCTGGCGCGCGCGCCCAACAGCTCGCTCCAAATCGAAGCGCTCGAGGAAGAAGGCGCGGTGGATGTAGGCGCCGATCTTGTCACGCAGCGGCTCAAACAAGACCAGCATCACGATGCCCCCGAGCACCGCGTTCAGATACATCGTTTGAAAGCCGCCCAGCAGCACGACGAAGACGTAGAAGATGCCACCAAGGCTAAATGCTAGAGCAGTGGAAACAAGCGCCAGCCCAGCCATGTCGTACAAGTCCACCAGGCGGGCGCGAATCAACGACTCCGCCAATACGAACAAGAAGACGATGCTCAGCACCGCGCCGACGGGAGGCAGCGGGGCGCCGATGAACCAAAGGAAGTCGGCCAGGCTCAAGCTGGCAGCCAGCGCACCGCACACGACCAGAAAGCGCACTCTGCGCTGGGTTGCACGCGAGCCACTGCGTTCCCCCCGCTGCAGCAGCGACCAAAGCCCAGCGGCAAACAGACCAAACACGTACAGCAGCACCGCGCCGCGAACCAGGCCGTGTTCGTGCTGGGGGCTCAGCGCCACCACCAACATGATGGCCAACAATATGTGGGCGACGCGCAACAGCGTCGAACGCCCCGATTGGGGAAAGATCGCCTCGAACAAGTGCAGGGCAAACTGTGGCATCAGCACGGCCAGCACCGCCGTGAAGTGCGCCCACACCGCAGCACTCTTCGCCAAATAGAGCCACTGGGCCAGATACCAAAGCCCGATATCGACCGCAAACGCCGCGAAGAACCATTGGGCGCGCCGAGGACGCCCGCGGAGCAGCACGCTCACGGCGATGGCGAGGGCCAGCGCGCCGCAAAACAGCGAAGTCTGAGTTCGGAGGTCCATTTCGGCCACCCCTCTCCCTTAACCGGGCCTTCGGGGCTGCACAACCGCCTTGCTCTGGCGCCCCCCCAATCTCCGGCAAGCACGAAGGTTTTCGCGCGCCGCCATTCTGGTACAACCTCCAATCGTGACGCAGCGTTCTCGTGGTCGCCCTGCAGGCGGTTTTACTCAACACCGACGCATGGACACCATGCGCGAGCTCCTCACCAAGCACCCACGGGGGTTGACCCTGTACGAGCTCGCT
This sequence comes from Polyangiaceae bacterium, assembly GCA_050304975.1. Taxonomy (GTDB): domain Bacteria; phylum Myxococcota_A; class Polyangia; order Polyangiales; family Polyangiaceae; genus SZUA-265. The sequence continues at coordinate 20,438 of JBNLEN010000070.1, forward strand.
GAATCGCTGAAGGTCACGCCGCGCACGATGCGTCGCTACATGCGTGAACTGGGGCGTGAGTTCGAGCTCGAGTCCAGCGAGGAGAAGCCAGGCGGCGCACTGCGCTGGCGACTCAGAGCGAGTGAGCTGCCACGAAAAGTCGAACTCCGTCGCACGCAAGCGTATGCGCTGCTGGCGGCCCGGCGTATCTTCGAAAGCATGCGCGGCACCGCGCTGTATGACGAGATCGACATGGCAACGAGTAAGTTGCTGAGTCTAGCTCAGCGTCCCGGCCGTGGCCCGAATGCAGGCCGCGCGGACGTGCGCCTAGAGGACAGGTTTCTGTATCTTCCGTTCACCCCAAAGGACTACGCCCAAAAGACGGATGAGCTGGACGACCTGTTCCAGTCAGTGTCCGATCTACGCCCACTGAGCATGCGTTACCGCAGCGCAGGCAAAGACAGAGAAGAACGCGTGACGATTCATCCCTACGCGATGGTAATGCATCGCGACTCGATCTACTGCGTAGGTCTGCACGTCGACAAAGAAGAGATCAGAACCTTCGTATTGGACCGCATGCGTGACACCCAAGCTTCCTCGACAGAACGCTTTGATCTACCCGAAGACTTCAACATCGACGACTATTTTCAAGGCGAATTTGGGATCTGGAAAGCCAACAAGAAGCAAACGGTGGTGATCGAATTCGATGCTCACGCGGCAGAGTACGTACGCATGCGTCGTATCCACCCTAGCCAGAAGCTGGTCTTGCTCCCGGGGGGACGCATGCGCGTCTCGATGGAAGTCGGAAATCTGACTCAGCTGACCAGTTGGGTTTTGGAGTGGGGTAAACGGGCGAAGGTTCTTGAACCCCCCGAGTTAGTGGAACGCGTCCGCGAAGAGCTCCAGAGCGCGTTGGAAGCCTACTCGCGCCCAAAGAAGCGAAGCTAAAGCAACAGCTGTTCGCCTTCATGGAAACGGTCACGTCACGCGGCGACGAACGCGAGACGCTGCGGTGACGTTCTCGCGACTTCACTAGACTGACATACAGGTGTCCTGATGACGCCACACACCTCTCGCACAGTCGCATCACTTCGAAAAAAAGTGAACAGCACGACTAACCCGGGAGAGGGACATGCAAACTCATCAAGACAACACCGTCGAGCTAAACAGCGTTTCGACCAAGCAGGCTATTGGCCCAGCATCAACGGCGAGCCCCCCAATGTGCGTTGCAGAAAGTACCTCCGCTCCTGAGGATGACGCGGCTGCGGGGGGTGGCTCGGCTCGGGAGTATGACGTGGCGCCCAAGTCTCACGTCAGCGAACGGGTCGCCCTGCAGCTCGAAAGACTGCAGCTCGAAAGACTGCAGCTCGACAAGCTGTGCGGTGCAAACGCGAAGCTCACTTCAGCAGCGGCGGCCAACGACTGGGACATCGCTCCGGCGCAGAACCCTGGGCTCATGCGACTCGAGGTCGCCCGCCTACGTGAGCAGCAGATCTTGCACACCAGCGGGACCTATCAAGTAGCGGTCGCTCGGCGTGAGCAAATACCGACAGTCGTCGACGAGATTGGCCGACTGAGAGAAGTCAGTTTTCGGGCGGTCGGCGAAGGCACGGGCAGAGCGAGCGACTTGGACCAATACGATGACTGGTATCAGCATCTGTTCGTTTGGGATACCGAACGCCAGCAAGTGCTCGGCGCGTATCGGATCGCAATGACAGACGTCGTGCAGCGCCGATACGGCATGTCTGCGCTCTATACCAGCAGCCTGTTTTCCTACTCGGAAGAGTTCCTGGACCGCCAGGGATGCGCCATGGAGATGGGACGCTCGTTCGTACGCCCGGAGCATCAGCGATCCAGTCGGGTGCTCGCCCTACTGTGGAAAGGCATCGGACGCATCATCTGTGAACGTCCGCGATACAGCACCCTGTTCGGTCCGGTCAGTATCTCCGCCAGTTACAGCCAGTATTCACGTCAGTTGATCGCGGCCAGCTTGATGCATGACCGCCACCGCCACGCGCTGACGAATTTGGTCCGTCCGCTACGCCCCGCCGGAACGGATCTGTTGCAGGCGCCAATCTCAGCCCTGGAAGCCCGGGAACTATCACGTCTGGTATCACGCGCCGAAGCAGACGGAAAAGGTCTGCCCATATTGGTGCGAGAGTATCTGAAGCTGGGGGGTAAATTCCTAGCTTTCAGCACCGATCCCGAGTTCGCAGGGGCCCTAGACGGACTGGTCTCTGTGGACCTTAGAAAGACGAGTGCCAGGCTCCTGAATCTCTACATGGGCCCCGAGCACTATTGTAGGTTCCGCGACGCGCATTCATGCTGAGAAACCAGCTGCCAGAGTTGGAACTGCTCGAGTCCCTCATCCAGGGTCTGAGTGGTGCGAGCGTTCGAACGCTCGCGGACGTGCGCCACAAGGGCGACCGACTGCCGATCCATTGCGTCGAGTTCGGTCCCAAAGACAAGAGTCGACCGGCGCTCGTGCTCATTGGAGGGGTCCACGGGCTCGAACGGATCGGAAGCCAAATGGTGTTGAGCTACCTGAGCACGCTCAAGGTCGCGAACACCTGGGATGAAAGTCTCAGGGGCATCCTGTCGCGAGTGCGGCTGTTTTTCATTCCAATCATCAACCCCGTGGGTATGGCGCTGCGGTATCGAGCCAACGGCAACGGCGTGGACCTCATGCGCAACTCGCCGGTCACAGCTGAGGAGCCTGGGGCTTGGTACGAGGCCCACCGTGGGCAGCGCTTGACGAAGTGGCTGCCCTGGTACCGAGGAAACCCCGGACAGTTGGAGACGGAGGCCCAGGCTCTGTGCGACTTCGTGCGCGAAGAGATTTTCCCGAGCCGCTTCGGCCTGGTGCTAGACGTGCATTCGGGTTTTCTGAATCGCGACCGGATCTGGTTTCCGTACGCCCGAGCGAAACAGCTCTTCCCCAACGCGCCTGAAGTGTTCGCGCTCAAGCAACTATTGCGCGAAACGCACTCGCACCATCGCTACGTGGTGGAGCCGCAGGCAATCAACTACACGACCCACGGGGACCTTTGGGACTATCTGCACGACGAGCAACAGGCACTCTGTTCCGACAGACTATTTCTGCCGCTAACCTTGGAAATCAGTTCGGCATCTTGGTACCGCAAGAATCCAAGTCAATTGCTCAGCCGCATCGGGTTGTTTCATCCCGTCAAGCCGCATCGGCTGACGCGAGTCCTGAGACGTCACAAGCTGTTGTTCGACTTCTTACTGCGCGCCGTCGACTCGCACAAAAATTGGTTACCACACGCCGCCGAGCACCGGGCTTCCTTGCTGCGCGAGGCGCAGTTGCGCTGGGGCATACAAGCCCCTCAGTGATCCTTCGAGCTGGGGCCCCTCCCTCTTGGCGCCGCTTCCAGCCATGCCCGGATCTTCTCTCCCACCCAAACCGGCTCCTCGAGCGGCAGGTCGTGGCCGGCTGTTGGATGCTGAACATGCTCGGAACGCCAATGCATCGCCAATCGTCGGGAGCAGTCAGGAGACACCATCTCATCGCCCAGACTGCTCATGACGAGGATCTCTTGAATGAGTTCATCAGGCACCTGATAAGCCCCGGCGGCCACGATTTGCCGAAGCACTGGCTCCACCCGAATGGGATTGCTGTCGAAGATACTGGCCGACACGGTCGCGTACTCCAAAGCTAGCCGATGGTTCAGGCGAGTCGTGAGTCGATACAGGGCGGCCTCACGCTGAACGCTGTCCTCAATGCGCAACGCCCTCATCAAGCGCAGCACTGCCACAGGTTTGAGCCGCTCTAGCGGAGGCGACAGCCGCGAGCTGGAGTTGACCAATACCAAATGCGAAAACCAACTGGGGTAGTGCTCACACAGGCACATGGCGATCATGCCGCCCAGCGAGATCCCGAGAATTCCCCAGGGCCTGAGGTCGTCACCGCGCAGAGTGCTCACTCGGCGCGCTAGATCCGTCGCTATGCCTTCAATCGAAGTTGGCGTCTGACGCTGGCTTTCCGTCCCCATTCCAGCAAGATCCAGCGTGTGGCACTCCACTCGCAGGCTTTGAGCCAGCTGCTCCGGAAACGAGAACCAGTGGCGGTGCTCTCGTCCCAGCCCGCGCAGCAGCAACCAGTGTTTCGGTGATTCCGACGTCATGAATGAGGGATCTCGCGTTCACTCGCAGCTTCGGCGCTCGAGCCATCGCAGTGTAGCCACGAGCGAAGGCAACCGCCCGAAATCATCGCCCATGGGCTACGTTCACGCAATCGTTTCAGAGCTGGCCAGCTTCTGTCATGCAATGCAGCGACAGTACGAAGCATGGATCAGGGACACTTGGCGCCAACCCCCGTAACCTCAACACGCGCCGGCGGGGTTCGAACGCTCCACGGTCGAATCCGACAATTGCCAAAACTCGCCCGCCTGAGCAAGACCATGTTGGGCGATTGGGCGGCGGCCAAAACGGCATCAGCACCTAGTCGCGCTCTGGCTTTGCAGCGGGTCTCCCAGACGCTCGTGAGAACACACCGTCTGCAAGTCGAAGTGGCAGGACAGTTCCCCTCTGGACCCAAGATCCTCGTCAGCAATCACTTCGGCTATGTAGACCCAATAGTGCTGTGCAGCCTGGTGCCATGTTCACCCATCGCCAAAGCAGAGGTGTCCACCTGGCCCCTGCTCGGAGAAGTCGCGCAGCGCTACAACGTGAACTTCATTTCGCGCAAGGATCCGCTCAGCGGAGCAATGGGGCTGTGGCGAGCTTGGCAAACACTAGCGGCGGGAGTCAGCGTTTTGAACTTTCCTGAGGGGACAACCTCCGTTGGTAGTGTTTTGCCCTTCAAACGTGGTGTGTTCGGGCTCTCAGCGCTGACGGATGTCCCGGTAGTCCCTATCGCCATCACCTGCGAAAACTCGGAACTCGCGTGGGTTGACGAAGAGCTGTTTCTCCCCCACTACGCAAAGACAGCGACCAGCGGCCCCCACCGAGTGGGCGTGCAAGTCGGCGCCCCTCGTTGGGCTCGGGAGTTTGACAGCGTCGAGCAGTTCACCGAGTCCACCCGCCGCTGGATTGCGAAGCAAACCAATTCAGAGCTCGCATTCAACGGCCACTAGTATCTCGAAGCTCGGCCAGCAGACTTTGCGTCCCCACGCTGCTGAAACGGCGAGCTGTGCGCACGAGACGTCCTTCGTCGGCAATAGCACCGCCGACTAGCTCAGTGGAATTCGCTCTCTTCGGTCCCGTCCGGAGGCTCCGTAAATCCGGCCTGGTGCTCCTCTGCCTCTGCCTCGTCGGAGTCTGCCTCCGCCGCAAGCCCCTGAGAGTGCTCACTTTCGCTTCGGGCTTTGAGTTTGGCTGGTTTGCCGTGAGCCCTGACGTCTTTCGGTGGCGACTGATTGGTTTTGCGTGCTGCCATGACTGCGATCCTTTCTCCGCACCAACAAAGCCCGATGATAGCAAGCCTCGTGCCGCGTGCACCCAACACGGGTGGTCGCGTCCAGTGTCTGGCTAGCGGCCGAGATTTTGGTGATAGTACTCCATCACCTTGACGACGTAATTCTGGGTCTCCTCATACGGGGGGATCCCCCCGTAACGTGCCACAGCGCCCTCGCCCGCGTTGTACGCGGCCACCGTCAGCTGGAGGTTACCGTTGAAGGTGTTGGCCAGAATCCTCAAGTACCGAGTCCCCCCAAGGATGTTCTGCCGGGGATCAAATATGTCGGTCACCATCATGCGCTCCGCCGTGGACGGCAACAGCTGCATCAGACCGTGGGCATTGGCGGGTGAAACCGCGCGCGGGTCGAAGTTGCTCTCCGCTTTGATCACGGCGCGCACCAACGCCTCGGGGATGCGGTATAGAGCGGCCGCCTCCCGAATGTGCGCATCGTAACGAGATGCGCGCTGCGCGCCCCCCGGACGTGGCATCACCGCGCGCACTTGGCTGCGAGCTTTATCGGACTTGCCGCTCTTGGGTGACTTCCAGCGCTTGGAGCTGCGCAGCTCAATCACGCCACTGCCGTCGACGTTGCGCTGGATTTGGGCGGAGCTGGTCGTGGGCAGGAACAATCCGAACCAACCGACCGATATTAGCAAGAGTGCGCGCTTCATTGAAACAGTGTGCCTTGTAGGCAGCATACCGTGACGCCAACGCCGCAGCCAGGAGAGCTATTCCAAACCCTGGCTCCGACCGGCGACTTTTTTCGAACGGGCAAGCTTTCAGCCGGTCAGGTAGGTGTAGCTGTTCATCGCCTCTTCGTAGTGGCGCAGCAGCAACCGCATCTGTTCCAGATTGATCTTGCCCGACTGGAGCGCCGTTTCAGCCTGGCTGCGCACAGACTCAATCATCTCCTCAGGGGAGTAGGTCACGTAGCGCAGAACGTCAGTCATCTCGTCACCTTTGATGACATGGTTGATACGGTATCCGGAACCATAGTCGGCGAGACTCACGTGTACCGCATTGGTGTCCCCGAACAAGTTGTGCAGATCCCCCAGGATCTCTTGATAGGCTCCGTTCAGGAACATTCCCAGATAGTAGGGCTGCTGGGCGTCGAACGGATGCACACGGATGGTCGCATTGACGTCTTCGACGTCGATGAAGTGGTCGATGATGCCGTCACTGTCGCAAGTGAGATCAGCGAGTGTCACGTTGACTGACGGCTGCTGTTCGAGGCGATGGATCGGCATGATCGGAAACAACTGATCGATCGCCCAAGAGTCCGGCGCGCTCTGGAACACCGAGAAGTTGCAATAGTAGATCGCGCTGGTCAGCTTCTGCAGTTCCTGCAGCTCCTCTGGCACGAACTTGAGACGACGGACAATCTGCTCGATCTTGCCGAGGCAGGCCCAATACAGGCGTTCGGCTGCAGCGCGCTCACGCAACCCCAGGTAGCCGTACTTGAACAAGCTCTGAGCCTCTTCTTTGGCTTGCGAGGCGTCGTGATAGGACTCTTGGACGTTCTTCGGGAGAATGCCCTGATAGGTCTCGTAGAGCAGCTGCAGCACGCCGTGAGCTTCCTCTGCCGGTCGCTGTGGCTCCGGCACCTCAGTCACGTTCGCTCCCACGACGTTGAACACCAGAGCAGACTGGTGCGCCACGACGGCGCGCCCAGATTCGCTGACCAGAGTTGGCACGGGGACTTCCGCCTTGTCGCAAGCGGCTTGGATGGCCGCGACGACGTCCGAGGCATACTCATCCATGGTGTAGTTCCGAGATGCGTGAAAGTCGGTCTGCGAACCATCGTAGTCGATGGCCAAGCCGCCGCCGACGTCCAGGTAACCCATGCTGCAACCCATCTTGGCGAGCTCAACGTAGATGTTGGAGGCTTCCTGCAGCGCGTTCTTGATTGGAATGATGCTCGAAATTTGGCTACCGATGTGGAAGTGCAACAGGCGCAGCGTGTCCAGCATGTCCAGCTCCGCCAAGCGATCGACCAATTCCACAATTTCGGCGACGCTGAGCCCAAACTTGGCTTTGTCACCCGCTGAGTTCCCCCAACGCCCCATGCCCTTGGAGCTCAGCTTGGCGCGCACGCCGAGCATCGGTCGAATGCCCAACTTCTCCGCGGACTCAAGCGCGTAGTCTAGCTCTTCAGCCCGCTCGAGGACCACCAACACGGTCTTGTCGAAACGTTGAGCGATCAGCGCTGTTTCAATGTAGGCGCGATCCTTGTAGCCGTTGCAGATGATCAGTCCGTCCGTGTCCTGCATCGCCGATAGTGCGATCAACAGCTCCGGCTTGGACCCCACCTCCAGCCCGAAGTGATACTTACGACCAAAGTCGACGACCTCTTGAACGATATGGCGCTGCTGGTTGACTTTGACGGGATAAACGCCGCGGTACTTGCCCTCGTATTCGTAGTCCCGGATAGCCCTGGCGAAACACTCGTTGATGCGCTGGATGCGGTGGGCCAGAATGTCGGAGAAGCGAACCAAAATCGGCAGCTCAATCCCTCGCGCCACGAGGTCTTGGGTCAGCGCGTGCAGATCAATCTTGCGATCCGGACGGTCCGGGTCGGGCGTGACTGACACCGTGCCTTGTTCACCAACACTGAAGTACGGATAGCCCCAGCCACGCACTTGGTAGAGTTGGGCACTATCATTCGGCGACCAGCTCGCAGACTGCGGGCCTTCCGTCTCGATAGGAGGGCGAGTGGGCAAGGGGTGGACGTTCGACATGGCGCGCAGTGTATCAGGTCGCTGCCGTCCGTGAATTGAGTTTTGGCCTCTGCGGCGCCAGGCTCAGCCAGTTAGCGCTGGCCAGAATACGGACGGCAGCGCGCCGCGCTTCCACAGGCTCAGGAAATCCATGCCAGCAGCGACTGTGATGTGCAGCAAGAAGCCGGCGTAGATGCTGCGGGTCTTCATCGACAGCGAGCCAAGCACAACCCCCGCCACGATCGCTCCGTGCGCCTCCAGGTAGGGCTTGCCGTAGTGAATCATGCAGTATGGTACTGCCATTACGAAAATCGCTGAAGCGCCCATAGTCCGACGCAGGGCGCCCACCATCCAGCCACGGAAGAAAAACTCCAGCGCAAAAAACTGCGCGTAGTACATGACTTCCCACGTGAGGAAGTCGAACCAGCTGCGCGAGCTCTGTTTGTAGAAGGGGTAGTAGGTACCGAAGTCCGGCTGCTGCGCCACAATCAGCATCACGGGCACCACCACCGCCAACAGCACCGCGTAGATCCAAAGATGCTTGAGGAAGCCTTTGACGTGCAGGCCGTAGTCCAGCAGCTTGTCCTGGCGGAAGAAGAGCTTCCAAATCAAGACTGGCACAATCACGTAGCCGAACACGCGCGCCGCGGACCACCAGGCATAGCTATACAGACGGTCAAAGTGCGCCATCCGCAGCCAAGTCCAGCCAGATTGTTCCCACTCAAACAATTCCGGTCGCAGCACGCCGTCATAGAACGCGCGACCGCCGTAGTACTCCTGCGCGGTGAGCACCGCCGCGGCGATCAGCAAGCACATCGCTGGCCGGTAGTCGGTTTCTCCCCGCTCGGCCATGGCCGCACGTTCCACCACGGATTCTTCGTCCAGCTTCTTCCAGGTATCCCTGAAGTACCACCAGATCGGCCACGCCAAGGCCATCAGGATCGGAAACGGCATCGCTGACTTGACCAGCGGATGCGCGATGATCGAGTGAAACCAGCTAACGTCCGTGAAGGGCTCCAGCGGCAGGGCGAGCTTCGGAATCGCGTCAGGCTGTGCGGGCTCGATCACTCCCCATTCACTCCGACGCGACGCCCGCTTGCGTGCATAGCTCAGCGCCGCGCCGCAACCTCATCAAACTTCGTTCTCTGCCGAGTACCATCATCACGTCGAACAACCCCGGGCTCGCGGAGCGGCCCGTCAAGGCCACGCGCGCAGGCTGCGCGATCAGCTTGAGTTTGATGTCGGCGGATTCGGACCAGGCCTTGACCTTGGCCTCAAGCGCTTCCGGCTCCCACGTGGGCTCGGCCTCCAAGATGGAGACCATCTGCGTCAAAATGGGCGCGGCATCCGGCACCAGAAATTTCTTACTCGCTTTGGGATCGAACTCGGGTGGCTCACGAAAGTAGAAGTCGAGAGCTTCGGCCGCGTCCGCCAAGCTTCGCGCCCGCAGTCGCACCGCATCCAGGCCAGCACGCACCTTGTCCAGATCGGGGCTCTCGATGCCGCGCTGCTCCAAAAACGGTCCGACCAGTGCCGCGTAGCGGTCCAAAGACATCAACTCGGGCTCCTTCAGGTGCTCGAACGCGACGTCCGCAAACTTGTCCTCGTCAAACTTGCCATCGGATCTGCCGACGCGATCCCAGGAAAACAGCTCGATCAGCTGCTGTCTGCTGAAGATCTCCTGGTCTTTGTAGGACCAACCGAATCGCGCCAGATAGTTGAGCACGCCTTCTGGGGTGTAGCCCTTGTCTCGATAATCTTGGACCGCCACCGAAGCATGGCGCTTGCTCAACTTTTCGCCCTTCTTGTTGAGCAGCATTGGCAGATGAGCGAACTCAGGCAGCTCATAGCCAAGCGCTTGATACAAGAGAACCTGTTGCGGCGTGTTACCCAGATGGTCGCGTCCACGCGCCACCAGCGTGATGCCCATGGCGTGGTCATCCACGACACAAGCCAAGTTGTAGATTGGAAACCCGTTGCCGCGCATGATCACGAAATCGTACAGCGATGCGTTTGGGGTGCTGACGGTGCCGAACACCTTGTCTTCGAAAACGGTGTCGCCGGCCTCCGGCGCCCGGAAACGCACCACGTGTTCTTTCGATGGATCGTCGGCCTTGTCGCGGCAGGTCCCGGGATAGCGAAACGGTTCCTTCGGGTTCTTCTTCAGGGCCGCCTCACGTTGAGCAGCCAGCTCCTCTTTGGTGCAGTAG
>JBNLEN010000071.1:0-17041 GCA_050304975.1 Polyangiaceae bacterium
ACGCGCTCCGAACACTCCGCTACAACAGTCCCCCATGGGTCGGCGATCAATGAGTGTCCGAAGGAACGCCGGTTGCCGGGATGCTGCCCCCACTGGCCTGCCGCGACTACCCAGCATTGCCATTCGATAGCGCGAGCGCGCAGTAGCACATGCCAGTGAGCTTTACCGGTTTGATCCGTAAACGCCGCCGGCACGAGCAACACCTCGGCTCCCGCGTCACTCAAACGCTTGAACAGTTCACTGAACCTCAGGTCGTAGCAGATCGTCAACCCGAGCCGGAACCCGTCCACGTCAACGGTAACGACTTCAGAACCCGCGCTCGTGGCTTCGCTTTCGCGCAGGGCCTGACCACTCGGGAGTTCGACATCGAACAAATGCAGCTTTCGATAATGCGCCAGCAGCTTGCCATCTGGGTCATACACCGCGGCGGTGTTGAACGGTCGCCGCTCATCGCCACTGCGCTCGGGAAAGCCTCCCGCCACCACATGCACGGCATGCTGGCGCGCGGCGTCGCGTAGCGCGTCTTGGATCGGTCCCCCATCCCCGAGCTTTTCCGCCAGCTCGCGCTTGCCGACCTCTGGCCCGAAGTAGGCGAAGTTCTCCGGCAATACGACCAGCTTCGCGCCCAGCTCTGCGGCCCGAGCCACCGCATCACGCACCGCCCGCAGATTCTGCTCCAGGTCCTCCCCCGTTTGGAGTTGCACCGCCGCCGTTCGCAAAGTCTCAGCCATATAGGTCTTTATACCCCAAGCGCGCCCGGCTACGCTCAGCGCCGTTCAGATGACCGAAAACTCGACCGGCGCGATGCAGCAATTCAACTCGCCCGCCGCCCCCGCGGGCGGACGCAATGCGGGTTTGGTACTCCTGTACGCGGAGTCGTTCCGAACGCTGCCGCCGGCTTTCCCAATCCGCGAAACCCGGGCCGTGATCGGGCGTGAGGCCCCGTCCGATATCGTCGTTCCAGTGCAGGCCGTGTCCCGAGTGCACGCCGAGATCGTGTACGAGCGCGGTGGGTTCACGCTGCGGGACCTGAACAGCACCAATGGCACGCTCTTGGACGGCCACCAAATCCGCGAGGCGCGCCTGGAATCCGGACAGGAAATCCGCGTTGGTGACATCATTCTGAAGTTCGTGGACTCCGACATTGACGGTTATTCCCGCTATCAGATCGACGGCACCATGCTGGGAGGAGTGCGGCGCTCCGCTGCCAACCCCATGTTTGTCGGTGGCTACCAGGTCGACTGCATTGCGTCCGAAATCGAACGCATCGGGAGCAGCTTGCTGAGCGTGATGTTGCTGGGGGAGAGCGGGACTGGCAAGGAAGTCGTCGCACGTGAACTCCATCGCCTGAGTGGCCGCAGCGGCGGCTTTTGCGCCGTCAACTGCGCCGCTATTCCCGGCAACCTGCTCGAGAGCGAACTGTTCGGCTACAAGCGGGGAGCTTTTTCGGGCGCCGATCGCGACAAGCCCGGCCTGATCCGAACGGCCCATGGGGGAACCCTGCTGCTCGACGAAATCGGCGACATGCCTTTGGCTGCGCAAGCCAAGTTGTTGCGCGTGCTGCAAACGCGGGAGGTCTTTCCCGTGGGCGCGACTAAGCCAGAGCCGGTGGACGTGCGCGTGATTTGTGCAACACACCGCGATCTGAAGCGCATGCAGAGCGAAAACAAGTTCCGCGGTGACCTCTTCGCGCGTCTCAATGAGTACCAGCTACGTCTTCCCCCGTTGAGAGATCGTAAAGAAGACATCTACCTGCTACTCAAGGCATTCCTGGCGCGCCATGGCCGGGCCGAGTTGGAGCCATCCTTTCGCTTCATGACGGCGCTCCTGCAGTACGATTGGCCCTACAACGTGCGTGAGCTCGAGGCCTGCGCCAAGCGAGCGATCGCGCTATGTCGCAACCCCCTCATGGAAGTCGAGCACCTGCCTGGCCAGATAAGCGAGGAGATGGACGACTACGGAAGCCCTGCCCCGGGCACTCCCTCCGAAGAACCCTCCGGCCAGCGTGGCGCGCCAACAGAAGCCGACTTGGTCGCTCTGTTGACCCGTCATCGGGGCAACGTCGCAGCGGTCGGCCGTGAGCTCGGCAAGGCACGAATGCAAGTGCATCGCTGGCTCAAGAAATACGACATCAGCTTGGACGACTACCGCTGAGCTAGCGGCTCTTCGCATGCCTGCAGTTCATGGCAGATGTTGCGGCGTGGGTAACGGCCTGCCGTCCCGCACGTAGGCCTCCACCAGACGTATCAGCTGTGTATCCGCTTTGGCACAAGCCGCACTGCGTGTCCCCAAACGCGCACCCTTGCACTGCTTGCGCCGCGCCTTGTACGACGCATCAATCTTGGGGTCGCGGCGTAGAGCGGCCTGCAAGTTGTCATCCAGCCAACTCCACTCCACTTGCGCGATGCGCGGAGCATAGGGTGGATCGCTCTTGACTTCTTCTTGCGTCAGTTTGACGCAACTGCCGTCCCAACGCAGAGCGTAGAAGCTAGCGCCACTGCTGACTTGAATCCCAGCCCCATCACCGTCACCGGCCTGCAGCACGATCACTTCTTCATCCTGCTCTAGGCGATCCTCTTCAGTGCCAGTGGGCACGGTCGGCCAGGCTTTGGTCTGCGCTATCAAGAAGGCACGCGGCCAAGGCGTGCCTGCGCGAAACATGACCAGCGCGACCCCTGGGTGCGTGCCCTGACAGAGTCGAGCCACGAAGTCGGCAGGGGGGTGGCATGCTCTGACCTCGGGGTCCGCGCAGGTTTGCGGGACGTCAGCAGCGGGATCCTCCACCGGCGCATCCAAGCGTCGCATCAGCGCGTGCCGCCGGGCCTTGGGCTTGCCGCTCCTTGCCGGTGGTTGCTGTTCATCCTTCCAGAGCAGATCAGGCCTGTCTGTGGGCGGCGAACTCAGCTGCCGCAGCTGCTCCAACTGTTGCTCACGGTCGGCAGTAGCGCTTGGTTCACCGGGCTCGACAGACGTCGGCTTGGCTGAAGCCGCGGGGGCAGTCGACCGCGCCGCGATATCCACCGAAACCTTGGGGGGCGGCTCGGCTGTGGCGCCACCGCAGCCGTTCAGTAGAAGCAAGCCAGCGCACGCTCCGACGAGTGCCGACGCCTTGACTCCAACAACCCCGCACATGCCTCGACATCAACGCCTGTTAAGCCCTGATGTCAATACTATCAGGCTGGCCCCCACCTCGGACGCCCGCTTTCGGCCTGGCGATTTTTCACCAAGCGTCAGACGTCCAGATCATCCGCTTCGTCCGCCCGCTCCATGATGAAGCGAAAACGGGCCGATGGATCTTTGCCCATCAGGTCGCTGACGATCCTGTCCGTGCGCAATCCGTCCGCGATTTCCACACGCAACATGCGTCGAGTCGCTGGGTCTAGGGTGGTTTGCCACAGCGTCTTGGGCATCATTTCACCTAGCCCTTTAAAGCGAGTGATCTCCACCTTCGCATTGCCCTTCTTATGCTGTGCCAAAATGCGATTTCGGTCCTGGTCGTCTGCGGCCCAATAGGTGTCCTTGCCGATGTCCACCCGATACAGCGGGGGAACCGCGACGAATACGCGCCCCTCACGGATTAGCTCCGGCAGGTGCCGATAGAAGAACGTCAGCAGCAAGGTGGTGATGTGATGTCCGTCGGAATCGGCATCGGCCAACAACACTACGCGTTGGTAGCGTAGCTTGCTCAGGTCAAAACTTTTGCCGATACCGCAACCCAGAGCGGTCACGAGATCCGCCAGCTCCTTGTTCTCCAGCAGCTTGTTCAACGACACCGACTCGGTGTTCAACACCTTGCCCCGCAGTGGCAAAATGGCCTGAGTGTTTCGGTCCCGGCCCTGCTTGGCAGATCCACCAGCCGAGTCACCCTCGACGATGAATAGCTCAGTATCTTGTTTGCCGGAGTGCAAGCAGTCACTCAGTTTGCCAGGCAGCGTCAGCCGACCGCTAGTGGCCGTCTTGCGGGATACTGAAGCCGAAGCCGCTCGCGAGGCTTCCCGGGCGCGCGCCGCCAAGATGATGCGCGTCACGATCTGCTCGGCAGCGCTGCGGTTGGAATTCAGCCACTGCTCCAGTGCAGGACGCACGCCGTTATCGACGACTTGCTGCACTTCTGGATTGTTCAGGCGGTCTTTGGTTTGCCCCTGAAACTGAGGCTCGCCCACGAACACGCTCAAGATACCAAAGATACCCTCACGGATGTCATCCGCAGCGATGTTGACGCCGCGAGGCGCCAACTTGTGGGTATCAATGTAGTTGCGCACGGCCTTGAGCAAGCCTGCTCGAAAACCATTTTCGTGAGTTCCGCCTGAGCCGGTGGGAATACCGTTGACGTAGCTACGCAGGTGCTCGTCCGTGGATTCAGTCCACTGAAACACCAGCTCCACGTGTGCGCCATTTTCCTTCGCCATGGCGAATGGGGCCGGGTGCACCGGCTTGGCGTTGCGCTCCTTGAGGACCTTGTCCAAGTAGTCCTTGATGCCCTCGGTATGATGAAAGAGCTGCTTGGTGCCGCTCGTTTCATCCACGAACGTGACCTTCACGCCCTTGTGAAGAAAGCTCGCCACCTCGAGGCGTTCGCTGATCGTCTGTGGATCAAACTCGGTCTTCGGGAATATCTTCGGATCCGGAGAGAAGAAGACGGTGGTCCCACTACCGCGCGCCTTGCCCACCTTCTTGAGAGGCTTGATGACTTTGCCAGCCTTGAACTCGATGCAGTACTCAGCTCCGCCCCGCTTGACGTTTGCTATCAGCCTGGTGCTGAGCGCATTGACCACAGACGCTCCGACTCCATGCAGTCCACCGGACGTCTTGTAGCTGTCGTTGTCGAACTTGCCGCCAGCATGCAGCGTCGAAAAGATAATCTCGATCGCGGGCTTCTTGATCTTTGGGTGCTTGTCTATTGGCACGCCGCGACCGTTGTCGCTGATGGTGACGCTGCTGCCGTCCTTGTGCAGGGTGACACCGATTTCCGTCGCATGCCCGTTCATGGCCTCGTCGACGGCGTTGTCGACCAGCTCCCACACCAGGTGATGTAGACCCGCGGAGCCCACGCCTCCGATGTACATGCCGGGGCGCTTGCGAACCGGGTCCAATCCCTCGAGGACGGCAATGTCTTTGGCGGTATACTCTGTCTGCGCCACGATTCAGCTCTCCTCTTCCAGCGGCTGAAGCGGCTCCGGAGGCTGGCGAACCAGTTCCACGAGATTGCCGCGCTTCATCACTTCGTGTCCTTTGCCGCCGCGTCCGCTGACCTTGTATTTGGACGCGCGAACGTGTTGCGTGCCGCCCATGCTCGTCTTGAGCACGAGTTCGTCCTTGTCGCCTCGAACGACGCGGAACGCGATCACGGCGTCATCACTGGCGAGCCGCATCAAGGTCACCCCCCGTCCGGGTCCGGACAGGTAGTTGATTTCCTCAACCGGGCAGATCAGCACGCGTCGCTTGTTCGAGACTGCCATGGCTGCTTCATCACCGTGCACAATCTCCATGCTGATGATGCGAGCGTTACCCTTGGGCTTGGCGTAGCGCCGACCCGTACGCGTACTCGGTTCAACGAACTGCTGCAGCCCAAAGCACAGCGCGTAACCGTCGCTGCTGGCAGCCACGCCGTAGTTCGCTGGGAAGTAACCTTCGGCCTCCTCGAGCGAACCGACAACCCGCGGATCAAAGGAATAGGCGGCAATGATAGCCTCCCCATCCTTGAGCTTGAACAGCTTCTGAATCGGCTCACCGTAGCCCTTGGTGGCTGGAATATCGATAATGCGAGCGGTGTACGCGGTGCCAAAACTCGAAAAGAACACCACCGTCGAACGGGTGGAGCCCGCGACGCAATTGAGCACCGCGTCACCTTCACGTAAGCGCGTGCTGGCCGGGTCCTTGATTTCTTTCTGGCGTTTGATCCAGCCGTCTACCGTGACCAAGACATGATTATCTTCCGCGACGATCAGCTCCTCCGCGGAGAACTCAACTTCCTCACCCACGTCTTGGATCAGCGTGCGGCGCTTGTTGCCTTTGCCGTACTCGGCCAGCATTTCTTCAAGCTCGCCGCGGACCAGCGCCCAGCGCCCCTTGCCAGACTTGTCACCCAGAAGCTTTTTGATCTCCTTGGCGCGCTTCTGTTTCTTGTCGAGCTCCTCTTGGATGACCAGGATCTCGAGTTTGGCCAAACGATAAAGGCGCAACTCCAAGATCGCGTCGGTCTGCTCGGCGTCGAGCTTGAAGCGCTTGATGATCTTGGCTGCCGCATCGGCTTTGCCTTCACTGGCTCGAATGATCTTCAAGATCGCGTCGAGCGCGTCAAAAACGGTAACGAAGCCTTCCAAGATATGGATTCGGCGTTGCAGAGCCTTCAGCTCATGCTGCAAGCGGCGAGTCACCACATCGAAGCGGAAATGCAAGAAGTGCCAGAGGATCGACTTGAGATCCAAGCGCTCGGGACGCCCCACTTCCGGGTTCTCAGTCGGAACCAGTGCCGTCAGATTGACGTTGAAGTTGCTCTGGAGCGGCGTGTGCTTGAACAGGTACGCCAGCACCTTATTCTCATCGGCGTCACCTTTGAGCAGCAGCTCGATGCAGACGTCTTCCGTCGAGACATCTTTGACGTCGAGCAGCAGGGGCATCTTGCGCGACAGCGCCACTTCGGCGATGCGCTCCACCAGCGTGCCCTTGTTAACACTGTACGGCACAGACGTGATCAACACGCGCTTGCCCGCACGGTCGGCCTTGCCCAGCTCCCAGGTGGCGCGCAGCTTCACCGCACCGCTGCCGGTCTCGTAGATTGTCTTGAGCTCTTCGGCGGAGGAGACGATCTGCCCCCCCGTGGGAAAGTCAGGCCCCTTGATCGTGCGGCACAGCTCGCGGGTGCTGAGCTCCTTTTCATTAACCAGAGCATCCAACAACCGGAGCGTGGCGTTCAGCACCTCTTCCGGATTGTGCGGCGGGATGTTGGTCGCCATGCCGACGGCGATGCCGGTCGCGCCATTGACCAGCAACATTGGCAAACGCGCAGGCAGAACCACCGGCTCCTCGCGGGTGCCGTCGTAGTTCGGGCGAAAGTCGACCGTATCTTGGTCGAGTTCGCGCAGCAGCTCGGCGGAAATCGGAGCTAGGCGGCACTCCGTGTAGCGCATAGCCGCGGCGGCGTCGCCATCGAGAGAGCCGAAGTTGCCGGAGCCGTCCACGAGCGTGGCGCGCATGCTGAAGGGCTGCGCGATCCGGACTAGCGCGTCGTAGATCGCCGAGTCTCCGTGGGGATGGAAATTGCCCATCACATCGCCCACGACCTTGGCGCACTTGCGGTGCTTGGCCTCGGCGACTAGCCGCTGCTGCCACATCGTGTAGAGAATGCGGCGCTGGACCGGCTTGAACCCGTCCCGCACGTCCGGGAGGGCGCGGCTGGTGATGACGCTGAGCGCGTAATTCAGATACCGACTCTGGGCCAGTTCATGCAGGGCGGCGCCCTCTGGCTCTGGATTGTTCGGCGTTTTCTGCTTTTGAGGCCTGTTCTTACGTTTTTGCGCCACGGAGCTACAGCTCGGTACTCCCCTTCTGTAAGAAGTGGCAAACAAATCGCGATCGCCCGGGGCCCAGCCGGCCACCCGTTGACCTGGGATCCCGGGGATTTTGCGGCTTTTTGGTACCTAGGACGCTTGTGAAACCCTGCCCACTGGGCTACGCAGGGCGCCCAGTGTTTCCGCCGGTTTAGCGCCTCTGGAGCGATAGCCGCGACCCTTTGAACTCATGCAATCCGCGCTCAGCCGTCCTGCCCTCCGACTCATATGGTGGTGTGTGGCAGCCGTTGGCCTGCTGCTGACGGTCGCTTACCCCAGCCCGCTGGCAGCCCAACCAAGCGCCACCGAACTCGACGAGTCCGAACAGGCCCGGGGCCTGCCGATTGCCGAGATTGACGTGACCGGCAACCGGCGCGTGAGCAAGGACGACGTACTCGCCTATCTGCGCGAGCAGGTGGGTCAGAATTTCGCCCCCGAAACCCTGGCTCAGGACGTGCGCGAACTCTGGGCCTCAGGCTTCTTTGATGACATCGAAGTCGACATGGAACGCAGCGACGCCGGCGTGGTCTTGCGCTTCATCGTGCGGGAGCGCCCAAACATCAAGCAGGTCGAGTTCGTCGGCAATGACGAACTGGATGCCGAAGATCTAGAAGAAGGCATCGAGGTCAAGAAGGACACCATCCTGAGCCAGCCTGCGATCGCGCGCAGCATCCAGAAGATCCGCGATATGTACGCGGAAAAGGGCTATTTCCTGGCCGAGGTCGAGAGTGAGACCGTCGCCCAACGTCGCAATGAAGTGATCGTGCGTTTCAAGATCACCGAGCACACGGCGGTCAGCGTCAAGCGCATCACGTTCATCGGCAACGACAATATTCCCGAGGAGGAGCTGCGGGAGGTGATGTTCACCGGCCAGTCCAGCATCCTCAACTTCGGCAGCGGCGGCCCCTTCCGGCAAGATGCGTTCGAGCGCGATATCGCCGTGGTCAACGCGCTGTACTACGATCGCGGCTACCTGACAGTGCAGATCTACACGCCGCGTGTGATGCTGACTCCAGACCGCAGCGGGATTGAGCTGTCGATCACGATCGACGAAGGCCCGCGCTTCAAGATCCGCCAGTTTCGCATCTACGAGCGTGGCCCTGATGGCCGCGAGGTGCCCCCCATTGGCGGGCGCCGCAAGCTGCGCAACATGGTCCGCGCCGAATCCGGGCAGTACTTCAACCGGGCGGAGCTGCTGGAAGATCTGGGGGCCGTGCGCACGCTGTACCGAGACCACGGCTACGCCAACGTCAACGCCAATCCCGACACCAAGCTGCACCCGGAAACCAACGAAGTCGACGTGATCGTGCCCATCCAGCGTGGGCCGATGGTGTTCTTCGACCGCATCGAAGTGCATGGCAACACCAAGACTCGGGATAAGGTCATCCGTCGCGAGATGGAGATCATCGAGGGCGAGAAGTTCAGCGAAACCAAGCTGGAGCGCTCGCGACGCCGAGTAACCGCCCTGGGCTACTTCGAGCGCGTCGACGTGTCCACCACCCCCGCGGGAAGTGTGGACCGAGTCAACGTCCAGGTCGAAGTCACGGAGCGTCCTACGGGCACGTTCCAGGTGGGCGCCGGCTTTTCCAGCATCGAAAGCTTCATCGCGACCGCGCAGGTGCAGCAAGCCAACCTGATGGGCAACGGCCAAAACGTGTCGCTCAATGCCCAGCTCAGCGGCATTCGCCGCCTGGTCAACTTCTCGCTTTTCGAGCCGTACTTCCTGGACAGCAAGTTCCGTTTCTCCATCAACCTGTTCAACCAGCTGCGCCAGTACATCGACTTCTCCCAAGAGACCCTGGGTGGCTCTTTGACTTGGGGTTACCCGCTGATCGAGCCGGAGCTGTCCGCATCGATCACGTACACCCTGGAAGACAATCAGGTCTCCACCGAACGCTCGACGTCGATCTTCGGCTCAACCATCCCCACGAGTTCGTTTCGTCAGCTGCCGCTCTTCAACTTGTTCGACGATGGACTCACGTCCAGCATCCGCCCTTCGCTCACCTATGATTCACGGGACAATCGGCTATTCCCGACGAGCGGTATCTACCTGAATGGCTCGAGTGAGCTGTCGCTGGCTCAATTCGGCGCCGACACCGAATTTTGGCGCAATACGCTGACGGGGCGCTTCTACTACCCACTCGGGGGCGGCGCCGTGATCAAGCTGAACACGGAGCTGGCGGTGATCACGAGCCCGAACCAAGAAGGCGTACCGATCTTCGCGCGCTTCTTCCTGGGTGGCATTTTGGACGTTCGCGGCTTTCTGTTCCGCTCGATCAGCCCACGCATCCCGCTCAAAGGCAACCTGGACAACAACGCCCTGCCCATCCAGGAAGGTGGCGGCGCACGCTTCGGCGGCAACTTGATGTTCTTCGACAACCTCGAACTGGAATTCCCGATATTCCAAGAGGTCGGCATCCGCGGCGTGATATTCACCGACGCGGGCAATACTTGGAACTTGGAAGGCAAGTACTGCAGCTTCGAGAGCGGCGTCCCGTATGAGGTCAACAAGCCCTGTTTTGACTTCCCCGGCGACCTGAGCAAGCTGCGAACCAGTTGGGGCTTTGGTCTGCGTTGGTTCTCGCCACTGGGGCCGCTACGTTTCGAGTGGGGTTTCCCGTTCGTGCCGCTCCCGTACGAAGAGAGCAATCGCTTCGAGTTCACCATCGGCAACTTCTTCTGAGCGGTCACCGCCGGAGATAGTCCCCTGGCTAGGACGCCGAAAGCGCCCGATTGCCACGCTTTTTGGCGCGCCCACCAGTCTGAGGTCAGTTCAACAGAGCGAACGTCCGAAGCTGCTCTGGTCTGGAAAAGCCGCCTGCAGCATTGGCCCCCGCGGCGGACAGCGGCTCGCGAAGACTACCAGCGTTGCTAGCGGGAACTGTGCGCTCCGCACTCGTGATCCGCATGCGTTTGACGGCGCGGCTTGACCTAAAGCAATGGGCAGCAGACGCGTCGCCGAAGCGTCTGTTTTGCGCTCTGCGCCGGGCTTTGAATCAGGCCTAAAACGAGCTCAAAATTCACTGCCAGATCAGCTACTTGCAGAGGGCAAATACACCACTATTTCAGTGCGAAATGGGGCTTTGCAAAGTATAAACAGGGCCCCGAAAACCGGCCCTTTTCCGCCCCAAAATCATGAGCGAAGATACCCCCACCCAACGCCACGACGAAGTCCCGATAAGCATCCAAGACGAGATGCGCACGTCCTACTTGGATTACGCCATGAGCGTGATCATTGGGCGCGCCATTCCGGACGTTCGCGACGGCTTGAAGCCCGTTCATCGGCGCATCCTTTACTCGATGTGGCAGCAGCGGCTGACCCCTGGCCAGGCCTACAAAAAGTGCGCGACGGTCGTCGGTGATGTGCTCGGCAAGTACCACCCCCACGGCGACGCCAGTGTTTATGACGCGCTGGTTCGCATGGCGCAGGACTTCAGCATGCGCCATCCGTTGGTGGATGGTCAGGGCAACTTCGGCTCCGTCGACGGTGATCCGCCAGCAGCCTACCGTTACACGGAGTCGCGCTTGGCCAAGATCTCGGTCGAGCTGCTCACCGACATCGAGAAGGAAACCGTTGATCAGGTCCCCAACTTCGACGAGTCCCGCTCGGAGCCCGTCGTACTTCCGGCGCGCTACCCGAACCTACTCGTCAACGGCTCCGGCGGAATCGCCGTGGGTATGGCGACCAACATTCCGCCACACAATTTGCGAGAGGTGCTGGACGCCACCATCCACCTGATCGCCAATCCCGACGCAACGGTCGAAGATCTGATGCAGTACGTGCCCGGCCCGGATTTTCCAACGGCTGGCTTCATCTACGGCCGCGCGGGCATCTACGCGGCCTACAAGACCGGGCGCGGCAGCATCGTGATGCGCGCCCGCCACATCATCGAAGAAATCAAGGGCAGCAAAGACCGCGAGCAAATCGTCTTCATCGAACTGCCGTACCAGGTCAACAAGGCGCGCCTCCACGCGAAAATCGGCACCTTGATTCGCGACAAGCGCATCGAAGGCATCCGTGAAGCGCGCGACGAAAGTGACCGGGATGGCACGCGCCTGGTGCTGGAGCTGAAGAAGGATGTGCACCCCCAGGTGGTGCTCAATCAGCTTTACACGATGACGGACATCCAAACGACTTTCGGCGTGATCAATTTGTCGATCGTCAACGGGCGTCCTGCGGTGCTCGATCTCAAGCAAGTGCTCGAATACTTCGTCGAGCACCGTCGGGAAGTCGTCAGCCGACGCACGCGCTATGAACTGACCAAGGCCGAAGCCCAGCGTGAGCTGGTAGAGGGCCTGGGCATGGTCACCACCGACACCGACGTGGTGATCGAAACCATCCGTTCCAGCCGCGATCCTGAGGTGGCGCGCGAGCGCTTGATGAAACTTCCCCTGCAAGGTCTGGAAGAATTCGTCAAACGCGCAGGCAGACCCGAAGAAGAGATCACCCAGGCGCGCGAGCGCGGCGACTACTTCCTGAGTGAACGCCAGGCCAAGGCCATCTTGGAGATGCGCCTCAGCCGCTTGACGGGGCTGGAGCAAGAGAAGCTCGCCACCGAATACGGGGAGTTGTGCGAAACCATCAAACGCTTGAGCGCCATCCTGGCAGAAGAGCATTTGCTGATGGAAGTGATCGTCGGTGAATTGCACGAAGTGCGCGAGGTCTACGGACAAGACCGCCGCACTGAGATCACCGAGGACGAGGCCGAGATCCAGATCGAGGATCTGATCCAGGAAGAGCAGATGGTCGTCACCATCTCTCACGAGGGCTACATCAAGCGCACCGCGCTTTCCACTTACAAGGCCCAAAAACGCGGCGGCAAAGGCAACCGCGGGATGGACGCCCGCGACGACGACTTCATCAGCAAGCTGTTCGTATGCTCCACTCACTCGTTCGTGTTCTTCTTCAGTGACCGAGGCAAGGTCTACGTCAAGAAAGTCTATGCGGTGCCTCAGGCTGCGCGCAGCGGCAAGGGCCGCGCGATCGTCAACTTCGTCGGCATGGAATCCGGTGAACGCGTGCAAGCGATCACGCCGGTGGAGGGCTTCAACGATGGGCTGTTCGTGACGACCCTCACAAAACGCGGCCAGATCAAGAAGACCGCCATCGTCGACTACCAGAACTATCGCGAGAAGGGCATCATCGGCGTCAAGATCACGGACGATGACCAGCTGTTAGCAGCCGCTGTCACCGATGGCTCGCGTGAGTTCCTGATCGCCACGCGCAAGGGCAAGAGCATTCGCTTTGACGAGTCCCAGGTACGCGCCATGGGACGCAACGCCGCCGGTGTGAAAGCCATCGAACTCGAAGCCGACGACGAAGTCGTTGGGTTCGCCTGCACCGAGCCGGAACGCCAGCAGGTGCTAACCGTGTGCGAGAACGGCTACGGCAAGCGCACTCCCCTCGACGACTTCCGCTCTCAGCGACGGGGCGGCAAGGGAATCATCCTGATCGACGCCAGTGATCGCAACGGCCCGGTAGTGGACATCGCGCTCGTCAAGCAAGAAGATGAGGTCATGCTGGTCACCGACCGCGGCCAGACGATCCGCACCCAAGTGGGCGAAATCCGGGAAACCGGGCGCAACGCCCAAGGGGTTCGGGTAATGAACGTCAGCGACGGTGAACGCGTCGTAGCGATTGAAGCGCTAGAAGAAGAGAAACTGGAGGAAGAGGAAGCCGCCGCCGAAGCGCGTGACTCGCATCCCCCAGACAGCTCTGACGCCGACAACGCCACCGACGCAGACGCAGACGGCGCCGACGAAGACGACGCCGACAATGACGACGACGCTGCCGCCTCGGATCCCGCGGATGAAACAGCTGCGGACGAGACGGATACCGACGACGAAACGTCGGACGATGAAAGCTAAGCTGACTCGCGCCCAAGCCAAGAAGGCCGCCCCGCAAACGCTCGAGCGCTTGCGGCAGGCCCATCCCGACGCTCATTGTGAGCTCGACCACGAAAACCCGTTCCAACTGATCGTCGCTACCGTGCTAAGTGCACAGAGCACTGACGTGGCCGTCAACAAGGTGACGCCTGCGCTATTCAAGCGTTGGCCAGACCCAGAATCTCTAGCTGCCGCCGATCTGGAGGAAGTGCAGCAAGCGCTGAGCTCCATCGGCATGTACCGTCAGAAGGCGAAGAACATCACCGGGCTGGCGAAGAAGCTGGTGACCGAGCATCAAGCGAAGGTTCCGAAGACCCTGGCTGAGCTCATCGAACTCCCTGGCGTCGGACGCAAGACAGCCAACGTCGTGCTGGGTGTGGCTTTCGGCACTCCGGAAGGTGTGGTGGTTGACACTCACGTGCAGCGCATCTCTCAACGCCTCGGATGGACCAAGAACACCACCCCCGACAAGATCGAACCAGATCTGATGAAACTGTTCACCCGGGACGTCTGGGACCCAGTGTCTCACACGTTGATCTTTCACGGACGGCGGGTGTGTACGGCGCGCAAGCCAGCCTGCGCCGCATGCAGCATCAACGACGTTTGCCCAAGCGCGTTCAAGGCGGAAAACGTGGGGCGAAAGCCCCCAAGGTCCCGCCAACCAGCCCCGGTAACCTCTAAAAAAGCTACCAAGAAGGCACGCTCCGGCGCCAACCAACGGAGCAAGAAAGCCAGCTCCCGATAGACAGTTCCCGCAGATGGTCGAGCTGGCACCTCGGAATCTTCAGTGCGTGTAGGTGGGACAAAGTCAGTGCACGTTGCGATGTGACTGGACTTGTTATCAGCAGCAGGCGGCGTGGTTTGCGGGCCGATGAATTCGGCTGAATGCCACAGGGAAAATTGGCGTCCCTAAACGCGTATCCGTGGTACGTCCGTCACACGAGGGGCGCAGCCGGCCCGCCAATGCCGTTCGGCTCAGTAGGAGGAGAAGTAGAATGCCCATAGCGCGTAACGCAATCATTGCAGTCAGCCTGGCCGTTGTCGCGACGAGCGCCTGCAAGAAGAGCGAAGATTCAGAGTTGGAAAAGCAAGCTCAAGAGCTTGCGGCAGAGCCACTGGCCGCGGCGCTCTCCGCCGAAAAGGCAGCTGAGGAAGCGAAAGCCAAACTGGAAGAGGAAGCCAAGGTAGCCGAGGAAGCCGCCAAGGCTGCCGAAGAAGCTGCCAAAGCCGAGGAGGCAGCACTGGCGGAAGGCGCCGGCGGCGGAGCCGCGGTGGATGGCAGCGCCGGCGCGGCCGCCACGCCTCCTCCTACCCCAACGCCGGTGCCCGACGACAAGAAGGGTCTGGTGCCAACGCCACCACCCAAAACGACGCCCAAGCCACCACCAAAGACGACACCGGACCCGCCCCCCAAGGCCGTCACCCCTCCTCCGCCCAAGGAAGAGCCCAAGGAAGAACCCAAGAAGCGACGCAAGTTGCGCGATCGCAAGGGAGTGTCAAAAAAGCGCCTTCCAGGCAGCAAGTAGTTCTCGGCTGACGCCCACAAGAAAAAACCCCGCTCTCGCTCGACGCGAGGCGGGGTTTTCTTTTGTCGGCAGGTGCCTGCTACAGAGCGCCGTGACGCTTGAGACACTTCTCCAGCAGCGGCGTCATCTCCCAGTTACACTGGTTGTTCGCGTCCCGCCCGCACGTGGCGGTTTCGTAGCATTCGAAGTGCCGCTGGTACTCGCAGGTGGTGAACTGCTGCTCCGTTGCCGCTGCCGGATCTTGGCAGACGGTGCTGGAACAACCACCGATCACGCAACCACCACTAGCCCGATCTCCACCCGTTGGATCCGCGGGCGCGGTGCTGGTGGGTGCAGGCTCTGCCGTTACGGCCGGAGGAGTTTCTGCCTCTGGCGTGCTCGAACCGCAGGAGTTGCAACCGAGTGCAGCTCCGAGGCCCAGGCACACCACGATGAAGATGGGGCGACGCATGCCGCCCCAGGTTCGTTGATTGTTCATCGTCTATCCAAAGAATCGTGGTTAGCTCACCAGAGTCGCTTGATGCGAGTCGGGCTATGCGTCGCGGAAGACATCGCGCTGAACGACTGCTTGCCGCCAGCCATGCTATCGTCCACCTCTTCAGCACCCAGGTCAACCAGGATCTGGATCGGCACGATGGCACCTTCGATGTCTGGCTCCTGGTCGCGCGCAGCCAGATCTTCTTCGCTAAGCTCGGGGCAGCCTGGCTCGTCTGCGGGCACGAAGCGACAGATCAGCTGCGGATCCTGAGACAGCGGGAAAGCGCCGTAGCCGTCGCCATCATTACCAACGAAGCCAGTGTCCGCGAGGTCCGTGCCCGCGACCAAGTAGTAGGCACCACCGGGCACGCCGTCGATCTCAAAGCCATAGTCCGGAAGCGAGTTCAACCCGTTCGGCAGCTCGATCCCCTCTTCCTTGAAGGCAAAGGTTTGCGCCACGGCGTTGCCAGTCTTCGCGTCGACCAGCAGCACATAGACATCGTCAATGTCGCCGCCGTCGGGCTGGGTGCCCTTGAACACGCGGACCTTGACTTCCTTCGTACCGCCGTTGCTGCGAATCGTGATCGTGGCGGTGTTCACGCCAGCAATCAGCTCGGCCGCGTCGCGGTCCACCGCAACTTCACCCATGCCGATCACGACGCCGCTGATGTCGACCCAGGGCTGATCTGTTTCTACGGGATCCAACGTCGGCTGATCTGGGTCACCGAGGGTCAGCGTGCCGTTGCCCGCGTCGCCCACGGCCAGCGGCAAGGTGACCGCCTCACCGCCGAAGTCCAGCACCGTGCTAGAAACGCTCAATACCGGCTGCGGCATGACCGATTCGCCCGCCTGCTCGATAGCGAAGGATACGGCTTTGCTTGCGTTCAACAGACCAGCACCGAAGTCGCTGGCGGGGCCTTGGGCGGACACGATGTCGCCATTGGCGATCGCGTCGTCGAAGTCCTGGGGAGTCATGTCTTTCCAAATGGACTTCATCAGAGCAGCAACGCCCGACACATGAGGACAGGCCATCGAGGTTCCTTGGTACGCAGCGTACTTCGTCGCTCCGTTGTTCTTCGAAACCAGGCTGATCACGCCGTCAGGCTGACCGTCGAGATTTTCGTCCGCGCCTGTGTCGCCGCCGGGCGCTGCGATATCAATCGCATCACCCTTGTTGGAGTAGAAGGCGCGTTCTTTGTTGAAGTCGGTCGCGCTCACGGTGACTACACCCTCTTCGCCAGCTGGGCTGAACACCGCTGCCGGAGCATTGGAATTGCCCGCCGCAGCGATCACCACCACGCCCGCGGAGCGCGCCATGGCGACTGCTGCCGCCATCGCGGGACTCAGGCCGGGACCGCCCAGACTCATGCTGATGACGTCCGCCTTTTGATCCGGCAATTCGCCCGTTTCATTGTCGAGCCCGGCGGCGTAGAGCACGCCTTCGATGATGTCCGACAAGCTTCCGCCGCCCTTGCCGAGCACGCGCACCTCGGCCTTCTCGTCGTGCAGGTCCGTGACGTCCAGTCCGGCGAGCTCGGAGACGCGCAGGCCGCAGCCGTAGAGCAGCTCGAGCAGCAAGGCATCCCGTGCCAGGGCAGCTTC
>JBNLEN010000071.1:17051-30695 GCA_050304975.1 Polyangiaceae bacterium
GCACACCCTGACGGATGTCTTCCAACGTCCCGCCCCCACGACCCAACACGCGGATCGGCATGATCTTGGCGTTGGGCGCCACGCCGGCAGCCCCTTCGCCGTTGTTGGTTGCGGCAGCAATGGTGCCCGCGCAGTGCGTGCCGTGGAACGAGTGATCGCCGGGTGTGCGACCGTCACCGGGATCGTTCGGATCGTTATCTCGGCCGTCGCCGTCAGCCCCGACGTCCGGGTTTCGAATCATGTCGAAACCGTCCGTCGTCAGCTGGCTGGTTCCATTGCCGTTCTGGAAGTCCGGGTGGTTCAACGCCACGCCCGTATCCAGCACCGCGACGACCACGCCCTCACCGCGATTACCGCCAGCCACTTGGTCAGACTGGTCCCAAGCTGCCTGCAGATTGATCTGCTCGTAGTGCCACTGCGAGCTGAACAGCGGATCGTTCGGAGCGGGCGCACCCATGTGCTGGTAAATGTAGTTCGGTGAGACTTCGAGCCCCTGCTTGCGCAGCTTCTTGATCGCGTAGATGGTCTCACGCGGATCGCCTGCGCCGCGGGCTGCCGCCGCCTTGTCAACGGAGTTGAGCTCGATGTGGGCGTAGTTGATGGCGTTGTTGCCATACGTGACGTAGCTGACCTCTTCGGCGGCCTTGGCGTCCAGGGGCCCGAAGCTGGCCTTCATCAGCGCTTCGCCACTGACGTGTTCCCACTTGGTGCTCAGCTTCTGCGCGGCAATCTCAGCCTGCATCGACCCGGCTTGCTGAATGCCGACAGACAGTGTGTAGACGGCTTGAGCGGCATCGTCATCAGGGTCGGCGTCATCCTGGTAGCGCTCGACGGCGATCCAGTAGGTGTCGGTCCTTGGAGCTGTGACTTGCTCCTTGTCGCCCACCCCCATGGAATCATCGACCCAGGAACCGCCATCGCTGATGTCATTGTCCACAGCGTCGAGCAAGAATAGGTCCAGATCCGCCTGCGGGGGCGTGTTTCCATCCTGATCTTCTTCGACTTCTGCCGTGAACAGCGTCACGACTTGGCCTTCGGCCAAGGTCACCTTGAAGTAATCGACATTGTCGGCGATTTCGACTTCGTTGTCCTGGTCGTCGAAAGTCATGATGGGTCCCAGGTATCCCGTCACGCTGCCTGGGCTGGAGATCGACTGCGCTTCGTCCGCGTCGGCGTCCGCGGTGTCGAGGGCGTCGTTCGACACGTAGAGTGCGCCTTGGTCCTTCGAATCGGTGTCGCGGAAGAGCGTCTCTCCGACTTTCAGTTGGCCGGTGACGCGGAATGTTGGTCCAGGGCCAGCGTCCCCACCGCCGTCGGGAACCGTGATGTCTACGCCGCCACCGTCCGCACCCATGGTCGTGAAGCCACCATCGGCGTCATCATCGTCGTCCGCGTCATCATCGTCGTCGTCGTCGTCCGTGCCACCGTCTTCTCCGACGGCGTCATCGTCCTTGTCCGAGTCATCCTCTTCACTGCTGCTGCACGCCAGAGCCAACGAGCTCGAAAGCACCAGCAGGGTCCCCAACTTAAAAAGTTTCATGTTCCTCTCCTCAAACAAGTCCTGGAAGAAAACGAGACGGAGGCCGTTCGGCCCCTGCTCAAAATAAGCAGATCCGTGTCTTAAGACGCCCCAGCCTCTTTGGAATTCAAAGCAGGCCGGGACCCTAGCGCAGTCGGCCGCCCGTGTTGAGAGACGCGCCACCTGGCCTCCTGGATCGCTTCCGCTTCGCTGCCTTGATTTGGCTCACGCTGCAACGATTGCGCAGTTTTCACTACATCTGATGCGACGGCGCGTCCTCTCGGGACAAGGAACTGGGCGCCGTTCCCGTTCACGGGCTAGGGTTGTCCGCATGTTGCGAAGGGTGCGTTGTTTCACACTCGTATGCGTGGCCTATTTTTCGGCCGCCGGGCATGCGCTTGGTGACACACCTGTTCCCCAAGCGACCGCTTCGGACGGCCACAAGTCTCCAGACGCGCCAAGCGGGGCTAGGCTGCAGCCGCCCCCAACCCCGACCGCAGTTCAGCACCAGCAGCAAGACCGCGTGCCCCCCATTGAGCAAGCAGCCGCGGCGGCGAGCGCCTCGACGGAGGCAAGCACACCAACGCCGCCACCTGCTGCGTTGCCTCAAAAGCTGCGGGTGGCCACCAAAGTGTTCAAGCCGTTCGTGATCCATGAAGACGACCAATTCAGCGGCTTCACGGTGGAGCTCTGGCAGCTGATCGCCAGGGAGCTAAACATCGAGTTTGAATGGGTCATGACCCAGTCCGTGGGTGAGCTGTTGGAAACGGTCGCTGAACGCCGTGCCGACATCGGCGGGGCCGGGATCACCATTACCGCCGAACGTGAACGCAGCGTCGACTTCAGCTATCCGTTCTTCGAGTCCGGCTTGATGATCATGGTGCGCCAAAACCCGGCCTCTTCGCCCTGGGTGGTGACCCGAGCGCTGTTCTCCAGAGGTTTGATGGAAGCCATCGGGGTCGTGATGATCATCGTACTGCTGGTGGCGCACATTCTCTGGTTCGTGGAGCGCAAACGCAGCCCCGAGCAGTTTCCTCACGAGTACTTGAAGGGGATCTGGGAAGCGTTCTGGTGGTCTGCAGTGACCGTCACCACGGTCGGCTATGGTGATAAGGCGCCGGTTGGCATGCTGGGGCGCTTGGTGGGGCTGGTCTGGATGTTCTCCGGGATGGTCCTGATCTCGTACTTCACGGCCAGCGTCACTACGGAGCTGACGCTCAGTCGACTGGAGTCGGACATTCAGGGGCCGCGAGACTTGCGGGGCAAAGCGATCGGCACCGTCGAAGGTTCTACGGCCCATCGTTACCTGAAGGCCAAGGGCCTGGGCGGCCGCCCAGCGCCAAACGCCGAAACCGTCTACGAGTGGCTAGAGGCCGGCACGATTGATGCTGTGGTCTACGACGCCCCCGCGCTGCAGTACTATGCCCTGCACGGCGGCAACGGCAAAGTCGCCACGGTGGGCAATCTCTTTCACCGAGAGAGCTACGGCTTCGTCTTGCCCGACGGAAGCCCGCTACGCGAACGCATCGATCGGGCCATGCTCGCGTTGCGCGAAAGCGGCGACTACCACAGCCTGTATGCCAAGTGGTTTGGGGATGACGGCAGCTGATCTTGGCCCTATACCCGGTCGCATGTTGATGGATCGGTACGGAAACGCGCTCCGCCGCTCAGCCGCCCCCCTGCTCGCCCTGCCCGTGGTCTGCGTCGCGCCGTCCGCGGCCGCCCAGACTCCGGAATCGAGCACTTCTTCCGAGGTGCGGGCGGGCGCCAGCGTTAGCGACGGCGTCGGCTTGGATGCCGCCAGCTCGAGCGAGTCTGACGCCGCCTCAGGAACGACCTCCGGGTTCGAGTGGGGACTGCGCACCGGCCTGGAGCTAGGTCTAGGAGAAATCGACGACGGCAACGCCTTTCGAGGCGCAGACTTGAATGGAGTTGCCGAGTATCGCATCCCCGTTTGGCTGGATCTGGGTTACCGCTTCACAGAGCCACTGTGGTTGGGCTTGTACGCCCAGGCGGGCTCTGGCGCGTTTGGTGATTCATGCCCCAGCGGCGCTCAATGCGAGTGGACCGACGTTCGCCTGGGAGGACAGCTCGTCTACAACCTGGCGCCAACGAGTCCGATGGATCCTTGGCTCGGACTCGGCCTGGGCTGGGAGTGGCTCCGCGGCTCTGTCACGCAGGCCGTCGAAGTATCTGTGGCTGGTGAACAGACGACCGTGTCAGTGATGGCGCGCGAACTGCGAGGTGGTCCGCAGCTGCTGCTCCAAGGCGGACTTGGATTTGATCTTGGAGAGACGGTGCGCATCGGTCCGTATGTGTCGGCGGCTGCGGGCATGTACTTGACGGACAGTTTCGAGTGCACGCCCGGCCTGGACTGCAGCACCGAAGGCGAAGATCTCGAGAACAAGCTCCACGCCTGGTTGGGTCTTGGGATCCGTGGCACCCACGGTCCCTGAAACGCGCTTCAATGTTGGAGCTGGTTGGCAATCAAGCCAAAAAAGCGCTGCTGTTGGCGTTCAAACAACCACCCCAAGTGTGACTGACAGCGACGGCAGTTCTGGATCAGCCAGCTGTGACCCGCAAACCAGGACCATTCGGTGCTGGGTTTGCCGACAGAGGTTAGTCCCCTTGCGTCGCTGAACAAACGCACTCGATAAACATAGCCGCCCGGATTGATGAAGCGGTGGACATGGCTGCCCCCCAGCTCCAGTCGCTGCTGTTGGTGAGCGATGTTCGCTGCGCAGTGAACGCATTTGAGCCAACCATCTCTCTCGGGCTTTCGTTCAGCGAGTTCGTCATGGGCGTCTTCGAACTGGGGCGCCCGCGTGCCATCCGATTCACGAAGCATCGTCGGACAAAGCCTTGAGCAGAAGTTCGACGGCCTCCCCCGGATCGGTGGTGGAGTCGGCCACCGCTCGCGCCAGCAGGTCCAATCGCTGCGCGTGTCTGACTTCGGTGAATGAGATCAGGCCGTCCAAAATTCGACGCCGCGCACGCCATTCGCTTCTGGATTTCGCCCGCGCTCGCCCGACGTCGGTGGTCTGCAGCCATTGGCGGTGCTCTCCCATGGCGCTCAGCACCTGCTCGACGCCTTCGCCTCTGGCCGCGCTGCATTCGACTATCAGCGGCTGCCAGTCGGCTCCCGAAGACTCCCCCTGCTCGTTTCGAGGGACCACGCTCGTGGCGCTGGCCGCTCCATGCCCGAATGAAGGTCGCAGCGCCGGCTCGGCTTTTGCCAACGTGATCTTTCCAAGGGCCAGCATTGCCCTCAAGTCTGAAACGACTCTTGCGGCGCCCGCCAGATCCGCCTTGTTCACGGCGAAGACATCCGCCACTTCGAGGATCCCGGCCTTGTTGGCTTGCACGTCGTCCCCCATCCCTGGGGCGAGCACGACGCAGGTGGTGTCCGCCAGAGTGATCACGTCCAGTTCATCCTGACCGACGCCCACGGTCTCAATCAGCACCACGTCCGCCCCCCATAGCGATAGAGCGCTGTGCAAGTCATACGTGGAGCGAGATAGTCCGCCTTGGGCGCCCCGTGTTGCCACCGACCGAATGAACACCCCCGGATCGCTGAAGTGGTCC
Source organism: Polyangiaceae bacterium (assembly GCA_050304975.1). Classification (GTDB taxonomy): domain Bacteria; phylum Myxococcota_A; class Polyangia; order Polyangiales; family Polyangiaceae; genus SZUA-265. The sequence continues at coordinate 22,156 of JBNLEN010000071.1, forward strand.
TGCATGCGAATGCGGTCGCCTAATAACGCACCGCCTGAAAACGGGCTGGTCGGGTCGATGGCGATCACCCCGCAGCGCAGTTGCTGCTCCCGGAGCAAGCGCAGCAAACGCGCCACCAACGTGCTCTTGCCTGCCCCCGGGCTACCGGTGATCCCGATGCTCCACGCCCGACGTTGAGCTTGCGCCAGTGCGACGTGCAGCTCTCGCTGCAGTTGTCTAGCGTCGGTGGTCGAAACGGATTCGTCCAGCAAGCGACACAGGCGCGCCAGCGCGCGCGCTTCGCCGGCGCGCGTTCGCTCAATCCAGTGGCTGACAGGCTGAGCCATGAATCAGAGCTTGAGCTACGTCAGCTGAGTCTTCAACGCGCGCAGCGCCAACGCATAGGAATTTGCGCCAAAACCAGCCACCGTGCCCAGGCAGGCAGGCGCCACGCAAGAGTGGCGTCGAAACTCTTCACGCGCGGAGGGGTTGGAAAGGTGAACTTCAACCACGGGCACTCCGCAACCTTTGATGCTGTCGTGCAAGGCCCACGAGTAATGAGTCAGTGCACCTGGATTGATGGCGGCACCCGAGAATCCATCCGTTTCGGCGCTATTGAGCCAATCGACCAGCTGCCCCTCGTGGTTGGACTGACGACACTCCACAGATACCCCGAGCTCGTGCGCCAGCGTGGACAGAGAAGCGTGAATGTCCTGCAGCGTCTGCTTGCCGTAAATCTCAGGCTCACGCTTGCCCAAGCGGTCCAAGTTGGGTCCGCTCAGGACCAGTAGCTTGACGGAGGTCACGGCAGCGTCAATTCAACAGCAGGACAAACTCAGGCGCGAACTCAACCCAGCTCACCGAGCAGCTTGGGCGCCATAACACGCAACAAGTACCGAGCTTTGCCCAGATTGCCACCGGGCTCCAGTGCGAGCGCCATGAAGTAGGTCTCGTTCAGCACGCGAATCAAGGTCACCATCTTGTCACTCTTGATCGACACTTCACGTGTCTCGCCGGCTTCGAGCATCTCCGTGGCGCGCTGAATCGACTTGACCAGGACACTGGCTTCCGCCCCAACGGCCTCGATATCAAACACGGTGTTTTCACGGGTATAGGAATCGAGAGGGATCCCCTCGAAGTCCATCAGCATCCCAGCCATGCCGCCATCGACCGACTCCACAACGCCCTGAAGTGCCTCACGAAACATCAGTACAAGGTTAGTCCGAACTGGGTGTGCAAGGGAATGTTTCTGCAATTTCGGGTAGGTGATCTCATCACCTGTCAACCCCTTTAGGGTGAAAGTCACGTAAATCTCCCTAGAAATCCACTGCCGCTCTTCCGCAAGTCACCTGGATCCACAACTCACACCGGGATCCGCGGTTGACCCTGGTCAGGCTAGGCGGCTAATTTTGTCAACGTCGGCGCCGTGGAGGGGCCGCAACCTGTTTGTCTTTCCAAACTCCGGAAGTTACGGAAACCGATGCGCGCGCGAGCGGGGGATCCGCCCCGCACTATGCCTCAACGAATCCTGGCAGGGCGTGCCGACGACCCCATGCTCGGCGCAGACTTGATCGACACCAAAGTCGACCAAGTTATCTTGTCCAAGGAGCCCGGACCAACACTTACCGAAGCACTGCGGCGCGGTCTGAAGAAAGCGGCGGTCGAAACGGCCATCGCTTACGACGGTCGATGCGTGACGTCCAGCCCAGATCCGGGCGGCGCGGAAGATCGCGTGCCCCGCAGCTTGGTGCGTCATGGTGTGCTCGTTGCCCGACCCGGCATCGGTTTCGCCGGTGCTGTTCACTTGGAGCGTTTCGCCGCCCCCGCACGCTTGGCGCTCACGGATGACCCGCGCCTAGCATCGCTCGGAGGGTTGGGCCTACTGACGTTGCTGGCGTCTCCATCACAGCTGGCGGACGTCTTGGTCCGGGGTCGCACCCTGCTGCGCCCGGTGCGCAGCATCCAGGTGCTGCTGAGCGGAAAGTTGCGCCCTTTCGTCGGCGTACGCGACGTCGCCCTCGAGCTGTTGCGACTAGGGCTCGCAGAGGCGGTCGCCCGCATCGACCAAAAGCACAACTCGCCCGTGGTGCTCGAATTCTGCGGCCAGAGCGCGCGACTGCTTTCCGTGCCGGATCGGGCGGTGTTGTGTGGTTTGGCACCCCAGATCGGCGCCGCAGGCGCGGTGTTCGTGAGCGACGAAAAGACTGAGGTCTACCTGCGCGACCAGCGACGTTCGAAAGCCCACCGCAGCTTGGCACCGGATCCCGGCGCCCCGTGTGATGACGTACTGACGCTCGATCTGAGCTCGGTCGATCCACTGCTGATGGACCAAGACGGAGCGATTCTACCGGTGCGCGACCTCGAAGGCGCCTCCGTCTCTCAGGTAATCTTAGGAGGTGACTGCGGCGCCTCCCTGCGAGACTTGCTCACCGTCGCGGCGCTGCTCAAGAGCAAACGTGTGCCCACCGGATTGGACTTCCTGTTGGCCCCGCCCTCACGTCAAGCGCTAGAAGTGTTGGCTAGCACAGGCAAGCTGGTGGACTTGATCGCAACTGGTGCGCGCGTTGTCGAACCCGATGACCGCTTGATGAGCGGGGAGCTGTATCCGCCACCCCAGGACGATTCGCTCTCCCTGCGCACTTTCGTTCCGGCTGCTGGAACGCCGCGCTCTCGCCGAGGCATCGTCGCTTCGGTCGAGACGGTGGCTTTGGCGGTAGCCACTGGCAAACTCGGCGATCCGAGATCCTTCAAACGTCCGGTGCGCGTCACCGTGCCGCGCACTCTTCCCACAGATGACGTGCTGATCGTGCGAAAGGAAAAAAGCAAGAAGGGCGCGAATGGGGAAAGCGCGAGTCTGTCCGCACCTCCTCCCTCCACCTTGCCTTGGGACGGTCCGAGTGAACTGAGCGTGTCCACCAACGGTAAGACGCCGGACACCCCGACAGCATTGGTCTGCGCCGATCTCGAGCAGGTGCGCTGGGCGGCGCAGAACGCCGATCAGTTCACTCCTCATTTGCGCGCGATCGCAGCGCCCTATTTGCCTGCCGCATACGTGCCCATGTTCGCCGGCCTGGGGATCCTGGCGCTCACCGCCGAACAAGACGCAATCACGCGCCTGCGGGCCGCCACCCTGCTCAAGATCCCAACGCTGGCTCGGACGGCGGAAACGTTGGAGGTTCAGGCCGACGGCAGGCCCGTCAATGTGCAGTGGTTGGCCGTCGCCGAAGAGCGCGATTGGACTATCGGCGGAACCGCTTCCCGCGCCGAACGCTAGCGGCGGCTCATCCTCAGGCGCCGAACCGCTGGTGCGCCATCAGAAAGCCAACGCCATGGACGCGCTGGCGCGCCTTGAGTATGTTCCCCCGCATGTGGAAGCGCGGGATATATCGGGGCTCTCGAGCGTTGTTTGGAACGGCACTGGCTGGCGCGTGGCTGTGGTCAGCGGCAGCGCTCGCCCAAGGAGCCGACGAGAGCTCAACGGATGCAGATTCGAGCGAGGCTGACGCTGCCGAAGGCGGGAGCACCGCGGAAGAGAAGGAAGCGGTGCAGGCGTCGCCTGACGTTCAGGCCCAGGTCGGACTCGGCACTGAAAAGGAAGACGTGCAGCGCGATGCGCCTCCGCCCGAGTCCCCAGCTGACGAGACCGATGCGCCCATCAAAGACGAGGTGGACGACCTGGGTCACTTCTTCCAATTCGGCGCTCGTGCGGGGATCAGCATCCCCTACAAGGTGATGGCGAGATTTGATGACTCGCCTCCCTGCAACAAGGATGTCGACCCGGAGGAAACGGGCAAAGTCTGCGGCTTCACGAGCACAGCGGCGCTCGATTTGGCGCTTAGCTTCGCACCGTTGGACGCGATTGAACCTTACCTTTGGCTAAGACTGGGCCTCGGTGACGAGGAACGCACGAATACCGCAGCGCTCAGCGTCTTTGGCGCTGGCCTACGTATCTACACCATGAGCGATTCCATGGTGAAACTGTACTTCGAGCCCGCCGTCGCCATGGAGACGGAAGGCGCAGTGGATCCCGATCTGTTTCCGGACTTGGACTACGGCACGGACTTCTTGGTGCATCTCAATTTTGGCGGCCAGATAGACTTCGTTCGCTACGCCGGCATCTACCTCGCCGTGGGGCCGAACGTGAGTTTCGTGCGTGCGATCACGACCACTCTGGAAGCCAACGCAGGGCTGCAAGTACGCCTCCCGTGAACGCTAGCCCAGCCGGGGAAGTCGCGTGACCCAGCGCCCGTTTCGAATACTGGGCGTGCAACAGATCGCCGTCGGCGGCCCCGACAAGGACTCCCTGCGCGCCCTGTGGGTTGACTGCTTGGGACTGTCGCAGACGGGCAGCTACACCTCCGTCGCCGAAAATGTGGACGAAGACATCCTGACGCTCGGCAGCGGGGAGCGCTCCGTCGAGGTCGATCTGATGCAGCCGCTGGACGCCAGCAAGTCCCCCCGAGTGCACGAACCCGCCCTCAATCACGTGGGTTTCTGGGTCGACGACCTTCAGGCCGCGCACAGCTGGCTGCAGGCACAGGGCGTGCGCTTCGCGCCCGGAGGCATTCGCCCGGGAGCTGCCGGGCACGACGTCTGCTTCATTCACCCGAGGTCGAATGACGAGTTCCCCATCAGCGGGCATGGGGTGCTGATCGAGCTGGTGCAGGCCCCCGGCGACCTACTCCAGTCATGTCCAAGGGCTGCCACCGGCTCCCCGTCGGCGCACTCAGAAATCTCCGCTCAAGCAGCAGAACCAGAAGATCATTCGTGAGCCCCTTCTGGCTTACCCAGACTTACAGAAGTAGCGTTTCCGTTCCGCGCGAGAAAGCCAGCAACGCTCCGGCTGAGCGATGCTCCCTGCACCCATACTTCTGCAGCAGGCTGGACCGATCGGCTACGCTGCAGCAATCCTCGGTACAGCCATGAACTTTCTGCCCTACGGACGCCAGACCATCGAAGACGACGACATCCGCGCCGTGCAGGCGGCTTTGCGGGACGACTTCCTGACCACGGGTCCGAAGGTCGTCGAGTTTGAGAGACGTCTAGCTCAGTGCACTGAATTCGCCCACGCGGTGGCCGTGAGCAATGGCACCGCCGCCCTGCACTGCGCCTGCGCAGCCGCGAATATCGGGCCAGAGGATGAAGTCATCGTGCCCGCCATCACCTTTGTCGCGAGCGCCAATTGTGCGAGATACCTCGGCGCTAAAGTGGTCTTCGCTGACGTCGATCCGAATACGGGACTGGCAACTCCAGCCACGATCGAACGCTGCATCTCCGATAGAACGAAGGCGATAATCTGCGTGGATCTCGCGGGCATGCCGGCTGAGATTGATGCGCTGGCTGCACTAGCCGAGTCAAACACCGCGCTGCTCATCGAGGACGCTGCTCATTCCCTGGGCGCTGCATTCAAACAGCAAGCCTTGGGTCAGGCAGGAGCTCACTTGGCTACGCTGTCCTTCCATCCCGTGAAGCACATCACGACCGGAGAGGGCGGCGCCGTGCTCACGAACGACGCAGCGCTAGCCGAAAAGCTACGCCGATTCCGAGAGCACGGGATCGTTAGAGACGCAGACAACTGGCAAAATGAATCGCCCGGCCCGTGGTACTACGAACAACAAGAGCTGGGCTTCAACTATCGCCTTCCAGATCTGGCCTGCGCGCTCGGCCTCAGCCAGCTCTCCAAGCTCGAGCGTTTCGTTCAGCGGCGTAACGAAATTGCTGAGCTTTATGCGCAGCTCTTGGTCGATCTGCCCCACGTCAAACCACTGACTCGCCCCGGATACCTCGCGCGTAGCGCTCATCACCTGTACGTCGTTCAAGTCGACTTCGACGCGGCGGGTCGCTCCCGCCGCGAAGTGATGCAACGGCTTCGGGACGCCGGGGTCGGAAGCCAAGTTCACTACATTCCGGTGCCTTCGCAACCATACTACGCGGGGCTTGGCGAGGATGTGGCGAGGTACCCGGGCGCGTGCGAGTACTATTCCAAGGCGCTGTCGATTCCCATGTATCCGGCCCTGACCGACTCCGATGTCGCGCGTGTGGTCAAAGCCCTGGAGGCGGCGGTCTGTGGCTAAGGCGGATGCGGCTCCTAAGATCGTCGTCATCGTCCAGGCGCGGCTTGGCTCGTCCCGACTCCCGGGCAAAGTATTGATGCAGGTCGCCGGCCGTTCACCGCTGGCCCATTGCATCACCCGCTTGCAGCGAGCGCAACTGCCGTCGACGATCGTTTTGGCGACCACCGCGGGACCGGAAGATGACGCGGTGTCCGAGGAAGCCAGGCGGCTGGGCATCGCCGTCGTGCGCGGCTCACGCGACGACGTATTAGACCGATACTTCCAAGCAGCCAGCGAACATCACGCGGACGTCGTCGTGCGCGTAACGGGCGACGACCCGGTGGTGGATCCCGCGGAAGTCGACCGACTGCTCACCGAGTTCTTGGACGCGCGCTCACACGAATGCCCTCTCGACTATCTCACCAACCAACGGGGAAGTGAGCGCTGCATCCCGCTAGGGCTCGACGTGGAAGTCTTCAGCATGGAGGCACTAACGGCCGCTCACCAGCAAACATCCGCTCCCGGCGACAGAGAACACGTCACGCCTTACCTCTACAGAACTGGAGGCCAGTTTCGTTACCTGGCGTCGCACCCAGCTGGCTGGAACTACGGAGATCTTCGCCTAACCGTCGATACCCCCGAGGATCTCCAGCTGATTGACCAGCTGCTCACGCGCTTGGGGCCCGACGCGGACTCCATGTCGATCTTCGAGCATCTCCGCGCCCACCCGGAATTGTGCCAGCTCAACGCCGGCGCAGCGCAGCGCGGTACCCTCAGTGAACAGGAGCAGCGATCTCGGCAAGTTCAGGGCAAACACCTGCTCCTGTTCGCAGACTCCGGCGAGCAAGTCGGCTTCGGTCACGTAGGGCGCCTCGAAGCGCTGGCAGACGCGTGGACCGAGTTAGGGGGAAAGGCAACGCTCGTTTGCGGGCCGCTGCCTCCGGCTTTCTCCTCCCGGATCGCAGATGCGGGCATTGAGCATGTCCACCTGGAACTTTTGGAGGGCACGTCGAGCGACTTTAAGCATCTCGCCGCGTTGGCGGCAGACCGAAACAGCATCGCCGTTGCCGTCGACAGCTATCGCCACGCCTCAGCGGACTTTCGAACAGCGATCCCCCACCTGCCTCTCCTGTGGCTCGATGACCTGGGCTCGAATGCGCTCGACGCCGATTTGATCCTCAACTCCAACCCAGATTTCGACCGATCCATCTACGGAGAATCTGGTGCGCAGCTGCTGGTCGGAGCCGAGTACGTCCCTTTGCGAGCCGAGTTTCGACACCCGTGGCAGCAACACGAACGCCACGGCGTGCTCGTGACTTTCGGCGGCGCCGATGTCGCTAACATGACCCCAGCCATGACTGCAAAACTGGACCAGACTTTGCCAGAAACGACCGAGATTCTCGTACTCGGCGAGGCGCCGTCAGACAGCTCAGGTTTCAAGCACCCCCGGCGCATCACTTGGCTTGCACACTTGCCCAACATGGCCGAAACCGTTTCCCGGGCGAGCATTGCTGTGGGCGCAGCTGGGTCCACAACTTGGCAGCTAGCCTCTCTGGGCATCCCGCTGGTGCTGCTGCAGACTGCCGACAACCAAGCACCGGTATTGCGCGGCGCTCTGTCGCGAGGCTTGGCGCTGAGCGCAGGTCAAGTTGAGGCGAGCGCAACCCGCGAGCAGCGCACTGCAGCTGCGGAGCGCGCGACGCGACTAGTCAGACAGCTACTTTCTTCGCCTGAGCAACGAGCAAAACTATCGCAGGCGGGTCGCCGCGCCATCGATGGGCGCGGAGTCTGGCGAATCATTGACGCGCTAATGCGAACGGTCACACATCGAACCGCAACTGCTTGAGCAACGTTCTAGTATCTTCAACCGACAACTGGCGGGTATTTGCGCTGGTATACTCGAACCCCGGAGCCACCGCTCTACCTTCTTTCGGGACTGACGCTTTCCACGAATGAAAACTGGGTCGGATGACGTAGTGGGTATCAAACTCGGAAACTTGGCGTGATTCTTCGGAGGTAATCAGTGTTTCATGCGTTTTCTCCCCAGGACGAATGCCGATGACTTGACGTTCAATTCCTGGCGCCACGGCCTCTGCTAGCGTCTCAACTGAACATGCCGGCAATTTGGGAATGAATATGTCCCCACCGCTACCCGAGTCGAGTGCGAGAAGCACCAAGTCGACCGCACTTGGCATGCCAATCCAGAAGCGTGTCATACTCGGCTCAGTCAGCGTGAGTCTGCCCGTCGCCCGCTGATTGATGAAGAGTGGCACCACGCTGCCCTCGCTCCCGACCACGTTGCCATAGCGCACCAGGTCGAACCGCGTCCCGTCCGCCCCGGAATACGAGTTGGCTGCTACCAAGAGTTTCTCCATACACAACTTGGTGGCTCCGTAGAGGTTGACGGGAGAAACGGCCTTGTCCGTTGACAGGCCAATGACCCGCTTGACGCCGCGTTCAATCGCTGCGTCAACCAGATTGGAGGCACCGTCAACATTGGTGCGAATG
>JBNLEN010000072.1:0-30072 GCA_050304975.1 Polyangiaceae bacterium
TGAGCCAGACGCCGACGAGCCAGACACCGTTGCAGCAGTCGACGATGACTTGCTGGATGATGGTGCCCCTGGGCCAGACGCCGACAACGAGGGTGCCGCCGACATGCTTGAAGCAACGCCCAGCGAAGCTACCGTCAGCGCCGACGCTGCTGCCGAAACGCAAGATGAAGACGGTGACGATCTCGAGGTGGACGTAGATGAGCTCGAAGATGGTCCCGCGTCGGAGACGGCCGATGACCAAGATCTGGTCGAAGACGCGGAAGAGTTGATTGAGGACGAGATCGACTCTGTCCCAGTCACGTCCATGCCACCCCCGCTGCCGCGTAAGCCGCCGCCACCTCCCCCAGGAGCCACCGCCGCAGCCCCCACGCCGCCACCTCCTCCCAAGACTGGTAAGCGCCGTTTGCCCCCACCACCGCCGCCTCCGCCGCCGCGTGCGCGCGACGATGACTAGCGCCATTCGAGCAGCGCTCAGCTGATGAGCGGTGCCAACTCCAGGACAGCGCTATCCGACGAGACGCGCAGACGCACCGGTGTCCCCAGTCTCAAGGGCAAGTTACGAAGCTCGTGACCTGCTGGCACGCCCGAAGCACAGGGCAATTCATGGCGCCGCGCCCACTCACGGGCCAGCCGCTCCGGGGTCGGGTGGTCTCTGCCGCCGCGACACGCCGTAAACTGTCCAAGAAGCATGCCGCCCAGTTGGTCGAAAACCCCGCTATGACCTAGGGTCGTGAACAGGCGATCGATGCGATAGGGCTGTTCTCCCACCTCTTCGAAAAACAGGATTGCTCCTCTGGGCACCCTCAACCGGCCTTGTGCTGCACAGCTTTCAATCAACGTCAGGTTGCCTCCGATGAGTGCGCCCTGCGCGAGCCCCGGGTACTGAGGCTCAAGCTCTATGGCGCCCGCTTGGCGCTGGGAGCTGGCGCCCGTCACGGCCGCCAGCCAGGCTTGTCTTCCTTCGGCGTCGCCGCGACCGAGCCCGGTTACATTGGCAGCGTGCAAAGAAGCGACGCGGTGACGTAGCGCTTCGCAGTGCAACGCCGTGATGTCCGAAAAGCCCACCAGCCACTTGGGATGTCGCCTGAGCGCGGCGAAGTCCGCTTGGGCTGCGATTCTGGTACAGCCGTAGCCGCCTCGCGCGGCCACGATCACGCTTGACTCGGTGCAACGCAGGGCCCGATTCAACTCGGTCAGGCGCCGCTCATCTGTGCCGGCAAGATAGCCGGTCTTGGTGGTGCAACCAGGCTCGAAGCGCACTCGGAAGTGTTCTGCCAGCCAACCCAAGCCGCGAAAGAACAAGGTTCGATCGAACGGGCCCGCGGGCGCAATCACACGGATTTGATCTCCGGTCCGAGCCGGAGCAGGGGTCACAAACTCACCCAACGAATGCAAGACTCGGGTAGCATATCCGAAGTGTTCGACCTGAGGGTGATTGTGATTGGTAGCGCCTGCCTGCTCGCGGGCGGCTGCCGCGAAAAACAGCGACCAGACCCGCCACCCACCCCTGAACTGAGCACCGCGTTTCCCAGCGCGGCTCCGAGCGCGGTGGGAGCCGCCGGCTCGTACACCGCCGTGACTCCAGCCCCGGCAGCGTCCGGTGATGAGCCAGCGACGCCGCGCGACGCAGGCACTCCGGCGGGGGGGATCCCGCTTTGACTGGGCTCAGACCTAGCGCACGTTGGGCCGCTCTGGGACTAGCAGCCGTGGGACTGGCCTTCGGAATGTTCATCGCCTGCGGAGGCCCCCCCACACGTCCCAATCTTCCGCCTCCGCAATACGAACCCCGTCCGGTGGTACCGTATGACGTCAAGCAGGAAAAAGACCCGCTGGAAGCGGCCATGGAAGCGGCAGATTTCCCCACAAACCCGCCGCCAGCCCCGAGCGAGCGGCAGCCCCATCCGAATTCTGTGCTTGACGGCGGCGCCGCGGAAGTGAAGCTTCCGCCCCCCGCCAGCAGCGACACCGCCGAACCCGCAGCGGCCGCGCCGGCAAACACGACGGCTCAGCCGAGTCCCGCGCCCCCTGAGAACAACCCTTAGTTTCCCCAATAGATGGCCCAAAAAACAAAAAAAGCGATCCCACGCCCACCGCGAGAACAAGCACGCGACAACCTCGAAGAGGCTCGCGAGCACTCCGTCGAACTCAGCCGCAAGATCGCGCTGCTCGCCGCACAGGCCGGGCTCGAGAAGAAAGCCACCGGCATCGAGCTCATCGACGTCAGCGGCAAGGTAGACTACGCGGACTACCTGGTACTGATGACCGGGGCTAGCAGCCGAAACGTCGCCGCCATCGCCCAAGAAGTGGATACGGCGCTGACCAAGCAAGGACATCTATTGATGTCCGTCGAGGGATTGCCGGCAGCGAACTGGGTTTTGCTCGATTTCGTCGACGTCGTCGTTCATGTCTTTCAGCGGGACGTGCGTTCGCTCTACGACCTCGATGGCTTGTGGATGGACGCCGATCGCGTGCCTGTCGACGAATAGCCGGGAACGTGAAGCTGCAAATCCTGGCCGTCGGGAAACTGAAGCACACCGGACTGAGGGGGGTGTGTGACGACTACCGCCAGCGAATCGGGCGCCACGTTCAGGTCGAGGAGCGCGAGCTGAAAGACGACGCCGCGTTACGCAAGGCACTGCCTGCCGATGGGTTTGTGGTTGCTCTGCAGGTCGGAGGCAAGTCGCTGACTAGCTCCCAATTGGCGGAGCGAATCGGTCGCTGGCGGGAAGACGTGCGCGGTCCGGTCACATTCGTGATCGGCGGCGCGGAAGGGATCCCCAGCGAGGTGGATGCGCGCGCTGACTTTCGGCTGAGTCTGTCGAATTTGACGCTGCCCCACCGCCTAGCCCGGGTGCTGCTGTTGGAACAACTCTACCGGTCATTCTCGATCCTCAACAACGAGCCGTACGCCCGCGAGGACTGAACCACTGAGCGTCAGGCTCAGTCGTCGTCTTTGGGCAAGTTCATCGAAGCGTCTTTGCGGCCGAAGATGTACGCGATCCCGATCGACACGATGTACAGAATCGTCATGGGCACGGCGAGCAGGAACTGGCTCATCAGATCTGGAGGCGTAAAAATGGCAGCCGCCGCAAACGCGATCACGACGAAGTAGCGAAAGAACTTGATCAGATGGCGGTGATTGATCACCCCCGCAACCGACAAGAAGAAGACGACGACCGGCAGCTCAAACACGGTTCCGAACGCCAGCAGCATGCGCGAAATGAACTTGATGTAGTCATCAATCATGATCGTGGCCTCGACCACGACGTTGTTCTTGCGCTTGATCTTGGTCTGATCTTGCTCAGTCGCTTCGGCGATCGTAACCCGCGGGGGTTCTTGCGTCGGAGCGGGAGCGCTACCTCCGCTTGGCACCGGCGCGGCCGTGGCGACTGGGAGCCCCGTCGAGCTGGGCGCTGCTTGCGCAGACGCGGTCGCTGAGGGCGCCGCCAGCTCCGTTGCTGGTTTTTCCGGCTCCGGAGTGTGGCTAGGAGCAGCGAATCCCAGCAAGTAGGTAAAAGCGATGGGGAACGCCAGCGTCATGCCAAAGTAGGCGCCAGACACGAACAGGCCGGTGGAAGCGAACACGAATGGGATCGCGAAGCGCTTTTCCTTTTTGTACAGACCGGGTGCAACGAACGCCCATATCTGCCAAAAGATGAGGGGCAACGCCACGATGATGCCCGCGATCAGCGAGAGCTTCAGATAGGTGATGAACAGGTCCGCGGGGCCCTTGAAGTGAACCTTGGCTTCCTCGTTGAAGTGAGCAACCCAAGCCTCCTGAAACGGGCCCAGCAACCACTGCAGGATTTCTTCCTTCAGAAACCAAGCGACGGTGGCGCCGATCGCGGCCGCGATCGCCATCTTCAGCAGGCGCGAACGGAGCTCTTCCAGGTGCTCCCAGAAGGTCATGCCTTCGTCTTCGAGTTCTTCCTCTTCCTCAGTGCTCATGGGGCGGAGTTCATCTCGCGGAGTTTCATCGTGATGTTTCGTGCGGTGGGCGAAGCTCAGACCTTGTCCGAGGTCGGCTCGCGGGGGGGCGCATCGACGTCAGGCTTCATGGCTCCGGTCTCACTCTTCGGAGCTACCGAATCTGCGTCTTCTTTGGGGGAGGGTGGCTCGCTCTCGACCGCCGCACCGTCATTAGCAACGGGCGTCTCGCCGTCCTGGTCGCCCTCGGCGGCCGTCGACTCAGCGGAGTCCGTCGACTCAGCGGAGTCCGTCGACTCGGAGGGAGAACTATGAGGGCCACTTGCAGCCTCATCCGTGGCTTCGTCTGTGGGCGCAGCAGTCGCGGACTCCTCGATCTTGTCGGCTTCTTCTTCGTAGGCGTCTTGATCGCCGTCCGACCAGAGGTCGTCTGCCAAACATCCATAGGAGTCACAGCCCTCGGGGGGATACTCTCGGGAGGGATCCGACTGAATGTCTTTGAACACGTCCAACGGTGCCAGCGCCTTCGGTCCGCTGCTATGCGTCGGCGTGGAACCGGGCGCGGTGCTGGCTGGCGGGGAGCTGACCGGGGACGTGCTTTGACGGGCCATGGCACCCGCGGCGAGGCCCGCCACGTTGCCTTTGACCATATTCCGCAGCTCGCGGATCTCCTCGAGCCCGCCCTTGATGCCCTGCTGACGCAATAGGTCGTCAATTCCCGTTTGGTAGCGGACTTCAGTGGTGATGCGGCGCAACTTGTTGGACCAACGTCCCAAAGTGCCCAGCATCTTGGGAAGTTTGTCCGGGCCCACCACCAGTAGAGCCACGGTGCCGATCAACATCAGCTCCCAAAAAGAAATGCCGAACACGCGCGCAAGCTACTCCGCAGCTAGGGTTGGGGCAACTGTCGAGGCCGGGGCGCCCAAAGGCCCAAAGAAGCCATGCTCAACGCTTCGCCCGACGGCGGCCACGTTCAATCTCTCCCCGCACCGCCCGCGCTCCAAGCACGTAGCCAGCGATGAGCCCAACCACAAGCACCCCGGGGATGTAGATGACATGCTCAATCGGCACCGGATCAGCCGTCCTCGAGGGCCTTCTTGGGCGCAGCACCCGGCACTTCAGATTCGCCCTGGACCGCGTCCGCATCCAGCGCGCGCTCTAGGCGCGATAGCCGGTCCGCCAATCCGCGTTGACGCTTCCAGCTCAAAGCAACCAACGCGAACACCACCAGCCAGAAGGCCATGTACGCGGCCACCAACATGGTATTCGCGTCTGTGGTCTCGGTGCCGCCCTCGTCCGCGACGAACTCCGACAGGGTCTCCTGGGGGGCCGCCCCCTGGTCTGTGGCCTGATCTGATTGCTTCATATCTTCATCTGCCAGCGTCAGCGCGCTGTCTTAGCCGTCCAGCAGTCCACGTTCCAGCGCCAATTCCTCCACCCGTCGAACTCGCGACCGGTTGAGGCACAGCGCCGCACGCGACCATAACAAAAGTGCCGCCATGAAGGTGATAGCGATGAACCCCGCCAATAGCGCGTGTTTCATGTCCGGATGGCTCAAACCGCCACCGCCTTTGCCGACCACGGAGGGATGGACCCCGCCCCACTTCTGCACCGAGTAGTGGATGATCGGCAGGTTGACCGTGCCCAGCACTCCCAGGGCTGCGGCAAACTTGCGCTCCGCCGCCCCATCCCCGGCAAAGCCGCGCAACACCACCACCGCCAGGTAAATCAGCTCCGTCAGCAGAGTCGTTGTTAGCCTCGGATCCCAGACCCAGTACACGCCCCAAGCCTTTTTGGCCCACAGCGGACCGGTGGTCAGCATCACCAGACCGAAAACCACTGCGCATTCGGCTCCGGCCTGGGCGATCGCGTTGCGCCGGTCCGTAGGCTTGAGCAAGTAGGCGGCACTACCAAGAAAGCAGATGAATCCGCTGAGGTACAGACCGTAGGCCGAGGGCAGGTGGATGTAGAAGATCTTCTGCGCCGCGCCGCCCGCCGCCTCTTGCGCGGTGGGAGCAACGTAGAACACGAAATAGATCAGGTACATCAGCGTGGCCGCTGCCGCCGCCGCTAGCAGCATGAATCCGAGGTCTGTCTTGCTCTTCATGGGTATTCTCGAGTTGCCAGTAGCCAGTGCTCTGAAAGTGGTTCGAAGGTTACAGATCGCAGTTGGCTTGCGATAGAAGTGCCAGGATTTTCGCACGCACAACGTCGAACTCCTTGACGGCTAGGTCTAGCTCGGCCTGGCGATGTCTCTGGGTCGCGTCAACCAGTTCAAAGCTGGTCGCCTTCCCGTTGATGAACGACAAACGCGCCAGCCTCGACGTTTCGCTGGAGATGTCGCGAGAATTGCGGCTCACTTCAAAATTCTGTTCAGCCACTGCGACACCTCGCCGCGCTTGCTCCACTTCCAAACGTGCCACCCGACGAGCCTGAGTCAGCGCGTCCGCCGCGACCAAAGCTTGTGCGGAACTGGCTTGTTTTTCCGCGTAGCGCATGCCGCCGTCGTACAGAGGGATGGTCAACAAGCCGCCAATCGTCCACTGGATCGGCTTTCCGTTCGAAGTAAACGGCGCCGTGGTGTAGGTAAACGTGGACGTGAGATCCACCGTTGGCGCCAGCAGGTAGTCGCTCGATTTGACTGTGTGCTTTGCAACTTCCAGCTCAGCCTGAGCGGCTCGCACATCCGAACGCTGCTCAACCCCGCTGACGGACGTACACACCTGAGCCGCGTCACGCGCGAGCTGATCCAGTCTGATGTCCGGATTGACTCCCCAAGCCTCGGCATACCCCAACGCCATACCAAGGGCCTCGCGCGCTTTTCTGAGCCCCTCGTTCGCGTTGACCACCTGCGCCCGATTCAGTGCCACTTCTTGCTGGGCGCGCAGAACGTCCACCGCGCTGCTGGCTCCCAACCGCGCGCGTCTGCGGGTCAGATCCATCGTCGACAGACTGGAGCGCAGCGACACACGGCTGATCTCCGCCAAACGCTCCGCGGTGACCACCGCGACAATCGTGTCTGCGAGCGCAGCGAGCACGACGCGCTCGGTATCTTCTGCCCGATAGCGCGTCGCTTGAATACGCATCTCAGCCGTGTCTGCGTCGTGCCAGCTGCGCAAGTTGAGTAGCGGTTGGCGGAATTGGAGCGACGCCGACCAGATGGTGTCGCTGTTGTCAATCTGAGGACCCGCCGTGGTCAGACTGGTGCCGCGCCCCCCCAACAGTTGATGATTCACGCTGCCGTTGGCGGTCAGGGAGGGGTAGGCCCGAACCAACGCGGAGCGCGCCTGTGCGGCCGCAAACTCCACCTGCGCCCTGGCGGTCGACATCTGGGTCGAACGCGCCCGCACCAAGCGCAGTGCCTGTCGCCAATCCTGCAGTGTGTGTTTGGCAGCCGGGATCGGCTCCAGCATCGAGTCCTCAACGTCCGGCAGCTTGGGTTCCGCAGGAGCGCTGGGCGACGGTTCGCCGGCGGCGGGCTCTGGCGCGGCCGCCGGTTGAGTGGGGGTAGGCTCGGCAGGAGCGGGCTGGGCGAGTGCCCGACTGGCCCAACTCAAGCAAGCGACCATCAACGACGGGCGAATCCAATTGGCGGAGGTACGCATAGCGAGGGTATCGATAGTTTCGCCGGAGCGGCACGCCAAGTCGCGAGCCCTCGCTTTCTTCGCACATCCGGCCACGCACGGGAAAGCCGAAATTCCGCGCCGGCTTACTGATGTAATAGTTGCCGGCTCATTCGCAGCCGGCGGCCAAGTCAGTCTCAGCCTGACTCTGCTCCAACCAGCGCGCGACGATCCCGTGGGCTTTGCTGGAGCTTCCCAGGACGCGCGCCAAAATCGCCACGGCCCGCTCGAGCTGACCGGTCTTCACCAAGGCGTGCGCCAGCGACGCGGCTACCTCGTGATTATCCGGCAAGCCCTGATGGGCTCGCTGCAACCAGATCAGCGAAGCGGCCGGTGCCCCGAGCTTGGTGGCCAGCAAATGGCCCAAGTTGTGAGCCGCCACGGCGTCGTGAGGGTCCACTTTCAACGCGCGCAGGTACGCGCGCTTAGCCGCTCGATAGTGGCCCAGCACGGTGCAAGCCAATCCAAACGCGGCCTGGACGCGCGCGTGCTCCAGACTCGGCAATGGGTCCGCTGACGACTCCTTGGAGTCCTGTTCGAGGGGGCGGGTGGACCTGGATTCCTGGAGGCGGGATATCGCGTGGAGCAGAGTCGCCGCCTGCCAGGCGTTGGCTGTGACTCGTTGCGGCGCCTCCTCTTCGAGAGCGAGCAGCTGCTCCGCCAACTGCACTCGCGCCAGCCGGCCCCGGTCGCTCTCGGGCCGCGTGTGTTCGACCAGAGGCCGCAAAACGGCCACGATCTCCCGACGCGGCAAGTCGCGCTCGAGCGCGAAGCGAACGCAGCGCTCCAACCGGTCCACGTCCACAGGCTTGGTAGTCCCCCCAACCCGACGCGCGGCTTCAAGCTCGCGGGCAGGCGACCCATCGGGGCCTGAAGGAGGTTGGTCAAAGCCTTGCGTCATCGGTTTGCTAGCTCGGGATGAACTAGTTCCTAACGGCGAAATTGACTTGGTGCAAGTTGAGTGTTGCACCGAAAAAGCCGTGCTATAATCAGGGCCTCGCGCGCAAAACCGTGCCAACGACGGCTTCAATCCGCGTGCCAAAGCTAGCCGCGGGTTGAAGGACTGGGTTTGCTACCCCTCATTCTCCGCGAGGGCGCGCGACTTCCACTTGCATTTCTCTGCCGCACAGCTCCCGACCGGAAAGCTTGTCGATCGCCTCGTCTTGCTGGGTTGGTCGCACTTCGATGAAGCTGTGGCGTTGGCGGATCGTGATCCTGCCGGTCTCGTCGGCGCCAATGCCCGCTTCATCCAGGGCGCTTTGCAGATCGCTCAGACGGGCGCCGTCACGCTTGCCGACGTTGACGTAGAGACTAACAAACTCCGAGTTCGATGCCGGCTCCGGCTCAGCTTTGGTTTCGCCGCCGTTCGAATGCGACTCCTTGGGGGCGTCCTCGACGACGTAGCCGATGCCATCTTCTTCAAAGCGAGCACGCCGCTCGCCGTCGTCACGGCTACGGCCTCGGCGTCGCTCGCGTCGTTCACCGTTTGCGGACTCCTCGCTCCTAGCCTCACCACGTGAACGACGCCGCCGATTGTCCGGAGTCTCTTTGTCCGAACCGGGTCCCGACTCCCGCGCGTCAGCCTTGGGCTCCTTGACACGGCGCTCCTTGACACTGTCCTTGCTGGGCTCCTCGACACTGCGCTCCTCGACACTGCGCTCTGGCTTGCGGAACTTGCCCGCCTTGCGAGCCTCTTGAGTCCGCTGCTCAGCTTGTTCGGTCGAACCGAGATGCTCCTTGAGCAATCCAGCGATCACGCTTTCGGCCTGATCATGGGTCAACAGTCGGCGCGCCAGCGAATAAAAACGGTCGGACTGGCCGAGCGTCGGGAATTTCAGGGCGAGCAACGCCAGTACATCGGCTTCTTGCCGTCCCTTCAGCTCCTGCGCCGACGGCAGCTGACGTTCGATGGGCTGGATTTTGTAACGCAAACGCAAGTAGTACAGATCACCGATTGAGCTCGGTGCCACGAACGATATCGCCGTCCCTGTGCGCCCTGCGCGGCCTGTGCGCCCCGTGCGGTGCACATACTGCTCTGCCGAGTCCGGAAAGTCGAAGTTCATCACGTGGGTCAGGTGCGAGATGTCGATCCCACGTGCCGCCACGTCCGTGCACACCAAGAACCGCAGCTGACTCTCGCGGATCTTCCGCATGACTCTTTCGCGATCGTTCTGCGCCAGATCTGCGTTCAGCCAGTCGGCTTCATGCCCCTCGTCCTGCAACCGCTTGGCAACCCGCTTGCACGCCTCACGTGTGTTGCAGAAGATGATGGCACTGTCCGGCTGCTCTAGTTCAATGACCTGCAGAAGTGCGTCGGCTTTGTCCGAGTGACAGAGATAGAAGTAGTGCTCGATCTCGAGCGCGCCGATGTGATCGCCGCTGAGCGTGATGAACTCCGGATCCTTGAGACGCGTATCCGCGATCCGTGAAACCTCGGGTGGCACCGTCGCGCTAAACAGCAAGGTCTGATGCCCTTTGGGTAGTTGCTCCCAGACGTCATTGATCTGGGGCAAGAACCCCATCGACAGCATCTCGTCGCACTCGTCCAACACGAAACTGCGCAGATGGCTGACGTCCAGCGTGCCGCGGCTCATGTGATCCAACACCCGGCCCGGAGTGCCCACAACGACTTGGGGCCCTTGCTCGAGATCCGTAATCTGTTTTCCCATCGGGGCCCCGCCGTAGACGGCGACCACCTTTGTGTCCGTGTACTTGGCGAGCTCCTCGAGCTCACGTTTGACTTGGAGCGCCAGCTCTCGCGTTGGACACAAGACCAGCGCTTGCACGTGCTTGTCCTCGACCTTGAGCCGTCCGCCGACCAGAGGCAGCCCGAATGCTGCCGTCTTACCCGTGCCGGTCCGCGCCTGGACAACCAGGTCCGTACCGCCGCACGCGGGGGCGAAGGCGGCAAACTGAACCGGAGTCGGCGACTCATAGCCCTTGTCGTCCAGAGCTTTCTTCACGCTCTCAGGCAGCGCCATGTCGGCGAAACTATGAAGGGTTTCGCTCTCTGCGCCGTTTACTGCTGTGGTCATCTGCTCTCTTCTGTCGGGGTCTTCTGCTAGTTTGAGGCCGCAAGCTTAGTTGGCTGGCCCGCAAGTCACAATCATCATGGGGTAGGGCCGTCCGGGCAATTGGCGACTCATCTTGCCGCCGCGCCCGCCTCCGCCCAACGCTCATCCAGTTGGTCGAGCGCTCGGCGCCAGAGTGCCACGTCCCGAGCTTCGTATCGCACGGTATGTTCCTCCGCGTAACGCAGCTGTTCGAGACGCTTCAGCGCCTGGGTTGCCTCTTGGTCCTCACGGCACTCCCGCTTGACCGCCGCCAGATGCGTCCACTCGGGCGCCAGCGCGCTCCGAAACGCTACAACTGAGGCCTGCTCAGTCTCTTGTTTGGCGGCCGACTGGCGGGCTCGCCTGACGCTCGCGCGCAAGCGCAACACGTCCGAGCGGCAGCCTGACGGTAGTCCCTCGCTGGGAGCCTTGGTCGCTGGTAGGGGCCCGCCCACCGCGTCCGCGGAAAATCCCTGCTGGATGATCTGAACCGACCACACGCAAGTGACGGCTCCAACGATCAGGCCAAAAATAGCCAAAGCCAGAGTGCGTCCGCGGGCGCGTTTCGCCGGGGTTGGCTCGGGATTTGGTTCGGCCTCGGGCATCTGCCAGGGCCGTGTACCGCTCGCTGAGGGTCAGCGTCAAACCCTTGCCAATCCTGACGACCAGCGTTACGCCAGCGGGCGCACAGCGAACGGCAAGCTGACAGCCGCCGACTCGCCGCGCGCAGACCGCAAACGTCCGATTTTCGTAGACCTTGTGGTGCCTACCCCAAATCGGCGATAGTGCCGCACCTCCAAATGAGCCTTTCTGTAAACACGGCCATCGGGACTTTGGCGAGTAACGCCGAGGAAGTCTCGGATGAGCGACTCAACCAGCGGCTGGCCCACGTCCAGGAACTGCTCAGCGACGATTTGCTCTGGGTCGAGCAAGCCCTGCGGCAAGCTTCTACCCACGGGGTCGAGCCCGCGGTTTCGGCGGCCCGCCATTTGGTGGCACGCGGGGGCAAACGAGTGCGGCCCACGTCGGTTCTGCTCAGCGCCGCATGCTTCGGGGAAGTGCCAGCAGCCGCGCGCGAACTGGCAGTCGTCGTGGAATTGGTGCACACCGCGACCCTGCTCCACGACGACGTGATTGACGAAGGCACGGAGCGGCGCGGCGACCAGACTTCGCGTATGATTTGGGGCAACGCCATCAGCGTGCTTTCCGGAGACACGCTACTGGTGCATTCGCTGCAGCGTACCCAAGAGCACGCCCCAGAGCTCATGGCAGGGCTGCTGAGCACGCTGCAGAGCTTGGTTTCCGGCGAGATTGTGCAGCTTCGCGGGCGCAGTCAGTTGGACGTCAGCCAGACCACGTATGAGCGGATCCTGAACGACAAGACGGCGTCGCTGTTTCGCTTCGCCACCTCATCCGGCGCTCGACTCGCGGGGGCTGGCCCCGAACAGCAAGCCGCGCTCGGAGAGTTCGGCGAGCGGGTGGGCATGGCATTCCAGTTGGTCGATGACGTGCTGGACTACGTCGGCGAAGATACCGGTAAGACGCTGTGCATCGACCTGCGCGAAGGCAAGGTCACCTTGCCGCTCGTCTTGGCCGTCAAAGAGAACGCTCAACTGATGGACTTGGTGCGCGCAGTGCAGGCCGGTGATGACCAAGTGCTCGAGCAGCTACGCCATCGGGTCGCGCAAAGCGGCGCCTGTGATGAGGTACGCCGGCGCGCCCAGCGTGAGACGCGTTTGGCCATCAATGCGCTGTCGACGATTCAGCCAAGCTCTGCCCGCACCCTGCTGGTGGGCGTTGCAGATCAGCTAGCAGCCCGAGGCAAGTAGACTCAAGCGGCGCGCGCTGCGCCGGAGTCACTCGCCCGTAGGGCTTGGCGCCCCCTCAGACCGAAGGGGCGGGAGCGGTGTCCGGCTCGGCCTCGCCGACGTCGGACAGTTGAAAGTGGGCGGCCAGTTCGCGTTTGAGTGCGTCGGCAATTTCGTTTTCGATGTGGTCCAGAGCCCCCGCCACTCGTTCCAAGTTGCGGCGATAGACGATCACTCGCACTGCCGTTTCGCTCGCGTTGTCCGGTGCTGCGCCCTCGGCGGGTTCCGGAGTCAACGAGTCAACCAGTAGCACTGCGCGGGGATCCACCCCGTCGACCACGACTTCGACGCCGGGCACATCAGCCACGTAGAGTTGTTCTGGGAGCACCCAGCGGCGCAAGTCTTCTGGCAGGGATTCGACGGCGCGCTCTGCCGCTCCCATCAAAGTCTCGCTGGAGACCGACCACGGCAAGGGCGGCGCTTCCAAATCCAGCTCGCGCGATTTCAGAAATGCGCGGGTCGCGTCTCTTGCCCGTCCTTGCTCATCTAGCACCAGAGCCAGGTAGTAGAATGCGTCGGCGCTCTGCGCGTTGGCGCGGGTGGCTTCCTCGATCAGCGGCACTGCGCGCTGTACCTCACCGATCTCGTACAACGCTCGCCCGACGAGGAACGCATGAGCGGGGTTATCATAGGGGCCGGGCGGAAAACGCTGGCATAGCTGCTTCGCGGCCTCGAACTGTTCTTTGCCCAACAAAGCGTCGAACTTGAGCAGCAACGTATCCACCCGTTCGTCGTCCGTTTCGGCGAGTTCGAGCGCATCGTCACACAAGCGCTCCGCGGCTTCATAGTCACCCAGGGGATGGATCATGATTTCCGCCGCGTTCAGCATCGCTTCGAGGTAGCAATCATCCAGTGCGATCGCCTGCTGGTAGTTTTCGACCGCCTCATCAAAATCGCCCTGGAGAGCCGCAACGTAGCCCAGCAGATTGAATGCCTCGGGGGACTCGCTATCGAGCTCCAGAGCGCGGCGAGCCGAGACTTCCGCGCCGTGGGGATCCCCACGCTGAACCAGTTCCCAACCTCGGTCTAAGTGCGCAGTAAACTGGTCCATAGCTCCTTTTAGATCCTCGCGGTGGGGCTCACAAGTCAAGCCCGTGTTGCTCGACGCAAAGGCTCAAATATAGGGAATTCCAGGCACATCCGCAGTACCAGATCGGTTGCTTCGACGAGAGAGAAAGCGAATCGAGCCGTCGCAGCGCGGGCAGGGGACGCTCCACCCGACGTCACCCGCGCGCTCAATCGTTTGACCGAGCGCTTCAGTCTTCTCGGTGCAGGACCACTCGACTGCCCGGATGTTGCTCGCTGGACCACGCCCCGTGCAGTCCTTCGTGGACGGGAGGATCGGTGTGAAAGAAGATGTACTTCGCATCCAAGGGAGCCAAGTTGACGCAGCCGTGGCTCATGCGGACGCCGTAGTTCTGGTGCCAAAACGCTCCATGTAGCGCGTAGGATTTGTGAAAATACATCACGTACGGCACGCCTTCGATGCTGTAGGGCAGATCCCCGGCGGCCGTTCCGTCTCCGTCCATGGTGGTGGCGATGTGTTTGGTCTCAATCCGCCACTCGCCCGTCGGCGTGCTGTGATCCTTGTCCTTGTCTTGGTGACGTTTACCGCTGGAGATCAGCGTTGCGTAGACCGGCTTGGAGCCCTCGAACAACACCAGCGTCTGTGCCGACAAGTTGACGTCAACCCAGCGTTCGTTGGGCGCGAGATCTTTCGGCGGCGGGCCGGGCCGCGTGATGCGCAAGTCGGAACTGCGAAGCCAATCTCCATCTGACGTCTCGACGTAGGTGCGCTTGTTTATCTCGCGCTCTTTGCCGGTCAGATTGATGGCCTGGAATCGCTCGACGGAGCCCTTGCGCTTCAGTTGACCGGAGTCGGGGTCGATGATGAAGCGGGGCTTGGTCTTTTGAAAGCCATAGGTCCAGCCGATGGGCAGCTGCCAGGTATCGTCCAGCTCCACGCCGTGGAATTCAGAGCCCTTGGTGATATGCAGGCGATCCGCCGGAGCGATATGGCCTTTGGTGGAGCGGAGCCAGGTGCGCCCCTGCCATTGGAAAGTGCGTGATACCGCAATGTAGAAGCCCTTGAGCATCCGCATCGCGAGCACGTCATCACCTTTTTGCAGATCAGCGATTTTCAACTCGTGGAGTTTGGGATCTTCCTGCTGCCACCACTCCGCTTCAGGTGCTCCAGCATCTGCGCCCTTGGCGGCAGCAGCCTTGGGCGGGGGCGCGTCCAGATCTGCCCCCTGTTCCTCGAGTTTCTTTGCAGCCGCTTCGCCCAACATGGCGCGCCGCGCTGCCGCCAGGGCTGCCCGGCGGCGAGCTTCTTCTTCTCGCTCGCGAGCCGTCTTGACCGCCTCTTCACTGGACGCGGTCTTGTCCTGCTGGGCGTCAGTCTTGGCATCGCCAGTCGGCTTCTTTGGCTTGGCCTCGTCTTTGAAACGCCAAGGCTCGTACTTGCGCACCTGCTCACGGGATGGGACCGATCGGTACAGCGGCGTGCCGTTATGAACGTTGCGCGCGTAGCGATAGGGCAGCACCGCTTCTAGATCGGGCGGGTGGATGTACTTGACCCGCGGATCTTCCAGATTGGTGGTCCCCACATTGGCGCAGATAAATCCTCCGCTCACCACCCGGTGCCAACCCTGACTGCAATCTTCCCCCTCCACTTTGTCGGGGTGCACGGGAACGCGGCCACCCTCTTCGACGTAGGCGATCTTGTGATCCCGGCTCTTTTTGGGCTCGGCGTACACGCCGGCAGAGGTCCGCGTTACTGCCAGGAACGGCCCTTTCCAGGGCTCGGGCTCTTTTTCGGCCTGCTCCTGGACCGCATCATCGGGAGCCAGCTCGGCTGTCTCCGCCGGGGCTGGCGGCTCGGCGGTAGCCACAGCCTGGCTGGTCGGGGCTTGAGTGGCTTCAGGAGGCTGAGACTCTTCACATGCACTGAGCGCAAGCAGCAGGGCAGCGCCGGCTATCACGGTTGGAAGACTGGAAACGAATCGAATGGGGGCACTCATAGGTAGGGTAAATCGTCGGAATACACCGGTTCGTCTGAGCTTTACCGACAGGGACGTCCGGCAGCCCAATTTGTAGGAAAGATGGCTCAACTTCAATAACCGAGTTCGCTAGCTGTGGTGTTACAGTGCTGAGGCCGGTGGGGCCGGCCCGTACAACTCGCTCGGCAAAGCGAATTGAATGCCAAACAAAAATCAATTGATCTCAGCGAGTTGAACGTTGGCCGAACTAGAACATGTGGTGACCCTTCCGCAGCCCCGTGGCCGTGCCGACACAACCAGGCGCCGATTCTGGTGGCTGCTTGGCGTCTCCCTGCTGCTGCATCTGGTGCTGACGCCCGCTGCGGGCTGGCTGGGCCTGTTTTCCCTGCTGTTCGAACCTCCCGAAGCTGACGCTCCGGAGCTCGAAGAACTCAACGCGATCCCCATCGAGTTGTTCGAGGACGCGGAGGAAGAGGGCGGCAACGAACTGCCGGAAAGGGATCCTGTCGCGCTGATCGACAAGCTCATCCCCGATGCGCCCAAAGACCCGGCCGCTGCGCCGCCGCCCAAGCCTGAGCCGCCCCCACAGCCGAGCGCCAAGCCGGAGGCCTCCAAACCACCGCCAGAGCCTGACCCTCCAGACGCTGGGCCTCCACCCAGCGAGGAACCTGATGCTACGCAGTCTGCTGACGCCGGTCCAGACAAGCCCCAGGCGCGAGATCCTAGAAAGAAGAAGCGTGAGATCGGAGATCCCGTCGCCCTGGCTGGCAAAGCGGGCGACCTGGTCAAGTCGAACGCCAGGCTGGGACTGACGATCTACAACGATCGCGTTCGCTCCCATCCCATCGGTAAGCGCATCGCCCAGATCTTGCCGCAACTGCCGCAATGGCGTGACTTCTTCGGCGGCACCCAGCTCAACCCGGTCGAGCATTTCGATCGCTTGTTCATGTCGGGCCCGAGCTTTTACTACAGTGAAGAGGTAGTGGTGGCGCTGCAGTACAACACTCCGGCAGCGCCGATCCGAGCGGCCATCGACCAACTCGTGCAGCGCAAGGGCCAATGGATCGAGGACGCGCCAGTTCCCACCGCCATCGCGCACGCGGACCGCGCCGACCGCCTGTTCGTGATGGCCGCGCCCCACGTCGTGCTCGTCGCGCCCCCCAGACTGCGAGCGCAGATCATGAAAGCCAAGCTCAAGGGGATCCCAGCGCCGAAGGGCGACGAAGCCGTGCTGGCGTTCATGAAGAAACCCGCTAAAGCGTTTGCGCGCTTCGGAGTCAACATGCCCGAGTCGGTGAGTGACGCGCGCCTGCGCATCACACCGCTCGAAAACGGAGCTGTTGAGTTGGAGATCCGGGCGGTCGAAGCCAATGCCGACGCCGCCGAACGCACCGCCAAGGAAGCCTCCGAGGCGATCAACGGACTGCTCGGATTGCTGGCGCTGCGCAACGCGGTCGATCGCCTGTTTGGTGGGGATCCAGTGACGTTCCCCAAGGTCGACCTGGAGGCGGACGGCAACAAGATCTTCGGGCGTCAGGTTCTACAGAAGGAGCACGTAGATTTCATTCTCGACCGGGTGGAGAAACATCTGATCCGACGCCGCGCAGCGCCAAGCGTCAAGCCGCGACCGAAACGACAGCCTGAAGCCAAGTCCCCCGCAGGCTCCAAACGATCACCCGCACCGCAGACGTCGCCCAAAGCGAAAGCACCAGCTAGCAAAGCGCCGCCGCCAAAACCTCCGCCACCCAGGCCGTCACCGGCGCGCGAAGCACCGGCACCCAATGGCGCGCCCTGAGCTAGCGGGTGCTGCGGAAGTTCTGCAGTCGCGTTAGAGCCAGGTCAGCGGTTTCTGGCAGCAGCCGACCCAAGGCGATCTGCCCACTTTTGCCCGCGTCCAGCACCACCCGAACCACACCCCGGCGTACTGAGGTCAGCCGAGTCAGCAGGTAGTCGAGCGCGATCCCCAAAACGATGAAACCAAACCCGATACCGAGCAGGCTAGGGGAGCCGCCCGACACTCGCAACGCATCCACCAGTAGCCCGGTGCCCACATAGGTGCCGAGGGCGAGCGCAAACAAACCTGCGTACAGCCCCGCCCCTTGGAATCGAGTTTCACGCTCGGCAGCCACAACCTGGTCGAGCGGCAAGAAACGACGCCCTTGTCTCAGGGTCCGTCCGAGCATGGACAGCTGGTGTTCCAGCTCGATGCCACGCGCCGAGATCGTCAGCTTGCCGCGACGACGCAAGCCCAACACGTAGCGAGCAAACAGTCGCCAGGTTCCACGCAAGAACATCCAACCGCTGAGGGCCTGGATCACGGTCAGAACTCGACCTCGACGACGCGGCTCAAGCTCCCCCTCGAGCACTGGAGACGAAAGCCGGGCTGAGAGCGTCGACTGCAGCAGGGGATCTTGCTGCCCTTCGGCGTACTCCAGCAAATGCGCGTCTGCCTCAGCGCTGGTGGCGTGATTCAGTCCAAGCAGCAGCGCGCGTCGCTCTTCCAATGGCAGCTCGGCTTCCCAAAGCGCGGCCAGCGACTCCCAGAGCTGCGGACGCCCCCGCTCCTGGCTGCATTGGTCGACAAAAATGAACGCATTACACGGCGTTTTGGCGGCTAGCCAGCAAAGCTGGTGAAGCAACTGCATTCGTGCCTCGAAAGGCGTCTCCTCAGCTGACACCTGCTCGGCGGCAGCGCTCGCCAATGCGCAACCGAGCAGCATCCACTCGCCGAGTTGCTGGGCGCCCGTATCCAACACCGAAAGCACATTGCCGAAAGGCGTTTCCGCCTGTGCCGAATTTAGCGGGGGCAGCTCGCCAAGCTCCGCCAACGTTTCACCGGTAGCCCAATCCACGCGCCGCTGCTCGGCCGCCGGCAGCAAGACCGCCGCCACGCGTGCTGCAATCTGAGCGCGGTGCTCATGACCGGTGAGCTCCCGTAGTACCTCGTCAGCCGATGGCTTCACGCCCCGTGGGTTATCGGACTTTGGAGCGCTGTTGCTGGCAATTAGGCCTGGATCTGCTCAGACACTGGACGAATGGCCGGTCCAGGGATCTCCGGCTGGTCCGCGCTGACGATCCGATTCTTGGCGTCCACCATCACCACCTTGGGTGTGTGCCGACGGGCTTCGGCGTCCGTCATTTGCCCAAAGGCCGCGATGATCACCAGATCCCCGGGCTGGTTCTGGTGGGCCGCGGCGCCATTGATGCAGATCACGCCAGAATCGCGCGGACCGCACAGGGTGTACGTCGTGATCCGGCTGCCGCGGGTGACGTTCCAGATATGCACGAGCTCGTGCTCTAAGATGTCCGCCGCCTCAAGCAGGGTCTGGTCAACCGTTACGCTGCCTTCGTACTCGAGGTCAGCGTGAGTCACCGTCGCCCGGTGGATTTTGCCTGTAAACATGTTTCGTAGCATCACTGCCTCCTGCGTCGTGGGCGGCCACCTGCGGGTCCACCTGACACCCCGGGAACATAGGGCGCGGACCAGCCGCGATCAAGGCAAGTGAGGCAATTGCCCCCCGGCTGGTGCCGCTGGCACTGGACAGCAACCACGGTACAAACGTTCGAGCTGGTGACGGCGCGCACCTCACTCCGCGCGCCGATAACTTGGCCGCCCAGCGCCAGATTCGATACGGGCTCGAAATAGTCCTGCTTGCCGACTGCGGCACAGGCAGCGTTTGGGAGAAAGCCGTGAGAGCATATTCAAAAGAGCAGATGATGGACGAACTGACCGTGATGCTGCGAGACTTGTTCGAGCAACGCAGAAGTGGGGTTCCGATGTCGCGTTTGGCGCGTGCCCATGGATACGTGGACGGCTACATGCGCGTGATGCTCGATGCCGGGATGGCCACCAAGAAAGAGCTCTTGGACGTCGTCAACTCCGAGCGCACCGCCTGCGACGGTCCTGCACTACGAGTCTCTCCCCAAACGGCCGCCTAGTGGCGACCCAGTGTGGCGACCCAGCTGCCTCCGGTCGCTAGCCTAGGAGCCAGCTAAGGCGTCGCTTGGCCTCCGGATCTATGGCGTCCGTCGCGGTGATCACGGCGTGCTTTAACGCCCCGTGAGCGGGACTGTTCTCTGATGCCGGAAGTCGTGAACAAAGATTGACGATCGTCTGTTGTGCCTGTCTAGCGTTCTGGCGCAAGACCGAGATCACCGCTTCAACAGAGACATCCTCCTCGGTGTCGTGCCAGCAGTCGTAGTCGGTCGCCATCGCGAGCAGCGCGTAGGGGAGCTCCGCTTCGCGCGCCAGTTTGGCTTCGGGCATGGCGGTCATACCGATCACGCTCACCCCGAACCCACGATACATGTGACTCTCGGCCCGCGTCGAAAACTGCGGGCCTTGAATACAAACGTAGGTTCCGCCGCGGTGTACCGTGGCGCCAGCGCCCAAGGCAGCCTCGGCAGCAGCCGCCGAAAGGGCAGGGCAGACGGGATCGGCGAAGCTCACGTGCCCCGCAATGCCATCCTCGAAAAACGTACTCACGCGCCCCTTGGTGAAGTCGAGAAATTGGTCGACCACCACCACATGCCCTGGGGCAATTTGCTCCTGCATCGATCCGACGGCAGACACTGAGAGCAGGTGCGTGGCACCGAGCTGCTTGAGCGCACAGATGTTCGCCCGGTAGTTCAGTTGGTGCGGCGGGATCTGATGGCCGCGCCCATGCCGCGGCAAGAACAGCACCTCTTGGCCCGCGATCTTGCCCTGGACGATCGGCGCGCTGGGGCTCCCGTAGGGTGTGGTCCGCGTGAGCTCCGTCGCTTCGGCGAGCTCCTCCATGGCGTACAGCCCGCTGCCACCGATGACGGCCAGCTTCATCCCGAATCCGAGTCGTCTGGGGTGCCGCGTTCTGGAGGCGTCGTGCCCCCGAAACCTCGCTCCTGTGCCAGCAGTTGCTCCGCCCGCATCGCGCAGCGACTCCGCCGACACTCCTCAGCCAGCAGGATCGCGCTCAGCCGCTCGATCGACTCTGATAGCTCGTTGTTTTCGAGCACGTAGTCGAACAAGCCGTAGTGGGCGATCTCACCGCGCGCGTTGTTGAAGCGTTTACGAACCGTCGCCTCATCCTCACTCGCTCGACCGCGCAGGCGTCGCTCCAACTCCTGCATGCTCGGGGGCAGAATGAAGACCCCCACGGCGTCCGGGCAGGCGGCTTTGATTTGCCGCGCTCCTTGGTAGTCAACGTCAAACAGCAGACAGCGGCAGCCGGCGGCGCGCTCGATCTCGTCGCGATTGGTGCCGTACATGTTGTCGTGCACGAGCGCCCACTCCAGAAAGGTGCCGGCTTCAATCAGCTGGTTGAAGTGGTCACGAGAGACAAAGTGGTATTCACGTCCGTCTTGTTCGCCCGCCCGCGGCTTGCGCGTCGTGTGCGAAACGCTGAAGCGGATCCCAGAAAAACGCTCGCGCAGCGCGTTGGTCAACGTGGTTTTTCCGGCACCGGAAGGTGACGAAACAATCAGCAGTAGGGGACCTTCGCTCTTGGCTGCCGTCATCGCCAGTTACTCGACGTTCTGCACTTGCTCACGCATGCGTTCGACTTCTGCTTTCAGCTCCACCACCAGGTGTGACAGCACCGCATCCTGGCACTTGGCCCCGATGGTGTTGGCCTCCCGCGCGATCTCTTGCAACAGAAAGTCCAGCCTCCGCCCGATTGGCAGTTGCTGCTCCATCAGGCTCGCAAATTGGTCGAAGTGGCTCCCCAAGCGCGCGAGTTCCTCAGCGACGTCACTGCGGTCAGCCAGTAGCGCGACCTCGGTCTCCAGGCGGCCCTGGTCGACGCTGGTCGGCAATTCCTGGCACAGCCGGGTCACGCGCTCCGTCAGTCGCTTGCGGTAGATCTCGGCCAGCTCCGGACTACGCGCCGCGATTTGGTCTCGGAGCTGTCGGGCGCCTCCGAGCAATCCGGAAAGCTCACGCTGCAGTGCCGCTCCTTCACTATCCCGCATCTCATTGAGCTTGGCGATGGCGCTGCTCAGGCCTTGCTCCAACGCGCCGCGAAAATCTTCGAGCTCAGCCACGCTGTCGCTGCTGATCAAGTCGGGCACGTGAGCCAACAGTGCCAGCGGGACTTCGCTCCCGGGAGCCACCTCATCCCGAAGCTTGCTCAGCGCTTCATATACGGCTTTTCCACGATCGAGGTCGATGCTGGGCGCTCCCAGCGCTCCGCCTTCAAAGCGCACGGTGACGTCGTAACGGCCGCGCTGCAACTTGTCGCGGCACAACTGTTCGACAAAGAACGCCTGGTCCGTGGCCTCGGACGGCATGCGCACCCGCACTTCCAGGAAACGATGGTTCAGAGAGCGCACCTCGACGGCAACCCTGCCGCGGCCAAGCGGGGCTCGTCCCACCCCGAATCCCGTCATACTGCGCACTGCGGTTACAGCCCTTTACGCCGCCGAACGTCTTCGAGAATTCGCTGGTACTCCACTTCCCACATCGCGGAGCCCTCTTGCATATGCTTCATTTGCCCACGCACAG
Organism: Polyangiaceae bacterium; assembly: GCA_050304975.1. GTDB lineage: Bacteria > Myxococcota_A > Polyangia > Polyangiales > Polyangiaceae > SZUA-265. The sequence continues at coordinate 21,955 of JBNLEN010000072.1, forward strand.
CGGCATCCAACTCACCGTCTGCGGCCAGCAGCTTGCGTAGAGGCACGCGCAGCATCCGGCGCAGTTCATGATCGGCGGCGTAGATTTCGTCGACGTTGTGCGAGTGCATCAGGAACTCGATCAACTGGTCAACGATGTAGTCGATGGCATCTTCGCCGAGCTGCAGCTTGCGCTGATCCGCTAGCTGCTTCTTCACGCGCCCGAGCTGACTCTGCGGCAAACCCCGGCGAGCCACCATATCCCGAGCTTTATCCGAGATTTCCGCCTCATCACGAATGTACTGGTTGAGCACGGACTCGATATCGAGGGCGACCTCGTTCGGCGCCTCGGTCTCGATGTCTTCGTTCTCCGTCAGGGCGCGGAGCATCTCTTTGGCCAGCGGCGCGACTCGCGCTTTCGGGATCTTCATGCCTGTCGAGAAGTACCCTGTCGGCGCAGGTTCTTCCAGTCTGAAATGACCCCCACCAGGACACTCGCCACGAAAAGGGCGTGCTGTCAGTGCTTTGCGTCGCCCGCACCCAGGCGCAGTCGGCGAAAAACAGCAGCTCTCTGGCGCTCCTTGTATGCTCGGTGATTGGCGGCACCAGTCTCGTTCGCCGCCTCCGTCTCGGCATCCTGAAGCTGGATTTCGCACAGCATGTAGACCACTTTGCCGAGCAGCTCGGAGCCAGGCGGCGCCAAGTCCAAGACATGGGGCGGCACCCGGACCGGCACATCCGCGATGAATTGGATGGTGCGATAGTCAGGCGCACTGAAACGATTGTCGCTTGGTAACAGGCTATCGTCGTCGGGTCCCTGGAAGTGGGCCACGTGCTGTTGCAGGTGTTCGTTGCGCTCGCAGAAGTCCCTGAAGTGAAAGATGGTATTGGTGCTTTGGTTGGGGACCACGTAGTTGAACGGGAATAGCCGCTCGGACAGGTAGAGAAGCACTGGCAACAAGTCGTCTCGGGTGCGGGTCACGATACGAAATCGCAGTTTGTCGTAGATGGCGACCGCGGTGGACTCGGGCTTACTCAGCAGCTTTGTATAAGTCGAGTCCAGGTTCTTGCGACCGCCGATGAACTCCGTGATCGGGAAACCTTCACTGAGCATGGTGCCGACGACGCGATACACCTTCTCTTCCACCAGGTGAAACAGGTCACGGTCACTCACGGGCAGACGAAACAACAGTTCTCGCCCTGCCATATGGTTGATGATCTGCATCACCTTCAGGATCGCGCAGGCACACAGCTGCCGATGCCCGCCGTCCGAAGAGGCGAGCAGCGCCAGCTCCACGAAGCTGGCTTCTTCGACTGGTTTGGGGATCTTGAAACCCAGGCTGCGACGCAAGTAGCGCTTGGCTTGCTGCAGCACCGACCCGATGTACTTTCGATCATCCGCCGAGTTCGGGTCCAAGTCGTGATTGGCGACGAAGCGTTCGACATCTGCCGGCTGCTCAAAGTGCAGGCGATGCCAATCAATGACCGATCCGCCCCGGAGGATCAGGCGCATCATCTCCGTGTCATGCAGTGAAAACTCGCCCAGCGACTTGAGCCGCGGCGGCTCAGAAGGCGCGCTGTGATCGTTTTCCACCACTTCATCCAGACTCATACCACGGGCCCCATCGGGAGCGTGCTGCTTTGCTGGCCCCGACGCGCTCGCGTGGGGTCAAACGGGTGCATCGTTAACCCCTGCCTGCCTCGCGCCATACTGCGGCGCGGCACTCACCCGTGGCCGGGATGAGTCGTCGTGGCGTCGCTCGTGGGACGCTTCAATGACAGCGTCCCGAAGAAGATCCCCAACGTCAACCCCAGTACCACCAGCTGCGGACCGTAGTCGCCTTGAGCGACGAGCAGTGCAAAGGGAACGGCTGCAGCGAGATACCAGTAGTTGAATTTCATTCAGGAACTCCGTAATCCACTCGGGCTTTGGGTCTGGGCGACCCGCTCAGTCCGACCACCTGTAGTCAGATGTAGGATATGATGCCACGTGACTTGAGGACGGGGCAAATCTGTTAGCGTTCCTACGGGCGGCTATCAAGCGACTTGAATAGGCGAAGGACATTTTCGTCACACTAATGCCGCATGGCCGGTGGGCATTCCCAAGCCTACAACTCAAGTTTGGCTAGCTCGTGTTCGAGCGGGACCGTCACGCGGTTGCCAGAAAGACTAATTCTGCGCTGCACTTGACGGCTCTTGCCCGACCTCGAGAGCACGATTTCGCACTGATACTCACCCGCTGCACCTCTGAACACGTGGCTCAAGGTGGTCAAATTCGGGCTCGTGTCGAGATTCCAGCGAGCGCCGGAGCCGTGATCGCCGCTTTCGCAGCTCAGCTGAACCGAGGACAGCCGATGATCGCTGCCCAACCTGAGCACCAATTCCTGAGCAGGCGGAGCTTGATCGAGCAAAGAGACGATGGCCAGGACGGCGGCCACGAGCACCAGCCAAGAATAGCGGGCCTTGTTCTGCACGGCTTCCGTGGGCGTCAGTCGGAGGGTGAGTCAGTCGTTTGGTCCGCGTCTGCACCGCCAGTCTTTTCCGGAGCATCCGTCTTTTCGGGAGCGTTCGCGGGGCGGTCGCTCGGTGAGGCGGAAGCTGATGCGCTGGCCGTCGGTGAGACGCCAGCGGCCTGCCTCGCGGACTTGTCTCGATTGAAGAGCCTCACCAACTTGGCCAAGCCCTCCGCAGTCTTCTCGGGCAGCATGAAGGCAGGCATCTTGCCTTTGCCTTTTTGGATGGACTCGATGATCTGCTCGTCCGTGACGCCGGCCTGCCAGGCCGGATCGGAGAGGTCCTTTGGCTTGTACATCGCGGCCTGCGGTCCGTTACCGCGTCCAACCTGCCCGTGACAGAGCACGCACTTGGAGGTCCAGGTCGCGACCACCACTTGGTCGACTCCGGGGAAGATCTCCTTCTCTTCTCCGTCTACTTGCCCTTTGGCTTGCGCCCCCGACTTGGTCGTGTGTTGGTGGTCGTCCGGCGTCCACTCACGCAATCCGGTCGGCGACGTATCACAAGCGCCAAGCAGGCCCAGACAAATGGCCCCCAGGGCGAGGGGGGCAGGCAGCCGGCGCGACCCACAGGTCTCTGATCTCATCGGGCCCAGCGATAGCACGCAGCTGCCAGCCGCGACACCTCTGGGCCCGATTTTCTTCGCAGGGTCGTGTTGAGCGGTCAGACCGAATTACTTGAGCTCGTTATTTGAACTCGGTACCGCCGCCGGTGGGCTTGAGGCCCATGTACGGCTTGCCGTTCAGCCCGGCGATCTTGAACACGGTGCGGCGGTTTTGCGCCTTGCCCTCTTCACTCGCGTTGTCGGCGATCGGCTTGCGTTCACCAAAACCGACGGCGATCAGACGGTCCGCTTTGACGCCGCGCTCCACCAGCGCCTTTTTGATCGTCAAGGCACGCTCGCCTGAAAGCTTCAAGTTGTCTTCTGGGGTGCCAACGTCATCCGTGTGCCCTTCAATGCGCATCAGGGTGACGTTTTCATTCTTGTCCATGTAGGCCTTGAGCTGAGCCAAGATCTCGTCATTCTGCTCGCCCGCCTTGAGCGTGGCTTTGCCCGAGTCAAACACGATGGCCCCAGGCACCATGATGGTGTCGCCCTTGGTGACGATCTTGTCGCCCTTTTCCTCTTTCGGCTCAGCCTTGGGCTTGTCCTTCTTTTTCTTCTTCTTGGGCTTTTCAGCCTTCTTCTTTTCCTCTTTTTTGGGAGGCGGAGGAGGTGGTGGGGGTTCTGGCTCCTTGGCCTCGCCGCCGCCGGCCTTGAAGGAGGCGCTGGCCGTGCAGCCGCTGGCTCCCAAAGTTACTGCCCCCAAACAAAACGCCAACGCAGTCATTGCTGCGGTCGTCCTTCGCAAGCTCATCAGTCCTCCTTTAAGTCGCGATTCCCGCATATTCTCGGGGATCTTCCGTTAAGACGCGTATCCGACTCTCCGCGCTGGCGCAAGCGAAAGCGCGGGTCGGCATGCTGCTTAGACGGCCAATTCACTAGGGGATTCAGGCCGCCCACGCTGGAAACGACGGACCTGGCCTTTGGGCCACGCGCTCTCTGGGTGACGCGGGGCGGCCCGAAGCGACAAAAAGCTTCAGCCATTCGGACGACGCCCCCACGTTCGGCGTGAGAAAGCACGTCAGGGGCGCTACCCAGTGGGTCGTGCCCGCCGAATTCGTCCACCTGCACGTCCACTCTCAGTACTCATTCCTGGTCAGCACGGTCAAAGTCAACGAACTCGGCAAACAGGTCGCCGAGCGCGGCATGAAGGCGGTCGCGCTGACGGACGTGGCCAATATGTTCGGAGCCATCCGGCACTACGTCAACTGCGAGAAGCTTGGCCTGCAGCCAATCTTGGGTTCGGAGTTGAACATCGCGCGGGATGATGACTCCGGCGAAGTCGACCATCTGGTGATGCTTGCCAGCAACGAGCAAGGCTACCGCAACTTGGTCAAGCTCGTGTCGCTGGGTCACATCTCGGCCGCTTCTGACGCCGCCCCTAGTATCACCTGGCAACAGGTGTCGGAGCACACCCAGGGTGTCATTGCGCTGACGGGATGTCTGGGTGGCGTCGCGGCCCAACAGGTGATGGAGCACGGCGAAGAGCGCGGGCTGGCTCTGCTCGGCAAACTGCGCGACATGTTCGAACGCGACCATCTGTACGTCGAGCTGCAAGACCATGGGCTCGCAGAGCAGCCCGTGGTCAACGACATCCTGCGCCGCTGCGCCGACCAGCTGGATCTGCCTCGGGTAGCGACCAACGACGTGCATTTTCTCAATCGCGACGACGGTGAGGCGCACCTCTATCTGGAGTGCGTGCGCCGCAACCGCTCGTTCGCTGATGAAAAGCAGCACCATCACGGCCAAGCGGAGATGTTTCTCAAAACGCCAGAGCAGATGGCAGAGCTCTTCGGCGCCGATTCCCAGGAACTCAAGAACACCGTAAAAATCGCGGAGATGTGTTCCGGCCTCAAGCTGGAGCTGGGCAAGCCCATGCTGCCGCACTTTCCAGTACCCGAGGGTTATGACGCGGACAGCTACTTCATCCACGTTGCCGAAGAGGGACTGAACCAACGCTTTGCGGAGTTTCGTAAGCTCGGTTTCGAGTTCGATGAAGAGACCTATCGCAAACGGCTGAGGATCGAGCTCGACGTGATCGTCGGCATGAAATACCCGGGCTACTTTCTGATCGTCTGGGACTTCATTCGTGAAGCCAAGGCCCGGAAGATCCCGGTGGGTCCCGGGCGCGGTTCGGGTGCGGGTTCACTGGTGGCGTTCGCCATGGGCATCACGTCCCTCGATCCCCTGCCGTACGACTTGCTGTTCGAGCGCTTCCTCAACCCGGAACGCATCAGCATGCCCGACTTCGATGTGGACTTTTGTATGGCCAAACGCGATGAGGTCATCAAGTACGTCGCTGAAAAGTACGGCCACGAGAGTGTGGGTCAGATCGCGACGTTCCAGAATCTCAAAGCTCGCTCCGTGATCAAGGACGTGGCCCGCACCATGGGGATCCCAGCTCAGGAGAGCCAGCGCATCGCCAGTCTGATCCCCGAGAAGGGGCCCGGCCAGATGTGTACCATCAAAGAAGCGCTGGAAATCGAGCCCAAGCTGCGCGATCGGATCGAAAAAGAGCCTGAAGTCAGCGAGCTGATCAAGCAAGCGGCCAAGCTCGAAGGGCTGACGCGGCACGCCGGGATGCATGCGGCGGGTGTGGTGATCAGCGAGGGCTCCCTCGATGAACACGTGCCGGTGTTCGTCAATGACGGGGTCTACGTCACCCAGTACGACAAGGACGACGTCGAGTCGGCAGGTCTGGTTAAGTTCGACTTCCTGGGTCTCAAGACGCTGACGGTGATCGACATTGCCCAACAATTGGTCAATGCGCGTCCCGATAGGGAGGGGGATCCGCTGGACATCGAAGCGCTCCCCCTGACGGACACGGCGACCTTCCAACTGATATCATCAGGCGAAACCACAGGCGTCTTCCAACTTGAATCGAGCGGCATGCAACAGTTGCTGCGCTCGCTCAAGCCGGACTGCTTCGAAGACATCGTGGCTGCCGTCGCCCTGTATCGCCCGGGCCCCCTAGGCACCGGCATGATCGACGACTTCATTGGCGGCAAGCACGGGCGCAAAGAAATCCGCAAACTGCACGACTTGGTCGATGGCGTGCTGGCACCGACCTACGGCGTTCCGGTCTACCAAGAGCAGGTCATGCAGATCGCCCAGCGGCTGTCCGGATACTCTCTCGGCGGCGCCGATCTGTTGCGGCGCGCGATGGGCAAGAAAAAGGCCGACGTGATGGCGGAGCAGCAAAAGGTGTTCGTCGCCGGAGCCGCCGCGAACGGAGTCAGCGAAGAGCAATCCGCGGCCATCTTCAAGGAAATCGAAGGTTTCGCGTCCTACGGCTTCAACAAGAGCCACTCCGCCGCCTATGCCCTGATTACTTATCAAACGGCGTACCTAAAGACCCATTACCCGGCCGAGTTCTTCGCCGCGCTGATGACCGCCGACAAAGAGAAAATCGAGAAGGTGGTGCGCATCATTGCCGAGGCTCGCTCTTGGGGAGTCAATGTGCTGTCCCCCGACATCAACGCCAGCGCCATCGACTTCACGGTCGTTTACCGACACCCAAACGGGAAGGGCCCCGGTCGGGGCCCGGGCAAACTGCGCGACCGCCTCGGGCCTCAAATCCGATTCGGTCTCGGCGCGGTGCGCGGAGTCGGCAGCTCGGCGCTCGAAGCAGTGTTCGAAGCCCGCGACGAAGGCGGGGAGTTCAAGGACCTGTTTGACTTCGCCGCCCGCGTCGACTCGAAGCGGCTCAACCGTGGTGTTTTGGAGTCGTTGGTGCAATGCGGTGCATTTGACGTTTCTTTGGCCCAGCGCGGGATCACGCGAGCCCGAGCCTTTGCTGCGGTGGAGACGGCGCTCGAGCGCTCACGCCAAGCCACGCGCGATCGTGCCGCCGGTCAGACGACCCTGTTTGGGCTATTTGATGCGGCAGCGACGGCCGCGGACCAACCCGTCAACGACTACCCAGAGGCCCAAGAGTGGGACCAGATGGAGATGTTGAGCCGCGAGCGCACGGCGCTGGGCTGCTACGTCTCGGGCCACCCGCTGCATCGGTACGGGGCCAAGTTGTCACGCATCGGAGCCATGGAAGCCGCCAAGCTGAGCGGAGCCGAAGCCTGGAGCGTCGTCACGGTGTGCGGCATGGTGGAGGGCTACCAGGAAAAGATCTTTCGCTCGGGCGGCGGCAAGGCGGCGTTTCTCGAGATTGAAGACATGTCCGGGCGTGTGAAAGCGAAGGTGCGGGGGGACCGAGTGGACACCTATGCCCACATCCTTTCTGGGGGCGAAGCGGTCCTGGTGACCGGCAAGGTCAGCTTTCCGATCACGGATGAACCCGACGACGAGGCGGAGCCGACCTTATTGATTGATGAAGTGGTGCCACTGTCGGATGCAGTCCGCAGCGCGACTCGATCCATCCGCGTGCTGCTCAGCACCGACCAGCATGGGATCGAGCACTTCGATGAGTTGCGTCTGCTATTGCAGCAGCACGCGGGCGTTTGTCCCGTAGAACTCGTGCTGAGTCTGCCGGGCGGAGCCCAAGCGCAGCTGAGTCTCGACGACTACCGGGTGGAGCCGTCCGACGCCGTACTGTCCGGACTGGAGCGGTTGTTCGGTGGGTATGTTGCCGAGCTGCGATAGTACTTCTAAGATTGCCAGTACATGAGAGAGCCTCGCTCGGAGCTGGTCAGAATCGACGCCAAAGGAGAGGCTCACCCGATTGGGCCGATCGCTGGGCAGCGCATGCGCGCGCGCGAGGGGGCCTTCCGCATGTTGCCGTCACCCAAGCACGTGGTGATGATGCGCTACACCGGAGAAGATGGCCGGCGCGACGCGGAAGATGGCGCGGTCGTGCGCCTGGCAGGGGAGATTTGCCGCCCCGGCGCGATGGTTGAGATTTTTGGTTTGTTGGCTCAAGCCGGTTGGAAAGGACAGCTCACGTTGTTCGACGGCGAACACGACCGGGCCTTGTATTTGGACCAGGGCAACGTGGTCGGCGCGGAAACCAATTCGCCTGACGAGCGCTTGGGCACGGTGATGTACAAGTACGGCGCGATCGATGAGGCG
>JBNLEN010000073.1:0-29842 GCA_050304975.1 Polyangiaceae bacterium
GCATCCCCGTGCGCCAGCTCACTCGAACTGCGAGAAGAACTTCCACACTTCTTCTTTGGTCCAAGTCCGTGCGCCATCATCTCCGCCACCTTCCACGTGGCCCGGAGTGTGGCCGCCATCGAATGCGCACCATCCGACGGGATACCCCGCGTCGCAGCCTTCATACATCGTGCAGGTGTGCGTGCCGCTGCCGGGGCTCGGCTCGGGCGGGTTCTGAGACGTGCAGCCGTTGTTGTCCACGAACCGGTCCCGCATGTCACGTCCGCCAGCGATCCCGAGGGTTCCGTCACTGATCCCGTGGATGCCGAGATAGGCCACCGGCTGGTTGCCGCCATCACAACCGCTGAGCACGCCGCCCGCGTAAACCGCCACCGCGCGGAAGACGTCGGCTCTAGCGCACGCGAGCGAGTAGCTCATGCCGCCGCCGTAGCTGAACCCCAACGCAAAGATCCGGTTCATGTCAACGCACAGATCGCCTTGGATGAGCTCGAGCATGGCGTCCGTGAACTCCAGATCTTGCCCGCCAGTATTGGGCCAGCCGTTTCCGATGCCTTGCGGGGCGACAAAGATGGTGCTGTCTTCTGCTTGCGCTCTCAGCCCGTAGTAGGACCAAGCGTCTCCACTGCTACCGCCACCGTCGACGTCCTGCATGGTGCCTCCGCGCCAGTGATACGCAAAAACCAAGCGGTAGGGTCGGCTGTTGTCGTAGTTGTCGGGGATGCTGATGATGTAGCTGCGGTTCTGACCGCCGCTCTGAATCGTGTGCGATCCACTCGTCAGCATCGGGGACGTACCGCAGCCCGCACTCTGCATCTCCCCCCCTGGGCCGTCAACGACTCCTCCACCGCTACCGCCGGACTCTCCTGCCTCGCCAGCGGCGCCCCCTGAGGACGCGCCTCCCTGCTCGACGCCTCCTTGGCCGGACGTGTCCGCTCCGCCGAAGTCTGAGGCCCCCGCGACTCCGCCCGTTCCCGCAGTCCCGACACCGTCCTGGGCTCCGCCGAAACTCGGCGCCCCGCCATTGGTCGTGACGCCACCGGCGCTCGGCCCGTCAGAGCCGCTCGTCCCGCCCTCACTAGGCGCGCCTCCTGAATCGAAAGCACCTGCCATGCCCACCGGGCTTGTGCCGTCAGCCGCGTGAAACGCGTCAGGATCGGAACAAGCAGCTGTCGCAACTAGGAAAGCAAGTGCCGCAACACGCACGGCGCCGGTCTGGAGTCCAATGGCCATATATCCCATTGTCCGAGCGGCATCGATCTTGTGCCCCTCTTCGGGACCGCGAACGAAGTGTTCGGCTCCAGCACCGCACCTTCGTCCGTGCCAGTAAAATTCGACTAAGACGTTACCTAGTCGCCTCTCATGGGTGATTCCTTAAGCCTGGCTGCCGCGCTGCTTGCTTCCCTTGCGTAACTTGTTGATGTTCGTTCCGGCTTCGTTCCGCAATAACGTTGTTGCGGACCAGGAGCCTCTCGGGCGGAAGCGATGCTCGCCACGGCATGGGCAGCTGAAGCTACCCACTCCGCGGCCGAGCCTGTGGTGGAGGTGCCCCCGTTTACGTTGAAGGGCCTATCTCGTCGAGGCCCAGGGCGAGCCGCCCCTTGCGACGCTCCCTCTTTGGGTTGGATCGGCCAGCATTCGTACACAAGAATCGAAATGTTCTCTCCAGAAAAGCATGGAGGGCTCGCAATCCTTGCTGCACGTACTGAAAGAAACTCGGCAAGAAACGTGTGACTGCCGACATCGTGGTATGCAGCTCGACGGCTGCTGGCTGACGGTTGTAAATCGTCCCTTGAATGACTTCGCCAGCCCATCATGCAGCGCGAACGATGTGCCGTCGTGAAGCACGATGTCTTTGAAGTGTCGAAACGCCCCATCCTTCTTGGGTTCAGCACCTGAGCATACAGCCCACTCATCATGGCCTCAAAAACGCGACGCATCAGCTCGGGAAACTCGGGGCACGTGATCCCTTGCACTGCAACCGGCCAATCCCCACGTCCTTGGTGTGACCTGTTCGCAAGCGATTCACAGCCACACGTTTGCCCCCCTCGAGCTCGGGCGCGGAGTGGGTAGCTTCAGCTGCCCATGCCGTGGCGAGCATCGTTTCGCTCAACAGGCTCCCCGGTCAGTCAAACGCGTACGCGAAACGAATCTGGAACCACCCCAAGCATTTCGTATGAGGATTGACAGTCCCGCGTGCCTAAGATCTTACCTATGAGTCGCCTTCAAGCCCGGTCTCAGATGGTTCGAGGTATCGCGCGGTTCGAAAGCAATGCCCCGCTGCGTCAGAGTTTTGCACCGGCGGTGGATTGGACTATCTGTTTCACACAGGCGGCTTCGTCGGGGGTGTAGGCGTAGTCCAGCTCACTAGCTGGAAAAGCTTTGGTCGTCTGCCAGTCTTCGGCGTTGGCGAGGGTGTCATCCGACACGGTCCAAGTGATGTTCTGCCCGACGTAGTTGTCACGCAGATCCCAATAACCAACCTCATCACTATAGCGCGAGGTGACAGGATTGACGGCGTTCTCGAAGAAGTTGGCCTCAATCAACGCGAGCCCACCCATGCGGACGTTGATACCGCTGCTGGTGATGTTGCTGTAGTAGTTGTTGAACAAGTGCACGTAGCCGAAGCGCTGCAGCGGAGTCCGTGAGACGACGTTTTCATACCAGTTGTGGTGGAAGGTCACGTAGCGTTCGACGTCATCGCTGTCGCTATGGCCAAGCAGGCCCGTCTTTTGGTGGTCGTGCAGATAGTTGTAGGAGATGGTGATGCGACGCGCGCCCTTCTTGATGTCGATCAGACCGTCAAACTCGGTATCACCCGCGCCATCACAATCGTCTTTGGTGGAGCTGAACAGCTCATTGTGGTCGATCCACACATTCTCAACGTCACCGCTGGTGCCATTGCCTTCCAGCGTGATGGCGTCCGAGTCGCCACCACCCGGCAACAGACCCATGGTCATGTTGCGAATGATCACGTTCTTGGCGCGGTTCACTTTGATCCCGAAGTTGGCGCTGGAGCCGGGTGCCCCCTCAAAGGTCACGTTCTCCATCTCTTTGATCTGCAAGATCTGAGATGGCTTGGTGTGCTGCGCGCACACGTCAGTGATACTCCCGTAGTCAAACTGGCCTGTGTAACGCAGCACGAGCGCGTTCTGTGTGCCGTCCTTGAAGGCGTCGCGGTAGGCATCCAGCGCCGCCTCCGCTGCTGCAAATGAGTTGACCACTACTGGCGTGGCGTTACCGCCACCCGTCGTATTCTCACCGTAGCCGATGGGCTGCGACGAGGGCTCCGGGATGCTGCAATCGCCGGGCTCTGGCGGAGCGCCGCCCGCGTTCTGCATTCCGCCCGCGTTGTCTCCACCAGCGCTATCACCACCTGAGTTTTCCCCTCCAGCTGAGCTGTCCCCGCCAGGCGCATTGCCGCCCGCCGCGTCCCCACCTGTTTCGTCCCCGCTGGCGTCCATGTTCGGATCGGTGCCGCCGGCGTTTGGTGCGCCCCCCATTTCGCCGCTGCTTTGAGTGCCGCCGATGTTCGGGGGGTCGTCTGGGTTAGCCGTCTCGCCGGTGTCAGTCCCGCCGGTGGCTCCCGCTTGCCCCATGTCGTCGGGCGTCGAGCCGCCGAGGTTGAGCAGGTCGTCCGAGTTCAGCGGGCCATCGCCGCCATCCTCACCGCAAGCCACGAGCCAGCCGCTCGTGAGTGCCGCTGCTCCCAGAATTCGTGCCCATCGTGTTGACTGCATGGCGCTTGAATGCGCGACTTGTGGGGAACGATCACGGCTTGTGCTGAATTTCCGCTAGCTCCGAAAAGCTCTGGTCAAACGTGAATTAGGGTGCGTCAACGGCGGAAAGACGCGCGCGATAGATCTCGAAGTCACCGCTGCGATTCGAGGAGAAGTACAGCTCTTGGCCGTCCGGGCTGAGCCACGGATCTCGAGCATCGAACTCGCCATTGAGCGTGTCCAGCGCGACCATGTCCACGAACGCCGCGTCAAGCGAAGCTCGGCGCGCCACGTACAGGTGCCCGGAGTCCTCGCCGGTGATGGTTTGAGCGAAATAGAGGACCAGCCCATCCGCGCTCAAGAATGCGTCGACCACGTTGGCGGTGTCCGAACCCAGCTCAGCCACCAGCGCCGGCTCGGAAAACGAAGCTCCAGCCCACTCAGCCAAAAATGTTCTGTAGTTGCTGCCCAAGCGGCGCGACCCCAACGGCATGATGTTGCCCCCTGGACCACCGAGCGGGCGGGGGATGTCGTCTGCCGTCGAGTTCAACTCAGGCACGAGCGTCGGAGCCGCCCATTCGGAGACTCGGTCCGGGCGGGTCGCGCGCCAGATGTCGACGCCTCCCTGCCCGCCCGCGCGTTTCGAACCCAACCAAATCTGAAGGCCATCGGCGCTCAGCGCCGGACTCGATTCGAACTCCGTGCTGTTCAGACCGGCCGCCAAAATCGGCGCCGAAAAAGGCTGCGACGGATCCTGCCGCTCAGCGCACCAGATGTTTTGAGTATCCGCCTCGGGCGTCTCGCTCGGACGTTCAGAGGTGAAGCAGAGCAGCAGCAGATCACTCGACAGCGTGGGGTTATCATCTTTGGCTGCGCTGTTAACTTCCGTGAGCAACATAGGCTCGCTAAAAGTGGGCGGCCAAGGCCCTGGGCCTGGGGATGTCCCGGCGTCGGTGGGCCCCGCGTCGGGGCTCAGCGTCGGATCCGGGGATGGCCCGGCGTCGGCAGCTGGCACCGGATCCGGAGCTGGCCCAGCCTCAGGCTCGGACGAGGTAGCGCTGAGCGCGGCGGGCGCGGAATGTCCCAGCGTGATCAGCTCACCGGCGTTGCAGGCGCAAACGCTGAACAGGGCTGGCAGAGCCGTGGTGAGCCGAAGCCTCATGGTTCGCGGTTGAGCCGCTGATTGTGCGCACTATTCGGATGCTGTTTCCGAAAATCATCTTTCAGCGAGTCGGCTTCCTGACTGCGGCCACGGGCTTCCAAAGCTTTGACCTTGAGCACGGTAGCCTCCTCGCGCAGCGTACCGCTCGGGAACTGTCGCGCATACGTGTTCAACAGCGAGAGCGTGCGGGCCGCATCGTCCCGCGCCAGGGCGGCGCGCGCGGCGTCCAGGATTCGCAGCTCAGCGCTGAGCGGATCAGTTGTTGGCTGACGCTTGGCTGGGGTTTTGGCGGGAGGTGTGAGCTCTGCCGGCTCTTCGCCGGGCACTTCGGCGACAGCCGGCTGCGGCGCGAGCGCGGGCTCCTCGGGAGCTGCGACGACCTGCGCCGCCTCGGGGGGATCCCCTGGCGGTGAGACTAGTGGCGGCGTTTCTGGTGACGGCGACAATCCCCAGACGGCGCCGCCGACCACGCCGATGCTGATCGCCGACGCGACCCACTTCCAGAGCACGCCGCCAGATTTGACGACGCCGCTGGCGAGCTCGGCCCCGCCCCCTAACCCGCCGACAGGAGCACCGCCAGTAGCCGTGCCGCTGATGGCCGTGCTGCTGATAGCTGCGCCCGACAATCCAGCCAGCATCACGGAGGACATCTCCTGGGTAGGCTCTTCGCGAGCCGCCGTCTCCAGCAACAATCGCTCAAACTCAGTGGCCTCACCGGCCAACAGACGCGCAGGATCAGTCATAGTGAGTCTCCGGAATCGGTGGGCGGAGTTGGTGTTCGCGGCTGTGTTCCCAGCTGAGTCTCGAGGCGCTGCGTATCCAGACGCTGTGTCTCCAGACGCTGTGCCGCGGCCCGGAATACCTCTCGTGCGCGGCGCAAGCGCGAAGCCACGGTACCGAGAGGAATGTCGAGCAGCTCTGCAATTTCGGGGGAAGACAGGCCCTCCAACTCGAACAGAGAAAAAACGGTGACGAGATCTTCGTCCATGCGCGAAAGCACACGCTCTAACAATTGCAGCGCCGCCTGACGGTTGGTCGCCGAGGCTTCAGTAGCGTTCGGATCGGGCCCCGCTTCCACCACCTCATTCAATTCGAGCCGGGCATGCTTGCGACGCGCGGTTTTTGCCTGGTTGATCGCGGTGGAAAAGAGAAACGCCTTTTCACACCCCGGACGAATGTCGCTCAAGCGTTCAGCCGCGACCAGAAAAGCCTGGTGGGTGGAGTCGGCCGCCGCTTCTGGTGCAAAGCCCAGACGCCGCAAGGTTCGCCAGATCACCTGGTGGTGCGCGCTGTACAAGGACTCCAAGCGCTGGCGCGCCGCCAAATCGACAGGAAAAGGCGCGTCCGCTGAAATGGGTTCTGCTGCGGGCATCGTTTCAGGTGTGAATGTAGCAGCCGCCCGTTTCGATCAAAGAAAGGCGCTTTCGATCAAGGAAATCGCACGGCGACTCCGGCTCGAACCGATCCTACCAGCGCGGGCACGCGATGAAATCTCTGATCGTCGAACTGAAAAGAGTCGCGAATGAAGGGAAATTCCGCCGTCCCTCCGACGAAAAGGCCAAATCTTTGCCCCAGAGCCAGCTCGGCCTCCAAGCTCACCCCGGCCGCAAACCACGGACGGACAGCGCTTTCCGGGGCAAACGTGTCGCGCCCGCGCGCGAGTAATGCAGCCCCCTCCGCGTGCCCACACCAGCGCAGCCACAAGCGATCCCAGTCCCCGCGGCTGGGGCAGAGCTCGAGCGAAGCGCGATAGAGCGCGAATTCCGCGGTCCCGGCAGCCTGAACGATGCCCCCCCGGAACGTCGCATCCAGCCCCAACTCCAACGACGGGGCCCACCAGCCCCCGCCACCTGCGAACCAGCCGACGAGGAGGCCTCCGCCCCAAAGTGGCTCCGGCGCTGGCCCAGGCACGGCGACCCCCGCCGCGCCAATGCGCCACTCGGGATCTGCTCCGGCTCCGCTGGTCGTCGCCTGCGGCTCGCGTTCGCTGGCTGAGTCTAGGCCAGAGCGCTCCTGGAGCGGATCTTGGCGAGCGTCCTCTGCCTGTTCAAGCGGATCTGCGGGCTCCTCCGCGGCGGGGCTAGCCAGCGCCGGCTCGTCGCTGACCTTTATCGGTTCCTTTGCGTCTGGATCGAGCGCCACAGCCGCCACGAAAGCGATCGCGTCCAAAGCTTGGTCGCAGCTCTGGGCGAGCAACGCCCGCCGAAGACGCCGACCACCGTCCAAGGAGATGACGAGCTCGGCGCGCACGCGCTGGCCCTGCCGTTCCAACGTCGTGTGAACGGAGCTCGCCTCACCCCGATCCACGAAACGAACCTCTGCCAGCCGCGCGCCTGCCCTTTCCGCGAAGCGCTGCGCGCTGCCGCAGCCAGGTGGCGACTGAAAACCAAACGAGACCACGCGAGGGGCTCGAGCCTGCGCCACCGCTTCAGGCTGGGCCTGCACCGACACAGGCTGAAGCAACGCCCAAAACCCGAGGACAGCCGGAGCTCCCCAAGCTGTGAAGTGGCGTGCCAAGGAGGCCCAAGCTACCAAGGCTATCTTCTGGAGTAAAGGCTTGCCGGTAACCAGGTAGCGGGAGCTAATGCTATGCTGGCGGGATGATTGAAGACGAAGCGACGCGCAACCGAGTCGAAGCGGCCGTCTTTCGTAGGTTGATTGCTCACCTACAAGAGCGCAAAGACGTGCAGAACATTGACCTGATGAACTTGGCCGGGTTTTGTCGCAACTGCCTGTCCAAGTGGTACCGAGCCGCGGCCGCTGACGAAGGCATCGAACTGGACGACCTCGACGTGCGTGGCCACGTGCACGGCATGCCGTATTCTGAGTGGAAAGCGAAGTATCAGAAGTAACGGGAAGTCGGAAGTCGGAGCGACGCTGTCAGTCGCCTTCAGTGGTAGACGACCGAAAAGTTGAAGGGCATGTCCGTGGCATTTCCGAAGCGGTTGTAGCAGCACGCATCCACATACCGTCGGACTGATTGTAGCTGTTGTACGTGCGAACATCGCCGGACCGAGTGATGGCACTAGTTCGGCCCATCAACGTCAGCGACTCCTGGGCGGTGCGATCGTTCAGGTCACCAGGTGAGACAGCCGAATACGCGCTCGCCATGACTTGCTGCACACACGGCTGCCGAGTATCCGTTCCGGCTATGAAAATATCCGGTCTAATTCCTGTCGCAATCTTGGGTCTCATCAACGCAGGCTGCGGCGCCGCCGCCGAGGACTTCGCGTACGAGGATGATCCTGCATACGAAATGGGTCCCGTGTACGAATCAGAGAGCGAAGAAGAAATTGGCCAGGTTCAGCAGCCGATTTTTGGCTCTGACGCCTGCAAGGACGCACGTATCCGAATCCACAATCTCAGCGGTCAGAAGATCAAGATAAAGGGCGTGAAATACTACGACACCAGCCACGGCTGGCGCAATGAGGGCCTCGCGGACCGCTGGTTGGATGACGGCTACTACATCACCTACACGGAAACGCTGGAGTACACCCGCAACGACCGGATCACCGCCTGGAAGCTCTACTACGAGCACGACGTCATCTACGCAGCGACCAACGTCGATCGCGTCGAGAGCGCGGAGACCTGGAACACCAAGTGCATCTCGAAAGAAGGCACGCTGTACAAGCTCTACCTGTACTGACGCGGCAGCTATGGGGGGGTTGCCGAGTGCGTGAGGCTACGGAAGTGGCGCCGAGACTATGCTAGCGTTCCCAAAGACTGCTGAGCTCTGGTTCGACAGTCTCGAAGGGCTCGGCGCGAAACCAACTCATGGAACACCTCTGGATCGCTTTCGTCGCAGGCGCGGTTGCTCTTTACGTTTATGCAACGACCTGGGGCTCGGAGGCGGCGCGCTTGCGGCGCAGCCTCAAACGACTTCCGCAAAGACCGATCGCCGAGCTATCAGACGGTGAGATGGCTCGGGTAGTTGGCAAGGTCGTGCTGGCAGAAAAGAAGCTGGCGGCGCCGCTCACCGGGCGCCCCTGCGCTGCCTATGAATCCTGGGTGGAGGAGCCCACCAAGTACTACAGGTCTCCAGGGTTTTGGGCCCAGCGCGCTTTCGAACACAAGTCGGTCGACTTCTACATCGAAGACGAGTCCGGAAGGGTGGAGGTAAGATCTGAGGGCGCGGAATTCGCGCTGGTGCGCAGCTACCGCTCGACGTCCACTGGCGTCTCACCGTCGGAAGGATTGGAGCAGGCGTACTTGCGCGCCCATGACATCATCGAGAAGGAACTGGTGCTGTACAAACATCTGCGCTTCAACGAGGCCGCACTAGTCGAAGGCGAGCAGGCGTGCGTCATGGGCCGCGTCACGCAGTCCGCCACAGACTCAGACGGCGCGGCGGGCCCCCTGAGTTTCACCCGGTCGCAGGTCCCACTGCTCATTCGCGAACAGCGCTGAGGCCTGGTACGATGCCTGCCCCGACGTGGTCCACTTCAAGTCTGACAGCTTCCGCACCCCAGGAGATGCCCCGACTCGCCTGGACGCCGCGCTGCGCGCGCATTTCGCGGGCGCCAGTTGGGGCGCGGTTCGCAAGCTGGTCGCCTCGGGCAAGGTGAGCGTGGATGGGCAGCGCGTCACCGACCCGGGGGCGAACGTACAGCCAGGCGTCGAGGTACAAGTGCGCATGGCAGCGCCGCGCCGGCCGCCTGAGTTCACCAACGATCCGCTGATCGAGTTTTTGGACGCTCACGTGGTGGTCGTGAGAAAGCCGGTTGGGATCAGTTCGCAGGCCCATGAGAACGAAGAGCGCAGCTTGGAAGACGTGGTGCGGGAAACCCTGCGCCGCTTGGGCACGCGCCACGCCGGACGGCTGCGCGTGGTGCATCGTCTGGACAAGGTCACCTCGGGGCTGCTGGTCTACGCCCGTACGGATGCCGCTCAACAGCACCTCAAGGACCAGTTTCGCGTGCATTCGGTCGGGCGCCGATACTTGGCGGTGGCCCACGGCGACGTTCGCGATCAAACCATTGCCCTGCGCCTAGTACGCGATCGCGGTGACGGCATCCGGGGTACCACACTCAACCCGGCGCTGGGTCATCACGCCGTTACCCATGTCAAGGCGCTGGAGCGACTGCGCGGCTGCACGCTCGTCGAATGTCGGCTCGAGACTGGTCGCACCCACCAGATCCGCATCCACTTGGCTGAACTCAATCATCCAATCGTGGGGGATCCGCTGTACACGCGCGGCTTCCGTGGACACCTGATCGACTGCGAGCGTACGCTGCTCCACGCCCAAACTTTGGCCTTCGATCACCCAGCTCAAAGTCGCCGCTTAAGCTTTCAGCAGGATCCTCCCAGAGAGTTCGAACAGTTCCTCAGCAGTCGCCGCTCACGCGGCTGACCACTCGCTGCGCAGCAGAGCGTAGCAGTGCTCGTCCACGAACTGGCCTTGCTTGCACACCGCCTGGCGCGCGACGCCCTCGAGCTGAAAGCCCAAGCCCTCGAACAGCGCGGCCGAGCGTGGATTGTTTGAATACACGGCGGCTCCCACGCGATTCATGTTCAAGCGTTCGAAGCAGTACCGCAGCACGGCCCCACACGCCTCACGCGCGTAGCCTTGCCCCCAAAGGTCTTGGCGTCCAATCACGATACCGAGCTCACAACGCCGATTCACCGGGCTGATGCGCGCGATGTGACAGAACCCGATCAATGTTTCGTCTTGCAGGCGAATGCCGTAGTGGATGATCTCCTGCGGATCACTGCTCATCCAATGTTTGATGCGCCGCCGGGTCTCTCCCAGCGATTCGTGAGAAGACGCTGACGCGCTCATCAGTTGGATCTCCGCGTCGTTTTTCCAAGCGTTGATCAGCGGGGCATCACGACGCGAGACGGCGCCCAGCACGAGCCGGGGGGTGGTCAAATCAGGCACTTGGCGCACGACGCCGAACAGGATCGGCCAACAATCGTCGCGCTGCAAGCCTGCTCACGCGTGAGCGCTCGGCTGGTCCATCAACGGAGTGCTAGCCTCCTGTCGGCGCAGCGGTACAATGCACGACGATGCCTATTCTGCCAGCCGTCGTGGGCGTGCTCATCGCCTGCTTGAACATGGTGTACTGGTGGCTGGTGGTGACGCGTGGCACGGTTCGCTTTCGCGCCTGGGTGGAGCAGCGCTACCACGTAACCATCACCAACGGCTATCGCGGTCATTGGCGAGTGATGGGCGCGAAGAGCAAGCTGCACGCCTTTGGCATCGAGCTATTGCAGTTCGTATTCTTCATGAGTGCGTTCTTCGTGTGGAGCATCGGCATGATACTCGGCTTTTTGGTACTCCAGCTGGTGGCACCGTGACGCGTGCATCGGCGCAGTTTCCGCCCTCAAGCGCGGTCCCGCGAAAAGTTTTGCTTACGCCGGGCCCGAGCGGGTACGTACAGCCGTGAGGAAGCGACAAGTGAGCGCAGGATTGCCGGGGCAACGCAATATCTCATGGATATTCGCGTTCTTGGCGCTCATCTCCAGCTGCGGTGAGCTGGTCCCGAGCGCGGAATCGAGACCTGATGACACGGCGAGTCCCGCCGAGCCCGACCCGAACTTCGGCCCTATTGGCCCGCTGCCGCAACCCGCTCCCACCGAGGCCCAGCCTCCTGCCCCCTCCGTTGAGCCGAGCGTGGGTGATGCCCCGAGTGTCGCCGCTGACCCCGGTACTGACCCCGAGCTGCAGTCGGGTGTTCGCTTACCACTGCTCGGCGGAACCCTGTTGGTCACTCGAGACGACTCTTTCGCCGTGGTGGCGGAGCCGCTGGCCAACGTCGTGTATGTTGTCGATCTGCAGTCCCTCAGCCTGAGCCATACCGTGTCCTTGCCGGAGCGGGCCATGCCAACGCGTCTGGTGGAAGATGATGCGGGCGCCATGCACGTGGTGTTGCGCGGGACGGACCAATTGATGACGCTGATGCCCAGCGACGGCCAGTGGAGCACAACCGAAATCTGCCGCGAGCCACGCGGCGTCGCGTTCGTACCGGGCGCTGCGACAGTGGTCGTGGCGTGCCGCTCCGGCGAAGTGCTATGGTTTGACGCCGAGCAGTTGCGAGGCGGTCCTGCGGAGCCAACCCAAAGCGTGCAACTGGATGCGGACTTGCGGGATGTTGCATCGCTGGGTGACAGCCTGTGGATTTCCAAGTTTCGTAGTGCTGAGTTGATTGAACTGTCGAGCTCAGGCGAAGTGCTCAGCCAATCACGCCCAAGCACAGTCACGAGTATGAACGGCATCGGCGTGCTCGAGCCGCGGGTGGCGCATCGGCTCGTGAGCACCGCCGATGGCTCCGCCTACGTGCTGCATCAGCGTGCCAATCGCGCGCCAAACAGCAGCACCTATCGCTCTTCCAGCGACTGCGAGGGGCTCACTCACAATGCCATCACCGCGCTGCCGAATACCGCCACGGGCGCGAGCTTCCGTTCACTCGGTACCCAGTCGCACTCGGGCGTGCCCCTCGACATGAATGTCTCTGCCGACGGCGCCCAACTAGCGACGCTCAGCTGGAACGGTGAAACCACGCAACTCGCGGTTAGCAGCCTCAACGACGCAGCCGCAAGTCCCTGTGCGCCGCTGCCGGCTGAATTGCAGGAGTTGGACGCGCTCACGACGTCTGTCGCCTTCGACGGCGCAGGGAACTTGCTGCTGTTGGCTCCGTTTTCCGGCACACTCTGGGTCGGAGATGCCGAAGTACAGTTGCCGAACGCTCCTACCCTCGATAGTGGAATGCTGCTTTTCTACCAGAGTACGCAGCGCGGCATGGCTTGCGCTAGCTGTCACCCGGAAGGCGAAGATGACGGCATGACCTGGACGTTCTCTGTCGACGGCAAGCGCCGAACACAACCAGTCGCCGGACGCATCAGCTCGACCGCGCCTTTGCATTGGAAGGGAGACCGTGCCGATCTCACGGAACTGATGCAAGACACGTTCGTGTCGCGCATGGGAGGCCAATTGCCAGGCGCGGAGCAAATCGCGGCGTTGCAGCGCTACCTGGATAGCCTTCCTACCTCCAAGCCGCCGGTACCGTCAGACGATGAAGAGGCGCAGCTAGGTCGCCAGCATTTCGAACGCTTGTTGTGCGACAGCTGCCACCAAGGCCCGTTGCTCACGGACAACCAAAACCATGACGTCGGCAGCGGCGACAGTTTCCAGACCCCGTCATTGCTCGGCCTCGCTTACCGCTTGCCGTTGATGCACGATGGCTGCGCCGACACTTTGACCGAGCGCTTTGGCCCCTGCGGCGGGGACGCGCGTCACGGCGACTGGCAGAGCCTGAGCGAAGTGGAGCTGTCTCAATTGCTCCGCTACTTGGAGTCATTATGAGCCCCCCAGCAGGCGACGCGAAACACTGGTCAGCGCTCGGGCTCGCCGCGCTCACCCTTTCGTGCGGTGATACTCCCGCTGGCGAAAGCGACGCGCCGGACCGCGATTCCGGCGGCGGACAGTCGGCAGACAGCGCAAGCGCAGGCGGGGCAAAGCCGGCAACATCGGACGTACCCAGCGAGCCACCCAGCAACGCTGGAGCTGGCGGCGAACTGATCCTCGAGCCTGACCCTCCAGCAGTCAATCCGCCCGAACCGGCAACGACAGAATGCCAAGATACTCGTGTCGAAGCCGTGCAGTTGGCGGCCGAGAAACTACGCAGCATGACGGTGGATAATGCAGCCCCGGTACGTCGCGTCTTGTATTCATGGACTCAGCCAGTACAGATTGATGAGCTGCGCCAAGCTCCCGAGCTGCTGACTCGCGAATTTGACTCGAACGGCGAGCGCGGGCGCGCACTAGATGTGCTGTTCGAGGCGCGAGATGCGTCCGACCCCGTCGCGACGGCAGTGATCGATCTCGGCTTTGTCAAAACCCGACACGCTTGGGCCCACCCTTGGGCAACGCTGCGCGGCTGGACGGGAGAAGTCTACGGCAATCAGCTTCTGCGGATCACCCTCCGAGAGGAAGCCTACGTCGCAGCAGCCGTTCGAGTCTTTCGCGAGGTGCGATGGCAGTTTTTCGACATGCAGGGCAACGCCGTCACACAGGATGAATTCCTCCAGGCTCCAGAGCGTTTGGGGGCCATCTATTTCGTTGACGAAGAGGAAGGCGGCTGCCAAAGCACTCTCGGGCCATCTGGGGCGCCATTCAGAGAATACGTGCTCTGCAATGAGGCCATGCTCGAAAGCTACGAGGCGTTCACAGACAATACCCAGCAGGAGCTGGCCAGCAACATCGCTGCGCTGGAGGCGTTGCAGGCGGCACTGACTGACAGCAGCTGCGCAGACTACGCCCCCAACTCGCTGTGTTGGAGAACGCACGTCCTGATGAGCTGGGCCGACGCCGAACCACTCAGCTTCCTGGAGCAGGTCAAGGTCAACTCAGACTTCGAGCCTTTCCAGCTGTACGAACGGGGCTTGGCGTTCCCCAATGACCTCTACCATCCAAACATCAGCAACCTGCGAGATCTGCTGAGTGCACTGCAGGCTGTGCCCCAGGCGGAGCCTGCGCTAGAATACCGCTACCCGGATCCCAAGTAGCTCGTGCTTGTAGCCTTGTGTACCAACGTCTTGTGTACCAGCGTTTAGACAAAGCCGAAGCGCTGAGGCGCCTCGCCCAGGAGGCTGAGCTTTCGGCTGAATATGGCCACTGCAGCATGTGCCGCTTGGCGGCAGCCCCCTCAACCGCTGAAACGGACCAAAAGATCTTTGATAACTCTCACGGCGTCGTCGTGCTGGACGGCTACGGCTACATGCCGGGGCATCTGCTGGTGATCTGCAAGCGCCACGTCGAGCGCACGTCAGATTTGCAGCGCGACGAGTACGATGCACTTTCGGAGTTGGTGTGGCAAGCGACGCATGTGCTGCAGGAAGCGCTCTCTCCACTGCGGATCTACAGCGCGACGCTCGGCTCCAGCGAGAGCTTGCCGATGACGTTTGCGCACTACCACACTCACGTGGTCCCCCTGGCTGACGGCGGAGAGGCCGCGCGCCCCGCCAAAGTTTTCTCGTGGAGTTCAGGAGTAGTCAGCTACAGCGCCGCACAAGCGCGTGATCTCGTCACGCGCCTGCGACGCGCTCACCAGCAGCTGTACTAGTGTACTAGGAATGTACTAGGAAGTCGGCTCCACCATCACGCTGATCAAGCGCCCCTGAAACGACGGCTGCCCTGTCACGCGACCGGTATCAGTCAGCTCTTCCTCGATGTGCTGCATCAGAATGCCGATCGAACGTTGAACGAACGCACGTTCTCTTCCGCGCAGACGCATCACCAACTTGACCTTATCCCCGCGCTCCAGGAATCGCCGGGCGTTGCGCATCTTTACCTCCAAGTCATGGGTATCTGTCTTGGGGCGTAACTGCACCGTCTTGACGGAACTGCTACTTTGGTTCGAACTCTTCTTCGAACGTTCATATTTGAACTTGCCGTAGTCGAGAATCTTGCAGACGGGCGGGCGAGCGTCAGGCGCAACCTCAACCAAATCTAGACCTGCGTCCTGCGCGATTTTCCTTCCTTCGTCTGGTGACATGACCCCCAGCATTTCTCCCTCAGCACTGACTACTTTGACTTGAGGGAAGCGGATGCGACCGTTCACACGATGGGTCGGGCGCTCTGGTCTGATGGGTCCACGGATCCTTCTTCGGGGCATTCTTTCTCCTTTGATAGAGAAGCGCTCCCGCTACCTGTCCACAATCGACACCGGCGCGCTCAGCTGGAATGTGTCAACCTCAGCTCCTGGCATTTGGTTGCCGAGATGCGACCCTGGCAGCGGAAAAACCAGGGCCAACAGCAGCTCGAACCCCTAGGGTACCACATCCCTCTTCGCTGATCGAACCTGGGCTGGGTCGCTGTTCAAACCGAACAACCTCAGGGGGCTGGCTCTTCCAAACTCAGGTTTAGGATCGCGCCATCCGCCGGCGATCCGCTGGCGGAGGCTTCATACCAAGTGCCGTCGCCGTACGCCCAGCTCACCCGACATGCGCCGTCTTGCTCAACACACGGCTCACACACCGGCTCCGGGGAATTTTCGCAGCTGATCGAGTCGTTGGCGCGCACCGTGATTGTGAACTGCTCATCCTCAGCAGCTACCAGCTGCAGACATGTGTCAATCCCTGGCTCTGGACTACAGCTGGCAGGGAGATCGCGCTCGACGAAATACAGGCCACTCCACTGCGTGGTCCAGGTTTGCCCCGGTTGCAGCTCGATCGCCTCCGTGGCCAGGCAAATCGCTGGACAGCCGGCGACCCCATCCTGCAGCTGCTCACAAGTACTCGAGCAGTAGTTGCTGTAGGGCAGCTCAGTGCCGTCAGCGTCGCTGAGTTCGAACAGCAGGGTTGGACCGCAAGTGGGCATGTCATCAGCAATGTAGAGCGTGCGATCGGTGTTGTTCGTGACCGTGAAGCCCATACTGGGCTCAGCCCCGGTGTAGTCGGCGAGATCTTCGCAAGAAAGCGGATCCCCCGAGCCTGGTTTCAACGGCGGCAAGCCCGATTGGTCACACGGCTCCGCAGTGCCATCTTGGCCGTCGAAACATCCATCCTCATAGCTGAAGTCTTCCGGCAGACAGCCGTTGTTGAACTCCCAACAACGACCGTCCGGATCCGTGGCGTAGGTAAATGCTTCATCGCACGCTCGTTCTACGGGGCCGCAACCGGCGAAACCGTCTTCTTCCCGACAGAACGGCTCCGACAAGGGTGCCCCGCTGATCGGCGAACACTCCGCGGCAGCTTCGCAAGCAGCTTCGTCCAGCTCCGCACACGACGCGGGGTCATCATCATCTGGCATGTCGTCATCTGGGACATCATCATCCGGCGTGTCATCACCGGGCATGTCGTCATCTGCATCGTCGTCGCCGCCTGAGTCTTCAAGGGCGCACACTTGGCCGCTGGCGCCATCATCGCAGTCCAGGGCATCTGTATCGACGCAAGCCGCCTCACTCCCGGCGGGCAGGCACTGCGCATCACCGTCGCAAGCTCGAGTGCACATGCCGCACAGACACTGCAACGAGCCGCAATCGGCGTCAGTCGCACAGCGCTTGAGCCAGTTCGAGTTGCTGTCCGTTCCGCTCTCGGCTTGACCGCCGCACCCGACGGCAAACGCTGAAAGGGTAAATCCAAGTAAGAAAGTTCGAAAGGCATTCATGATGCTTGCTCTTCCTGGGGCTCAGCCCCGTCATCCACACTCTGACCAAAGTAGAAAGTGACCGTACTCGACTGTTCTTCCGGCACGGGGTGTTGTTTGTTGTAGTCGCTGACCTCGCTCCAGAGTTCATTCACTTGAGCTCTGACCGTTCGCAGCAGCGCGTAGACTTTTGCTTCTTGCGGGTGCCCCGGATACACCGCGAATGACAGCGTCGCTCCGCCAACGATGTCATCCTCAGTAGAGCGCGGCTTGCCGCGTTTGATCTTCGCGGCAATCGCCGTAGCGACAGCCCGGAAGTGGTCGAACACTGCCGCTTCCCAACCCTGTTCGCTGCCCAGCGGCACCACGAAGTTTTCCGCGACCAGCAACCCTGCCTCATCCTGCTTCAAACGACCATCATCCAGCAGAGAAGTCACCGCGCGCTTGACCAGCGACTCATCACCCGAAAACTGGGCGACCACACTTTGCTCGGCCACGGGCTCCTGCAGGTGAACCGTGAGCCAGACCATGGTCGCCACGGAATCCAGATCGTCTCGGTCGAGCAAGGTCTTGCGATCCGTCTCCGACGTCAGGCCGTACAACGCGCGGTCTCCCCGACCGGTGCAGTACACCAGGCCCGAATTGACCAAGTCGTTCAGCACCGCAGCCACCTCGCGTTCACCGTCGTACGAGAAGCGCTGCAACACGGAAGCGCGATTTGTGCTTCCCGCCTTCAAGTATTCAAGCACCGCTTGCCACAGCGTTTGGTCTCGCGCGGACGCACTCTCGGTCAGGCGCTGCACCTTCTTCTGGTAGGTGCGCAGCGCCAAGCCGAACATGTCTGCCACCACTTTGCGGCCCACTCCCTGGGCCTCGATTTCACGCGCCAAGTCAACGAACACCCGGTCAGCCACGTGGGCCAAGGGCGCGCGGATCCCAGCGGCGGTCGACAGTTGGGCGATGAGCACGGTGGTCTGACGGACAATGCCGTCGATCAGCAATTTGGTGTTCATGACTGAGCTTGAGGATAGCCTTCGCGCGGGCGTTTTGCAGGTGTTGGATTGTTCACCCCGGCTCCCGCCTCCTGCCGGTCGCGAACGGCCCGCGCCGGAAGCCGCTCAGGCGCGGCAATGACGGCTAACCGCTTCCAGCGCGCAGGCCTCGAGCTGCTTGGCCGTGAAGGGTTTTGCCAGAAAAACCGGACGTCTCCGACGCGAAGCCACGGCGGGTTGTAGATGCCTCGTCATAACCGCTGGACAGCACGACGTTGACCTGCGGGTCGATGGCCCGGAGCGCTTTGAACGTCTGCTCACCGTCCATATCGGGCATCGTTAGGTCGAGCAGCACCAGCTGAATCGCCGATGCGTGCTGCCGGAACAACTCCACGGCCGTTGCGCCATCTTCAGCAAGCAGCACCTCAAACCCGGCGCGCTTCAAGACCCGCTGCGCCACCTTGCGTACGAACGCCTCGTCATCGACCACCAGCACTTTGCGCCCGGAGGCAACCTCGTCGGCGTTCGCAGCGGACGTTGCGTGCACCTGCAAGCGCTGCTTCGGTATTGGAAAGTAGGCCCGAAAGCACGTCCCTTCGCCTAGGGTGCTTTGCAGCGTCATCGCCCCCTTGTGGCCTCGAATGATCCCAGCGACCGCAGCAAGACCAAGCCCCCTACCGGTAAACTTGGTAGTGTAGAAGGGCTCGAACAGTCGTTCTTGGGTCTCCTGGTCCATCCCTACGCCATCGTCCTCGACTTCAATGCAGATGTAGGAGCCGGCTTCCAACTCGTTGCCCACCACTTGATGCTCCAAGCGGCCGCCGTCCAAGCTGAGGGAGCGCGTGCGCAACCAAATGTTTCCAGACGGCCCCTCAATCGCTTCAGACGCGTTGGTGAGCAGATTCATGAGCACCTGGGTGACCTGCGTGGCGTCTGCTTCAATCACCGGTAGCTCAGCGGCGAAATCGCAATTCAGCCGCGCGTTCTTGGTCGACACGTCAATCAAGCGCGTGATCCTTTGGACCAGCGCGGAAGTATCCACTGGCTCGAGCTGCAGCTGCCCACGTCCAGAGTAGGCCAGCAGTTGTCTGCATAGTCCCGCAGCGGCCTCCGCCGCGGAGAGTATGTCATCGAGGTCTTCTCGCAACTCCGGCTCGAGATTCTTCGTGTTGAGCGCCAGATCCGCGCTGCCCATGATCCCGACCAACAAGTTGTTGAAGTCGTGCGCAATCCCCCTCGCCAGCACGCCTAGACTCTCCAGCTTTTGTGCTGCTTGTAGCTTGGCCTCGAACTGGCGTTGCTCATCAGCGACCCGCATGCGTTCAGTGATGTCGGTGGAGATCCCGCACACGCCGTATACCTCACCTTGGGTATCCAGCAGCGGGAATTTCACGGATATGTACCGGTGTTCGCTTCCGTCCGCATGCAGCACCGTTTCGTCCAACTCCAGACTCTTACCTTCGCGCTGCACCAGCAGATCGTTGTCCCGCATTTGCTGAGCGACCTCCGGGGGAAAGAAGTCAAAGTCTGTCTTGCCGCGAATGTCTTTCCCTTCGAACCCCAACAGCCGCTGCACTGTGTTGTTGGCTAGCAGCACGCGTCCCTCGAGATCTTTGACGTAAACCGCAGCGGTCGTGTGATCCAAGATATCCTGGAGCTGCCGCTGGCTCGTCCTCAGCTTGGCCTCGGAGCGCTTCAGCTCCGAGAACATCGGACCGATGCGAGCCACTCCCAATACCATCAGCACGGAGATGACGAGCGCCACCAACTCCGCCGTCAGATCTGCTGGCTGGCTCCCATCGCCGGAAAAAACCCGATACAGGGTAATCGCTCGTCGAAAGGTCATGAGCAAGATCGCACCGGCAATGCACAGCCAGGCGACGCGATGTTTGGTGATCACCACCAAACGCAGAGCCATCAGTGCTGCTGCCAATTGCAACACAGTTGAAACAGCTAGCAGCGCTCCGTCCAAAACCGTCCCCTCCAGTTCAGTCAACCACGCCCTCGCGGCGCTTGGTACCGCAAAGATGTCGCGCCCGCCGCAACCGGCTCCTTGCGCACTGCGCCCGATGGAAGCTGGCGGCCCGGGCTGCATTCTTTTGGTGCGAGCGGGCGGAGGCCTGGCCCGGACCGCAGGTCGCCTCGGAGCTGGAAACGCTGTGAGACTACTTTCTCAACCGGCTACTTCCACTTCATGCGACGCACGACGCTCAGCAGCTCCGGATCATCGGCTGACATAGGACGCAGGTAGGTACCCAGCGGCTCTCGAGACCAGTACGGGCCCACATGGGGAGGCAGCTGCGGCGGCTCGAGCTTGTAGCGATAGCGCGTGATGCGGACCCATTTCGGCGGGCTTTCACCGAATGGGTTGTGCTCGATGAGCGATTCCACATCACGCGGATTGGTCAGCAACTTGTACGTCAGAGCAATGATCCAACGCTCACGTTGAGGGCTACCGAAGCCCGCAAACCACAGCTGCCACGCCAAGCGATAGTGGTAAGGTGACATCCAGCACGGACGACGCCCAACGTCTCCCGGTTTGCACGGAAATTCGTAGGCCAGCCACTGAGTCTCTTCCCCGGGTTGGGGTTCGTTCGCGCCCTCGATGATGACCTCATAGCGCTCTTTGCCAACGCTCCCGAACGCACCGTACGTGTTGACCAGACGCAGTGGATCAAACGAAGTATTCATCGCCTGGCGCGATGACACGAGGTTCAAAATCGGATTGAGGCTCAACACCGCAACCAAAAACGCGTAGCCATTGGCCGCCCTGCGATGCCGCTTGGATGGCTCTTGTGCATTGCCAGCGCTCCAGCCGAACGCGCTGCAGCGGAAGCTGAGCGCTTGACAGCGCCGAATCCAGCGCCGAATCCAGCGCCGGGCCAAGCGCACAGGCCAGAGCGGAGCGCAGAGCTTTTTCGGCGCTGAAGCCAAGCTTCGAAAAAAACGGTCATCAAAACAGGCCAATGCCGGGATAATCGTCAGCCAATTCAGGAACGAAAGATTGCCACTGGCAATCAACGTGAGCTGAAACACGACAAAACTGACGCCGGCCGCAAGCCGAGCCCAGCGCGGTCCGAAAGCGAGCAACGGAGCCAACAACTCGACTGCGTGATTCATCACGACCCCCGAGTGCAGCACCCAACTCGGCGCAGCGTGAAACCAGGGGGTGAGAGGATTCGGGATCGGCTGGGTCTCGAAGTGGTAGTCGAGACACGTCAGCTCGGTCCACCAATCGTCGCCGCGCAGTTTGATCAGGCCCGCGCCCAACATCACGCGAACGATCAACCAACGCTGGAGCAAGATGGCTGCGAAAGGGGGGCTCTTGCTCCCCGGGCGCCAGCCGCGAAGTGGACACAGGAAGATCGCCAGCGCTCCGGACTCGAGCAGTTGCATCTCCCATCCGTAGCCCCAAAACCGCTGCCCCACGTTGGCAATACAGCTGTATAGCAGCCACAGCAGCAGCTGCAGCCCCGCGTTGGTCACGCCCAGCAATGCGACGATGGATCCTGCAAAACCCAGCCAAGCCATGGTCAAGTAGAGGGCATCTGAATAGCCAAACCAAAACAGGGTCGGCACCCGCATCCACGCTTCGGCGGATCCTAAATTGTCCTGCACGCGCGTCAGAAACTCAGGCGTGGGCAGCAACCCGTTTTCACCAATCAGAGCAGGTCCCTGGAGAGCCGCAACCAAGAATGCCATCGCGTAAATCAGCGCCAGACCGCGCAGGATGAGCTGCGAAACGAGCAGGTAGGAGTCATCGGCTCCCACCCACTTGGCGAGCCGGTTTGAACGGATCGGGAGCTGCTCTGCCTCAGAAGTCACGTCTCGCCAGCATACAGCGCTCGTTTGAAACAGCGAATGCCCTTGACGGAACTTCGCAATCGCGTTCAGCTGGCGCACACATGCCGCGCCTGGCTTTCCGCACTTTGCTCGTGCTGCTTTGGCTGCTCGCCAGCTTGACCGAATCTGCCAGCGCCGCCGACGCTTTGCCCCAACCTGAGCTCGCCGACGCTCGCCGCGAGTGGATGCCGGCGCAGTATGTAGAACGTCCGATCACGCTGCCGAACGGCACGTTCCAGATGCGCTTCACGGACACCGCAGCGTTCATTGATGCGAGCGAGCGCGCCGGATGGGTGCCGGAGTTTTCGTTGGGGATCACATCCGAAGTCGAATTCGGTGTGTCTGCGCCCCTGCGCTACATACCCAGCAACGCCAAATGGTCCGCCCTCAACCCCACACCGCATCTGGCCTTCGCTTTTGTGGACAGCCTGGAGCAGGCCGCAGCGTTGCGTGCTTCCGCCCTGATCCCCGTCGGCACGGACGTGGACTACCAGCTGCAGCTTCAGCTTCCCATCCATTGGCGCTTTGGCAATTTCGTGCGGCTGGAGTTCGGGGCAGAAGGTAACGTCGGGCTCGCCGAAGACGTGCAAGTCAACTTCCGTGCCCCGCTCGGCGCTAGCGTCCAGGTCGCGCAGTGGCTGTTCGTCGGCTTGGAGGTTGCTCCTGACGTCGGCCTGCATGGCGAGCAGGCCACCGGCGCTGACGGTCGCGTCCTGTTGGGATTGACGTTCCAAACCCGCGGACGGGCCCACATTGACCTGCTCGGCAGCTTCTTCGTCGAGAATGCCGGCGCCGGCTCAGAGGGCGCGTTTTCCGACGGCGCTGGCACGCTGTTCAGCTTCGCATTCTTTCCTGAGCTGTACTGAGCTGTACTAAGCTGTACTGAGCTGTACTGAGCTGTACTAAGCCGGACTGAGCCGTGAACCAGCCCTCCGAACCAAGACTTACTCGGCCGAAGCCACAATCCACGACTTAGGAGCCAGACCGTCTGTCTCAGCGGCCAAGTCTACCGACGGATCAAGCAGCCGCTGCCGGGGGCGCCCGTTGAGCGAAGCCCAAGCATCCGCAAACACCTGGGCGCGTTCAATGCCGTACCTAGTCTGATAGTGCTGTGCCAGGAGGTGAGCAAACTGCAAAATTAGGTCCGGCTGAGTCCGCATGACCTTGTGCTGCAGCGGAGTCAGCAATGAGCGCCCGCTGGTGATCCACTGACGGCCTGTCGCCGGATCCCGCACCCGGAAATCCACGTGCCCGGTCTTCTCCATCAGCATCACGTTCCACGCAAAACGATAACCTTGCTCCGTCCACAATGGGTTTCCTGGATAGACCCACTGTCGCAGTGGAAAAAGCAGTTGGAGAGCAACAAAAGCGCCTGCCACCCAGGCCACCTTCGGCAGGCGAAACGCGGCCCGTGGCTCTGGCGGCTTGCTCTCCGTAGCGCCGACTGCTCGCATCCAACGTCGCGCCCAATCCGGCTCAAAGAACACCGTACTCAACGCGATCATCGCGAGCGGGAACAGACCGATGTTGAAGAGCAAGCCGGTCAGCAGATGAAACGCGATGACCGCCAGGTAAGCAGCCGCGCGCGTGGGACGCCAAAGCAGCCACCCGACGATTGTCAGATCGTACAACGCTCCTGCCCAGCTGAAGACGTACGCTGTCTGAGACCAAGTCAAAGCGCCGCCGATTATCGGCAGCTCCGCACGTGCCTGGAGCCAGGTCTGAAGCGGCTCCGCCGAAAACAGCCAATCACTCTTCAGTTTCGCCAACCCCGCAAACACGTACACCAGGCCGATCTGGGCGCGCACGATCATTAGCATCCAGCGAGGCAGTTGCCGCGCGGATGCGTCCGCTTGCTGCGCCGCTTTGCCAAGCGTCCACATCTTTGGCGCGGGCAAGAAGCTCATCAGTAGTAGCAGGCAGCTGATCAGGTAGTAGTGGTTGAGATACGTGCTGACATCCAGCAGCTCCACCCAGGTAAACGCGATGAACAGCAGCGTCACGCTCAGCCGGTAGCAAACCCCCAGCGCAACCAACGCCCCCAACACGGCCACAGACGACAGCAGCGCGTAACAGCCCGCCTCACCTAGACCCACTTCACCGAGAAGGTCCGTGGGGCGGGGCACCCAGCCAAATCCGTAGTAGTGAAAGCGATGCTGCGGCACCACCAGTAGCTCATGGATCCATCCCTTGGCCATGAAGCGCAGCGCCCCAAAGCTGACTAACGCCCCTAACGCAATACGCAAGAAGCTCAAGGAGCTGGCGTCCACTGGCGCGCACAACCAAGTGGACAGCCAAGTGGACAGCGACTGCCCGGGGTCGGCGTCAAACCGCTCCTCTGACGCCTGGTTATCCATTCTAGTCACCGTCCGTGTCGTTGAAGGTCACGGTGACGCCCAACACACCAGCGACGTCCACACCAAGCACCAGCTGCAACACGCGCAGATGTTCGAACAAAGACTCCAGCTCCACCGGGTAGCTCTGCGCCGCCTCCGCGAATGAGTCCAATGTTCCCATCAGCTTCAAGGCCCGTTCAAAGGCTTCGAGCACCTCGTCGTCAAGCTCCGGTTTTCGTGCCCGAACGTAGTCTTGAATGCCGAGCCCATCCTCGTCGCGGTACTCCCCCAAGTAGACGTTGCGAACCCCGATGATAGTATTCATGGCGTCGCGAGCACCGTTGTCGCTGAACGGAGACTCGAACAAATCCAGTTGAGGCTCATCCTCGGAATCGAGCGCAGCTGGCGTCGCCAGTTTCATCTGGCGCACATTCTCGACGGCGAAAACCATGCGATTGAGCACCTCGCCGACGGCCGCGTGCAGCGTGTCAAAAGCTTCGCTATTTTGACCGGCCTGAGTGAGTTCGTCGCTGTAGGGCCGCTCTCCGGCCGTCCAAGCCAAGCGCATCACCTTGGCCTGCACGGAGAGTTCTTCAGCCGACGCCACCAGGAAGTCGCAGCGACGCCCAGCATTATCCAAACGCGAATGCCAAAAAGCACCCAATGCAGCCGCTTCATCCGCCGGCTCGAACAGCAGGTATTCGATCACCGGCAGGCCCTTGCTGCTGCCGCCCTGTTCGGACAGCAGCGACTGCGTCAGCTCTTCGTCGCCTCCGAGCAGCGCAGCGACGCGCTCGGGACGCACTGGCCAGGTGTCGACGGCCGGGCCCACCCTTGGCGGGTCGTCAATATAGGGACCGAAAGCGAACGCATCGGCCGTCTTCCAGTCAGCCCGAGCCGCCCGCCAAGCCGCGCGCACCTTAGACAGTGACGCTTCGAGGCTCGACTGCGCTTTGGGTGGCAACTCCGGCAGGGCAGGCACGCTGCCCGCGTCAAGCCCAGCGTCCGCGGCCACCGCCCCAGCGTCCGCCACCGCGGGCACATCCAGCTCGCTCAGCTGCTCGCAGAAGCCGCGTGCTTGCCCGAGCAATTGTTGAGCGGAGTCCTCGAAGTGCTCGTAGTTCGGAACGAAGACATGGTTCGTCAAGTCCTCGAGCATGGCTCGTGCGCCGAACGGCTTGCCCGAATCCGGATGCTGACTGTCCGAGGAGTTCTTGTCGTCACAGGCCGCGGAGAGGCATGCCGTGGACCCAATCAAGCACGCTAGCAATACCAGCCGAGCCCGGTCGTCGCTTGATGAGGCGCGGCTCACAGCGACTCCACGAACCGAACCAACGCCTTGCGGTCCTGCTCGTCCATTTCCTCGAAAGCGGCGCGACTGCGCTCCCCTTCGCCGCCGTGCCACAGGATGGCTTCGGCAACGCCGCGCGCACGGCCGTCATGAAGCAGCAGCAGGTGGCCATTGACGGCCTGAAAGTGCCCGATCCCCCACAGCGGCGGCGTGCGCCATTCATTACCGGAGGCGTCGAAGCTGGGACGCTCGTCCGACAGCCCATCCCCCATGTCGTGGAGCAAAAGGTCCGTGTAAGGCCAGATCAGCTGGTCTTCCAGTTGCGAAACCGAATGCTCGCCGGTCCGATGGCTCGGAGTGTGACAGCTCTGGCAGCCGGCTTCATGAAACAGCCACTTGCCGCGCAACACTTCCTCGTCAGAGGCGTTCATTCGCGCCGGCGGCGCCAGCACCTGGGTGTAGAAGACGACTTTGTCGAACAGCTCGGCTTCGATTTCTGGCTCTCCGCCGGACTCAGCGGCTTGGCAGTCGGTCTGCACGCTGGGACAGTTTTCTTCAGGAAACAGCGGTGACGTGATGCCCATGTCCCCCAAGAAAGCGCCCGCCACTTGCTGCGCCACGCTCGGTTGTTCTGCCTTCCAACCGAAGCGCCCGGTTGCTTTCTTCTCTTGGCGCACGTCCCAAACCCGGTTGGCGGCGCCTGAAATGCCGTCGTCGTCCGCATCGTCCGGATCCTCCAGCGCGCTGAGGCGCTCGGGTTCGATCGCTTCAAGCAGGCCCATGCCGATCACTTGCGGTCCTACACGGGGCGAAAATAGTAGATCTGCGTCGGGGCTTCCGTAGGCCCAATCTGTGAACTCATAATCCGGGGTGCGTAGGCGGTACCCGGTGCCGTCGGCGAACTCACCTCGACGTTCGGTGTACTCGATGTGCACGCTCGCTTCGCCAGCCACACCGTCCACCGCGAACGGCTGCAGCTGTCCGCCATAGTTGTCCTCGGGCTTGGGGCTGCCGTGGGGACCGTCACCGGGCACGCTCAAGCGGAAGAGCATGCTCTCCAGAGGCTCGTCAGCTTCCGGAGGACGGCCGCGTCCGTCCTTGAAGTGGCACTGGGAGCAAGAACGCGCGTTGAAGGTCGGCCCAACACCGTCACGCCCCGTAGTGGACGAGGGAGCCTCAACCCAGGCCTGATTGAAAAGCGCGTTACCAGTAAAAAACGGATCGCGCTCCTCCCCTTCGAGATTGGCAGCGGGCAGGGTAAACACCTTGTCGCCCGTGAGCAGCGAGTTCGTCGTCTCGCCGCCCGGTAGCCATTCGTCCTCGGACTGCGCTGCAAGAGGGCGCCCGTCAGGCGTCTCTCCTCCAAATTCGACGCCACTAGGCGGACGCGGGGCGGCCTGATCGTCACTCGCGCCATCGCCAGCGCCGCAGCCGACCGCCAGCGAACCGAGCAGCAGCCAGGCTGCACTCCGCTCACTCTGGTTGCGGAACACTGAACCCGTAGCCATGAAACACGTCCTCGAGCTTTTCTTCTTGCGCGAATAGCGCGTCAATCAACGTTTTGACGCGCTTGTGTCCCGCATCATTGCCAGGCGCAATCTCCTGATCGAACGGAGGCTCTAGCTCCGCAGCCGCTTCGACGCTGGCGGCGATCATGGTTTCGAGTTCGTCCGCCAACTCCGCGTCTGCCTGCTTGACCAGATCCAGGATCCCCACACCCTCGACGTCACCGTACTGGCCCAGGTAAACGTTCTGCACTCCCTTGGCATTGCCCCACATGTCGCGATGAGTATTGTCGCTGAAGCAGGAATGCTCTTCCTCTTGATCCTTGAGATCGAGCGCAGTCCGCAGACGCTCCCCGCCGGTTTCAAACCCGCTGAGCACGATCATCCCAGTCACGATTTTTTCGAGCGAGTCCATCCCACCTGTGACGAACGCCGCTCGATAGTTGCCATCCGTTTCGGGGTCCCAAGCTTCAACCAACGATTGTAGATGGTCGAGCATCAGCGCGCTGACGGTGCTGAGGTAGTCTGCCCGGCGGTCACCATTTTCGGCAGTCGCGTCATCATCGGTCAGGTAGTCCGTGTATGGCCGGTCCCCAGGGCCGTCATCGGACATGTCCTGCCCCCACAGCAGGAACTCGATCGCGTGATAGCCAGTCGCGATGTTCTTCTCTCCGCCCTTTTCGTTTTGCTCCGCCAAACTTTGCTTGGAAATCTCAAAGTCAGTGTCGTTGATCAGGCCCGAGCCCGGCTTACCCTCCACATAGTCAATGTGGTTTTCGTCGAGTGGCCAAGCATTGAGCAGTCCCTCAGGACCATCATCTTCGTTGTCTATTGGTCCTTCGTAGAATCGAAAGACTTCAGTCTGAAGATAAGGTTCGCGGGCATCTAGCCACGCCTGCCGGGCCGCATCTAGACCTTCCTGGCTCGGTTCGGCAACGAACTTGGCGATGGCTTCATCCAGCGCCTCGGCGCTAGCCAAGCTGTCTTGATAGGATGTGAACACGATATCCGCATAGGTTTCGAGCGCATCATCCAACTGGCTCGGTTCGTCCCAAGCCTGAGAGTCGTCATCGGCGTCGTCTGCGGCGTTCGGATCGTCGTCGCTGGAGTCATCCAGCCCGTCATCATCCGACGTCACGTCGTCGTCGGCGCCATCGCTGCAGCTCAACAACAAGCCGCCCAGCAAAACGGCGAAACTGCCAGTCTTCACTACTTGAATCATGCGTCCTCGGGTCGTCATCAGTCGCTCTCACATCGGTTGCGGGGGTCCCCTCCCAGGCCCATCTACGAGCGCGTGACGCGAGTCGCCGGGGCCGAGCTGGCCCCGACACTTCGCGCGGGAAGAAAGACAGCGCTGCAATAGCCTTCTCCCTGCAACAAATGCAAGTGATAATCATTTTCATTAAAGGATCGGCAAATCTTTCGGCCAGTTCCGCCTCCACACCCCAGACGAAACGAAATCTATTTTCACTAACTCACCAGACCGCACCGCCCCAGCCCGGCCCGGCAGTTTTGAGTTGTCGCCGCGGGTGCGCTAGGCGTGCGGCGTGCAGTGGTTGTTGTTGGCCGGCCTGGTTGTGCTGATCGTCTGGCAAGCCCGATTGGTGCTCAATCGAGTCCGGGAGGTCCAGGCCCCCGCGAAAGCACTCGAGCGCCGTCGCCAGCTGGAACGGGTTGAACCTGGAGGGGTGCCGTCCAATCCCATCCCCATCGATAGTCCCGCCGTGGTCGAGCCAAAGACGGTGGCGCTAGTTTGTCTGAAATGCGGCTCTCTACACCGAATGTTGGAGCACTCGGTGTTCACGTTCGAAGGTGAACGACTGCGCAAAGCAGAGGCCCAGTGCGTCGGGTGCGGAAACCAGCGCGTCCTCTATTTCAAGCTCCGGCCAGGGCCAAACTAGCCCGGATTTGGCCGCTCCCGGCTCTCGGCGTCACATTCTGGATTTTCCGGGTTTTCGTGGCTACGCTGCTCTTCGGGGAATGAGCGACGACTACACGAACAATCACAGCACGGACGAGCTGGACTCGCTGTGGGACACTGATTCAGAGGGCAAGCCCAGCGCGCCGCCGCCTAAAAAGTCCGACCCTCCTGCGGCTCCGGGCTTGGCGGCCCTCTCCAGCCTCTCGCGGATGCCCAAGCCGAGCAGCGACAGGCCTGCTGAAAAATCCGGCGCCGATACCAAGAAGCCGCTGACGCCCAGCTTGCCAGGTTCCAAGCCTACTGCAGCTTCGAAGCCACTCGCGGGCTCTACCACCTCTGCCAAGCCGGCCGTGAGCAAGCCCCTGGCCAGCGCGACGTCGGCCAAGCCCTTCACGTCGACACCGGCCACCGACGGCGCCGCCAAGCCTCTCTCTGCCAAGCCTCTCTCTGCCAAGCCTCTCTCTGCCAAGCCTCTCTCTGCCAAGCCTCTCTCTGCCAAGCCGTCTGGCGTTGCCTCCAAACCGCTCGCGACCAAACCGCTCGCGACCAAGCCTGCCACCAGCAAGCCGCTCGGCGGTGCGACCTCGCCCACCCCCCTTTCGTCCAAGCCGACTTCAAGCAAACCGCTCAGTGGCTCGACGAAACCACCGACCAGTCAGCCGTCGTCTGCCGCTAGCAAGCCGCTCAGCGGTTTGGGCGCTGCCAAGCCGGCAAGCGGCCCTCCGCGACCGATCGCGACCGGCGGCGAACCCAAGCCGCTCGCCAGCAAGCCGCTCGCCAGCACCTCCACCAAGCCGCTCTCTAGCAAACCGCCGGCAGTAAACACTGCGTTAGCCTCGGCGCCTAAACCAACATCGACAACAGCAAAGGCCGAGGCTGAACCACCAGCCGCCAAAGCTGAAACCAAACCAGCCGCTAAAGCCGAACCAAAGCCAGCTGCTAAAGCCGAACCAAAGCCAGCTGCTAAAGCCGAACCAAAGCCAGCTGCTAA
>JBNLEN010000074.1:0-29725 GCA_050304975.1 Polyangiaceae bacterium
ATGTACAATAGGACCTTCTCTTGGTCCGTTAGGTTGCCGTTGTTGGCGGCTGCGTCATTGCAGTGATCGGGAAAGTCGTCGTTGTTGAAGTTGGCGCTGCCACCGGAAGCTGCGACGTGGAAGCCGCTGTAGGCGACGCGTCCGCAGATGGCGTCCGTGGGGGCCCCATAGGGAGTGTTGAACGCGTACTGCTGGATGGACTCGTCTTCTTCGATGTACACGAACTCTTCCGAAGATGCGCCCACCGCAGTTGCCAGATTGCGCGGGTCGACGATCGAGAACTCATACTGGCCGCTAGTCAGCGTGGCGGCGTTTTCGTTTTCCAACCAGTCGGCGAAGTTTTGGATCTTGTTGGGGTTGGCCCCAGGCCGCCCGATGCTCACGATGCCGGTGCCCGGATTGTCCAGTCCAAGACCGGTCGCGTTGGCACATCCCGGGAAGGTCGCCGAACTTGCCAAGCCAGTGTCGTACGGGTCAGCGGCGCTGTAGTTGATGCCCTCGCCATTGTCGCAGATCCAGGTGTAGCTCAGGTGGCTGGCGAACATGCGTCCACCGCGGTTGACGTATTCACGCACCCGTGCGTCCGAGTTGTCATGATCTGGGAAACCAGGTCCCTGGCAGTCAAACACCAACATGTCATAGCCGAGCATGCGATTCAGATCCGTGTGCAGGTCGTCTTCGTCCGGGTTGCTGTTGCCGCCGTTGATGGTCGCGCCGTCATTGCCGTACAGATGGATGCGGTCACCGCTGTTGTCATCGCCACCGTTGAACTCACCAGTCTCGAGTCCCATCTTCCAGAACACGCACTCCATGGCGTCGATCTGGCCTGTGGTGATGGCAACCCTGGGGATGTTGACACCCAGGCCGTCATTGCGATTTCGGGGCAGGCGAGTCACCAATGGGCTGATGTTGGTGGTCGCACACGCTCCCGTCTGCAGCGTGATCTGCTCGGCCCGCCGCCACTTGCCGATCTTGACCACCAACACGAACTCCTCGCCGATCGGAATGTTGCCCTGAAGGACATAGTTGCCGAAAGCGTCGGTGGTGGCGCTGGCCAATACCGGACCTAGGTCCTGCTCATCGCAGCGATCGCAGCTGGTGCCACCGCTCGGAATACCGGTTGAGATAGCCGGCAGCTCGCTGGGATCGTTGTTGCGCATGATGTACACGAAGGCGTTCGGTACGCCAACTTGGTTGGCGGTATTCGTGTCATTTCTGCCCGGGGTGATCACTCGACCTTGGATGCGGGTCAGCTGAGCCTGTCCCGCGCAATTGGGGATCGAGTCGCAAACGTCACAGGGGCCTGAGCCCGGCGTCCCGGTCCCGCCCTCACAAGTGGCGGGTCCAGAAATGCCTCCGGTGCAGGTTTCGTTGGCAGGGTTGCAGGTCAACCCCTCCGCCGAGCAGTCGAACATGCTGCCGCATTCGTCGAAGGCGACGCCGCATTCCCAATTCAGCTCTGCGCAGCTGGAGGCGGCGGTGCAGTTGGGCGGAGCCGGCGAGTCACATTGAAACGGCTCGACGAGACCGCAGTACTCTCCACTGACGCAGCCACCGCTGAGCGTCGCGCAATCGATGACGTTGGCCGGGTCGGTGCCACAACCGTCAAACACTTCCCCGCATTCTTTGCCCAGGCACGCTTCAGCTGGGGTGCGGGGCGTGCAGGTGGCAGGAGGAATCGTGCCACAGATGAATGCTTCTTCCAGGCCGCAGCGCTCGCCCATGGCGCAGGTGCCGCAGTCATAGGTGCCTGAGCAGCCGTCGCTGACGATTCCGCATTCCTTGCCTGCGCATGCGGTCATTTGATCCTGGGGAACGCAGAGCGGACCGCAGGCACCCGCTCGGCAGAGCTCGCCCGCCATACAACCGTTGCCGCAGGTATAACTGCCGTCACAACCGTCCGTCACGACGCCGCACGCTTTGCCGGCACAAGCGGTCGCCTGGTCCATCGGCTCGCAAGACAGCGTCGGGTCGGCGCACTGATTTGGCACGCCACCCCCACCACACGTTTGGGTGCCGGGGCAGGGGAACATCGCCGAACAATCGATGACGCCGCCATCGACCTCGACGCCACAGCCGTTGGATACGATCCCGCATTTCCCTGCGCAGGCGGTCGCCGCATCGACGGGGGTGCACTCAGGGACGCCGCAAACCTGCGGTCCGCCGCCGCCGCAGTACTCCTGCCCACTGCAGCCACCGGTTTCAGCGTTGCAGTCCAAGGTGCCGCCGCAACCGTTGCCGATCACGCCGCACTCGGCGCCGACGTCAGCACACGACTCAATCTCCGCCATGCACTGGTCATCGTCACCCACTGGCAGCGGAGAGCATTCGAAGGCTCGTAGCAAGCCGCAACCGTCCGCTTCGTCGCACTCGCCGCACTCGTAGATGCCACCGCAGCCGTCGCCGTCGCTTCCGCACTCTTTATCCGCGCAGACCTCGTCTTTCGGAAGCGGCTCGCAAAACTCCTCCTCCGTGATCTCGGTGCAACGGTTGCGCTCTACGATGCCGCACATTGACCCCTTGGGGCAGTCACCGCATTCCGCGACGCCGCCCTCACCATCGGGGACGA
Organism: Polyangiaceae bacterium; assembly: GCA_050304975.1. GTDB lineage: Bacteria > Myxococcota_A > Polyangia > Polyangiales > Polyangiaceae > SZUA-265. Next base: position 2,570 of record JBNLEN010000074.1, read on the forward strand.
AGCCGCAATCAGCGGATTGCTCATCGCATATTTCCTGCTGCTCTTCTGGGGTCTTGGAATCGTCGTCTGCAGCATCATCGTCTTGGTCCATCAAGACGCCCTGGTCATCCGAATCGTCATCGGTGGCACCAGCGTCGTCATTCGAATCGTCTGCCGAGTCGTCGCCGCCTCCCTGTGAGACACTCGGAGTGTCACTGCAAGAAAGCGTCAAGCTCAAACAAACCAGTGCCCCAAACCACGCTGATGTCTTCATTGTCCTACCGATCCCCGTGCTATCACCTGGCTTTGGGATAGCGTCTCCGGCCGCCCTCGACGGCGGCACTAAACAAGCTGTGAGGTCACTCTAGCAGTTGCGAACCCGCCCGTAGCCGGTGAAGACTGTGCGAAACCAAAGTTGACGCAAACGATGCAGTACCCGGACCTCCAGGCTGCATATATCCAGGCTGAGCTGAGAATGATATAGCCACGGCGTGCTGATCCGACTTGCCGCGGGAGCTGTCCCCGACCGCAGAAGCGGGGCAGCGTCTTGAGGAGGGGCGTCTCGAATGCGTTTCGCACGCAAATGAGTGAACCGGAATTGCGCCGGCCGGCATCGGTGAGCGGCCAGGAAAGCGCTGCCAGCATCTTTGCTGGGCGCCCCCCGCTCGCCTCACACCGTCCGAAGCCCCGCGCCAGGATCAACCCACGGAGCATTCGAGCGTGCTACATAGGCGTATGCGGCAAGGAATCTCGCTCGCGGTCGTGCTCCTATTCGCGGGAGCGCTCGGCTATCTGTTTCGCGGGTGCTCCGAGGAGCCTGAGGCGAAGCCCACGCCCGTCGTCGAGGTGCGCGGCAGCGCAAGTGTCGTCAAGGCGATGCGCAAGCTGGCTCAGCTGCAAGGCGCGACCCTACGCCTGGAGCGGGTCATTGACCTGCGCGAAAAGCAGTCACGCTTCTTTGGTTTGCTTGAAGCGGAAGATGCCATCCTGCTGGTCGCAGCTGGCGAGGTCACGGCCGGCGTCGACTTGGCTGGCATGAAAGCCAGTGACGTGACGGTCGACGCAGCCCGCCAGCGCGTGACGCTTGTGCTTCCGCATGCGGAGATCCTCTCGGCTCGATTGGATAATGAGCACACCTACGTCCATAGCCGCGACACGGACACGTTGGCTAGTCGCCAGGTGCAGTTGGAAACCAAGGCACGTCAAGAAGCCGAGCGGGGATTTCGCAAAGCGGCGGTCGAAGCCAAGATCGAGCAGCTCGCGGAAGACAGCGTGGCTCGCACCGTCACCGCACTCGTGACTTCGCTCGGGTTTGAACGGGTTGACGTCGTGTTCTCCCAGCGACCGTCTGATGGTGAAGGGAAACCTTAGCTACTCGGGTCCCAAACGCGGCGTTGTTCGAAGCGACCGACGGAAGCGCTCGGTGGCGCGAAGCGAGCGCCCCCGACACGATTCGAACGTGTGACCTTTGCTTTAGGAAAGCACTGCTCTATCCTGCTGAGCTACGGGGGCTTGGTATCGAAACCGGAGCGCACTCTGGCGCGCGCGCGCGCAAAGATCAAGTCCGTGAGTTCGCGGCCAAAAGTGACCCTATCGCGGCCGCCCCCTAGTTTCTGCCAACACGCGCCCGGTCCGCGCTAGGTCTGGTGGGGAGGGCGGCGTGTGCACGGAGCGTTGTGGCCTGTGGCGTCGCGTCCAGTGCCCAACCCAGCTTCAGGCCAGGTTGCTGTCCGCCCTGGCGGCGACACATCCATCCAAAGCGGCGGGAGCCCAGGGTCAACGAAGATTGAACTGCCCTGCCTAGCCCATGGCAGAAGCGGTCGGATCTGACAGTGTTCACTTACTACGAACCGGTTCGCCCGGTCGCCATATTTGACGATGCCAGATGTCACCTCAGCGCCGGGAGCGACTCGCAAGATTTCTTGGCAAAGTCATGCGCCGCTCAGGGCGGGGTTAACACCGCCGCAGGACTCAGCAGCCGTACGAGCAGCGTTCAGATGTGTGGCCGCTGTTACTGGGACTGCTCCCGACGTCAGCTGTCAGCCAAGGCCACCCAAGGAGTCAGATTGGCTCTCTCAAGCGGCGCGGAACGCTGCAGTCGGCGAGCTTCGCCACGAGTCGCGAGCGGGCGTCGCTTTCATTTCGTTGCGGTCCAGTGAGAGTGCACGCGGTTCGACCGGAGCTCCAGTTGGAGCGCCCCGGCGCGGCGAAGTCGGGCAGCGACGAATTTTTGCTCACTTGCCGACTCCCGCCGTCATCTGCCAAACTATGAAAAGTCGAGTAGTTGCGCAGATCTGCGGGTAGGTGGGGAGTGCTGAAAAGCAGCCTGCACAAATGCGCTGTGCTAAACCACACAGGTGCCGAGGGGGAGCTGTTGCACGAAGCCGGGCAGCGGTAGCAACGAAACGGATTGCTGCGCGCTTATTGGAGCCAAGACCGTCGGCTTGAATTGGGACGCCGACATTCGAGCGTGCTCCGGAATGAAACCTACCTACGCCTACAGGTGGCAGATGCGGTGCGTCATACCGATGTGTGGTGAAAGTATTCGAACATTCAGGTTAAGATAATCGCCTCAGTTCTACATGCCAGCTAGCACACCAGAGCCATCTTTCCGGCCGCCTCCGCGTCCGCCGCGCCGCTATCGGGCGGGAGACGAGATTGCGGGAAAGTACCGTCTCGAGAGTCGCCTCGGGCAAGGTGGGATGGGCGAAGTTTGGCGCGCGACCAACATTGCTCTCGACGCAAGCTGCGCCATCAAGCTGATTCGCGCGGAGATGCAGGAGAAGTCGGCGCGTGATCGGCTGATTCAAGAGGCGCGCGCCGCAGCCAGGTTGGGCCATCCCGCAATTGTGCGCGTATTTGACGTTGGTGAAACACAGCGCGGTGACCCTTTCATCGTTATGGAACTACTTGAGGGGGAGTCGCTTGGCGCCGTGCTCGAGCGGAGCGGTCAGCTGCGTCCGACGCTGAGTGTGCAGACCCTTTTGCCGATCGCGGACGGGCTATCGATCGCGCACAAGCGCGGCATCGTGCACCGGGACCTCAAGCCTGACAATGTGTTCATGGCGGAGTCGGGTGAGCGCCGTCTGCAGCCCAAGTTAGTCGACTTCGGCGTGGTCAAGCTGGAGCAAACCGCTGAGCAGAGCAAGCTGACCAACGCCGGCATGGTCGTGGGCAGTCCCGCATACATGTCCCCCGAGCAGGCTCGAGGCATGGAGGACGTGGACGGGCGGTCGGATATCTGGGCGTTTTGCGTGATGTTGTTCGAAGCGTTGTCTGGACGTTTGCCGTTTGAAGCGAACAACTACAACGCGCTGTTGCGCGCGATTGTGGAAGAAGACGCGCCGCAGGTGACGCAGTATGCGGACGTGGATCCGCGTTTGGCTGCCATCATTGACTCGGGCTTGGTCAAAGATCGCGATCAGCGCTGGCTGACCATGGATGACTTGGGTTGTGCCTTGGCGGAGTGGCTGCTGGATCACGGGATACACAGTGACATTACCGGTCGGGACCTCGAAACCCGTTGGATCCGCGCGGAAAGTGAACCCGGAAGACCAACCCTGGATTCGCTCGCGCTAGACAGCCCATCGTTCACGCCGCCGAGTTTCCGACGCCACGGCAGTTCAGGGTCCGGTCGGCGGCCAGTCATATCAGAGCAACCCACGGTGCCCGAGTCGGACGCAGTCAGCGAACGGCCAAGCGGGCCGCGCGTGGTCGAGTCGACCATGCCCTCTTCGCTCGAAGGCGCTACGCTGCCGAGCCCTGAGCCAGCTCCGAGTCGGAAGCCGGTCGTGTTGGCAACATTGGCCGCGGTCGCGCTGGGCGCGGGGGCGCTGGTTTTGGTCAGCTCGTTATTCGAGCGACCCGTGACCAACGCCGCTCCGAGTCAGTTATCGATGCCGGAACAGAGGGCTGCGTCTGCCCAATCTGGCGAAAGTGAAGCGATTCCGCCAGAAGATGACGGCGCGAACCGGGCACTAGGTCCGCCGAATGGTGAGCTGAGTCCGGACGCTCCGAAGACGGATCCGGGGAGTGAGACCAACGAGGGGGTAGGGGACGATAAGCCGACGGAGAAACCGGTAGAGGTGGCACCCGTCGAGGCCAGTGAGCCCGATCCAGCTGTATCAGCGCCCAAACGTGCTCCCAAACGGGCGGCCAAGCCGGTCCGGCGTGCTCCGAAGCCCAAGCCGGCGCCCAAGGCCGAGGAGCCAAAACCGGCCCCTGCGGCGCCGGACTTGGATCTCAAGTCACCCTACTAACGAGTAGACTCGTCCCAATGATGTTTCGCCTTAGCTTGAACAGCGTGGCGTTGGTTGTGGCGCTGTTGTTGACGCGTCAAGCCGCCGCACAGTCCGATACACAGTCCGATACACGGTCCGACACGCCGCCCGCTGACTCGTCGCCGACAGAAGCTTCCGAGGGCGCGGCCGAGCCCGAAGCGGCTGCACCCAAAGCAGGCTCCTCAAATGAGCGGGCTGAAGTGCTGCGGGAAGAAGGGCCGAGTGACGAAGCAAAGAAAGAGGCGGCGGAGCGCTACAAGGAAGGCGTGAAAGCTTACCAGCAGCAGCACTACAAGGATGCGATTGATCTGTTTCTAGAGGCAGACCAGCTGGCGCCGAGTCCCGCCCTCAGTTTCAACATAGCCCGAGCGTATGACAAGATCCTCGATACGGCGGGCAGTCTCAAGTACTACCGAGACTACTTGCGGCGCGTGCCTGACGCCGACGATGCTGAAGCCGTCGGGAAGCTGGTTGCTGAACGTGAACAGCTTCTGGAGAAGAAGGGCGTTCAACAAGTCACGGTGCTGACGAAGCCCAAAGGGGCGACCATCGTGGTTGATGACCAGCCGCTGGGAGTGACGCCTTGGACAGGGGAAATTGCGCCAGGAACCCACCGCTTGGAATTGCGCCTGAAGGGCTACGCCGACACGGAGCGCAAGTTCGAGCTGGAGGCGAGTCGTGCGATGGACATCACCGTGCGTTTGGTTCCGGCGGAAGCCCCACCGCCGACTCCGCCTGCGGGCACGCCGCCCCCTGTCGAACCCATGGGCGGTGCTGACGCCGCGGACGAGCGTGCCCAGACCAACGAGGGCCTGGGCATTTGGCCTTGGGTCACGTTGGGCGTCGGAGTCGCGACCTTGGCCACCTCAGGCACCTTCGAGTTCTTGCGTCGCAAACAGGAACAAAAGGCCGAGGACGCGACGACCCAGGTGCAGTTCATGGACCACTTCGATCGCATGGAGAAGTTCAAAACCACGTCTCGCGTGTTAGCGGGCGTCGGCGGTGGACTAGTGGTCGCTTCCGGCGTGCTGTTCTTGCTGGATATGCCCAGCGGGGATGAGCCTGGCGTAGTCGCGGGGTGCACTAGTACTGGTTGCGCGATGCAATTTTCTGGAGAGTTTTGATGAATCCCCGAATGCTCCAAGTGTCCGTGTGGTGGGGCTGCGTCCTGGTCGCCTTGGTGTGCGGCTGCAACTCGGATCTCACCCAGGCAGACTCCATCGGGCTGGCTTGTGGATCCAACGGGGAATGTGCAAGCGGCTTCGTTTGCAACGCCGAGAAAGTGTGCGTTAGTCGTGACGCACTCGTGGCCGACGGCCCTGAGATTTGCGACGAGGGCGAGACTCGCTGCGATGGGGCGTGCGTCAAGCTGGATGAGAACAAATCCCACTGCGGGGGCTGCGGCGCTGAATGTACCGCGCCCCCGAATGGAGTGGCGGTTTGCGCCGGGGGTGACTGCAACTTCGTGTGCGAAGATGGGTTTGCGCGCTGCGGTGACGTGTGCATCGACCTCCAGGAAGACAGGGAGAATTGCGGTCAGTGCGGCAACCAGTGTTTGGTTCCCGCTGGCGGAGAGGCGGAGTGTGTCGCGGGGAAGTGCCGTCTAGTCTGTGATGAAGGCCTACTAGACTGCGACGGCGAGTGCGTCGATGTGCAGAGTAGCCCCTCCAATTGCGGCGACTGTGGCCGCATCTGCAAAAATGGTGAGGTTTGTTCCGAAGGTGAGTGCTCGGACACCTGTGCCGACGGCCTGGATAACTGCAACGGCGCCTGCGTGAATACGCTGACGTCAGCCATGCATTGCGGCGGCTGCGGCGCGCCGTGCCCGGAGCCCGCAAACGGCACTCCCATGTGCAGTGACGGACAATGCGGAGCCACCTGTAATGACGGCTACGACCAATGTGGGGACGCCTGCATTGACTTGCAGAAGAGTGCCGACCACTGCGGCGCTTGCGACACCGTCTGTGATGCGCCGACGATGGGCAGTGCCATCTGCGCTGCAGGGGAGTGCAGTTTTACCTGCGACGAACCCTTTGTGAAGTGTGGCTCAGTCTGCGTCGACCCAGACAACAATCCGTCGCATTGCGGCGGTTGCGGTAACGTCTGCGGGGCACAGCAGGTGTGTTCCGGTGGAGAGTGTTTGACTTCTTGCCCCTCCGGCAAGGACGCTTGTAGCGGATCCTGCGTTGACACGGACACCACTGCCGCTCACTGCGGAGGTTGCGGTCAGGGCTGCCCGGTGCCGAGCAACGGCGATGCGGTGTGCAGCGGCGGACAATGCGGGATCACCTGCAATGAAGGCTTCGCCGACTGTGACGGGCAATGTCTTGGGACCACCAGCAGCGTGCAGAATTGTGGGCAGTGCGGCAACACCTGCATGGCGGACACCAACTCCAGCGCCATGTGCGTCGAGTCGATGTGCACCACCAGTTGCCTCCAGGGATTTTCGCAGTGTGGGGGCGATTGTGTTGACGTGCTGTCCAGCTCCGCGCACTGCGGTAAGTGTGACAGCCCGTGTAGCGCAGGGGCGGTTTGCTCTGACGGCGTCTGCTCGGTGGGCTGCGCTAGCGGTCAGACAGACTGCAGTGGCTCTTGCGCCAATACGAATACTGACGCGTCGAATTGCGGCAGTTGCGGCAATGTCTGCACTCCTCCGCCAAACGCGACTGCCACGTGCTCAGCTGGGCAGTGTGGATTCACGTGCGCCAGCCCCAGCACCCTGTGCGGGGGGATCTGTGTCGACACCACCTCAGATCCGAACAACTGCGGCCTGTGCGACAAGCCATGCCCAACGCCGCCCACCGGCACCGCGACTTGTGTCAACGGAACCTGCGGCGTGCAGTGCTCTGCGGGGCTGTCGCGTTGCACCAACCAATGCGTGGATACACAGACCAACAAGAACCATTGCGGCGGGTGCGGCATTCGCTGCACAGGCAACAAGGAGTGCATCAACGGGCAGTGTACTCGGTGACGCGTGTACTCGGTGACGCGTGTACTCGGTGACGTGTACTCGCCAGACGTGTACTCGCTGAGCAGTTTGCCCGGTTAGCCGCCGGGGCATGCCGGTGGCCCAGGTCGAGCTGAAAGGGAAGAGAAAAATGCTCGCCTGTCTCCACCAAGTGACATGGCGACCGCGACGTGAACGTGTCTGGCGGAATTTTCGGTTCTGCCCGTGGGTTTGCCCAACAAACCGCGCTTAGCTGATAATCGCTCGTCCGGGTGTCCCCCTACCCGGTGTCCACCTGAAGATCAGAGGAAAATCCGCATGTTGTTACTGAAGCGGCCGAAACTGGCCACCTTGTCCTACCTAGCCGCAGTGCTCCTGGCGAGCGCCTGCTCGAGTGATTCCGAAAGCGAGACCGGCTCGGTCAACGGCGACGACGATGGGGCGGACGCCAGCGCGGGAGACGCAGATGATGACACGGGCGACGATACCGGCGGCGACGACGACACCGGCGGCGACGATACGGCTGACGACAGCTCACCCGACGGAGGGCTGAGCGGCGGACTGGTGCTGATCGATGGCGGCGTTGTCGTTTACGATCCGGATAATCTGCCGGGCGGTGGATTTGTCACCATCGGTACCGGAGACGGCGGCGCGTTGAACATCATGTGCGGACAAGAGGTCTGCGCCTGCGCGGATGGCAAAGACAACGATGGCGACGGCGTCGCCGACGGCTTTGACGATGAGTGTACCGGCCCGTTCGACAACGATGAGAGCACCTTCGCGACCGGCGTGCCCGGCGACAACCAGGATCCCAAGTGGCAGGATTGTTTCTTTGATGGAAACTCGGGCGCTGGGGATGATGGCTGTCGCTACCACACGGAGTGCATCACCGGCGAACGTGAACAGGACGATCCGTCCTGCAGCGTGACCGAGCAATGTGAGAAGTTCTGCGCGCCATTGACCCCACCTGGTTGCGACTGTTTTGGCTGCTGTGAAGTGCACGTCGATGGCGAATCACTGTTCGTTCTGGTCGGTGAGCAGTGCTCGACCGAAGAGATCGAAGACGAAGAAAAGTGTCCGCGCTGCGAACAGACGGACTCGTGCGTGAACGAATGCGGCGATTGTGAGTTGTGCGTCGGCAAGACGATCGAGGATCTGCCGGAGAAGTGCTTCGACCAGCCGCCGCCCACCGACACTCCGGATAATCCCGACAACCCGGACAACCCCCCGGATAACCCCGATAACCCGGACAATCCCGATAGCCCCCCTCCCACGACGGACCCGCCGCCGCCGAACACCTGCGACAACGGCGCGCTGCCGTGCACGGAAAATGCGGATTGCGGTAGCAACGCCTACTGCGGGCTGGGCTGTTGTCGCGCGATTGTGATTGCGAAGTAGTCGGGCCGCGAAGTAGCAGGGCAGTTTGGCTCGCTGGACCGAATGCCGGCGGGGAGCCAGCTGCCGTGGCCGGCTTCCACCACAGCTGTAGTAGGTCACGCAGCCTTGGTGGGTCGATATCGGTGGCCGAATATCGAAGCGGACGGTGATCGCAGAGGTCCGGGGCCTGGCGAGCCACCAGGTTTGGTCGCCGGCTGATTTTGGGTGTAGGTTCGGCGGCGAATGTGGGCCCACATCCTGCCGAAGCACCCAGGTCTGGTGCTCTCTTTCGCCAGCGGGTGCTGGCTGCTGACCAACACGAGCCTGGCGTCTGAGTCGGTGCTGGTGTCCTGGGACGAGCCCGAGCCGACGGGGGCAGGCTGCGTCGAGCGGCAGGCGGTGATGAACAGCGTCGAGCAAACGCTGGGGCGTACGGTGTTCACGACCAAGGACAAGTCGGACGTTGAACTGCGAGTTTCGGAAGAGTCTCGAGTGCCGCAGAGGGAGGCTGAGCCGCAGACTTTGCCAGAGTGGATTTATCGCGCGGAGCTCGCGTTGAGCGACCGGCAGGGGCGGTCTTTAGGTAAACGTCGGCTCAGCGCACAGAGCTGCCAAGAGTTGACCGAGACGGCCGCGCTCGTCCTGAGTCTGATGGTCGACTTCGGCGCGGAAGAGGTCGATGACAAGGCACGCGCTGCAGCGGAGCAAGAGCCGGAGTCACCTCCGCCGTTGCCGGAGGAGAAGCCGAAGCCAGCACCGGAACCCCCTGTCGTCAAGCCACCCGTTGATCCGGAACCCATCGAGCCACCGCCAGCCGTCGAGCGGCGCCCGCTAGTCAGCGCTTTCGAAGCGGTCGCTCGCGGGCTTGGAGGCAGCGGGATGCGTCCAGGGTTTGCGCTTGGTGTCGGAGCAGGCGTTGGATTCGAGTTGGATGGCTGGTTCTTCGCGGAAGCAGCGGGAGGCTATTGGCCAGCAGCGGCATTCAGTACGAGTGGCGGCCAAGTCGACGTCGAAGCCTGGGAGCTGGCTCTGCAGTTGTGCCCTTGGCAGCTTCAGGCGCGTTGGTTTGCGCTGCGTCCTTGTGTGAGCACGCGCGCGACTCACGCGACGGCGACCGCTAGTGGATTTTCGCGCAACTCGTCGGACGCCGGGTTAGGAGTGTTTGTGGGGCCGCGTGCTCTGTTCTACGCGAATGTCGAACCGTTGTTTTTTCGCGTAGAAGCTGCGGCGGAAGCTGCTGCACGCCGCTATCGGTTTACGGTCCTGCAGGAGCAATCGATGTCAGCAGGAGCACTTTACGAGGTGGATCCGGTGGTGGTGCAGCTGGCGTTGGGTGTCGGGATTCGCCTCTGATCTCCATATGCTACATAATGGATTCGGCTTCATAAAGAAGCGCATGAGTGGCCCCTAATGGCTGTGGTGGCGATGCTCTACAGCCTCGGAAGTGTCAATTTGGGACGAACGAATCCACCCCCCCAGATGCCTCCGCAGCTGAGCGAGGTTTTTGAGAAGCACGGTCCTTATGTGCACCGCGCCCTCAGGTACTTTGGTGTGCCGGATGCGGATCTCTCGGACGTGTTCCAGGAAGTGTTCGTGATCGTGCACCGCAAGCTGGACGAGTTTGAAGGGCGCGCATCGATTCGCACCTGGCTGTATCGCATCTGTCAGCGCGCTGCCTCGGACTATCGCAAGCGCGCCTATGTACGGCGTGAGGTTGTGGCCGAGGCTCCTCAGTCGCTGGCGCTGGAAACCACGACCGAGGACGGCGCGCGGCTCGAGGCGCGACGCCTACTGCTTCACGCGCTGAGCCAGCTGGACGATGACAAGCGGCAAGTATTCGTGTTGTTCGAGATCGAGGGGATGACGATGAAGGAAGTGTGTGAGGTGGTCGATTGCCCGCTGCAGACCGCTTATTCTCGTCTCCATGCCGCACGCAAGCTGGTGGCTGATGCCGTGCGTGAAGCACAACGGGGGGCAGCATGAGCAAAGATCCCGTGCGTTGGGCAGATGGTGGCGCGCCGCCTGGCCTGGGCGACTTGCTGCAGCAAGCACAGGGCGATACTCCCTCGAGGAATGAGCTGCGAGTGCTGGGAACGATGATCGCGCCGCTTGCCGGTGGGCTCGCTGTTGGCAGCGGCGTCGGGGCTGGCAGCGCGGCGGCAGGCGCGGGTACGGCAGCCGCTGCTGGTTCCAACCTCTCGAGTGGTGTTGGAGTAGCTGGCGCTTCTCAAGCGGGCGCTGCCGTGGGGGCCAAAGCCGCGACGGCGGGCGGGCTGTCGGTAGCGGCCAAAGTGATTGGCGTCGGAGCGATTGTGGCGACGGGCTCTGCTGGTCTATGGATGCTGCAGACGGAGCCTGAGCCGCCACGCGCAGTGACTCCGATTGAGGCCCCCGCTCAGGTGGTCGAAAGCGCTCCCGTCGCGCCAGCGTTGGAGCCGAAGTCCGAGCCAGAGCCGGAAGCTGCAGGTGTTGAATCGGAGGGCGCAGATGTGCTGGCCGAGCGGGAGCGGCTGCGCCCGGTGGAGAAGAAAGCTCCACGGCCGGCCAGCGTCAAGCAGCCCGTCCAGTCGACGGAGCTGGGGCTGCTCGGACCAGCGCGCCAGGCTCTGAAAAACAATCCGCGGCGCGCGCTCAGCTTGGCCAAACAGCACGAACGACAGTACCCACGCGGGCAGCTGGCCCAGGAGCGTGAGGTGATCATGATTGAAGCCTTGAAGCGTTTGGGTCAAAAGGATCAGGCGACCTCTCGAGGCAAACAGTTTGAAGAGCAGTTCCCGGAATCAGCGCACCAAAAGAAGGTGCACGACTCGCTCGAACCAGAGCCCGGTTCGAACTAGGGCCGCGATTCACACTGAAAGCCGCTCCGTGTGGGGGCAGGGCTGTCTCGGGTTGTTGATCGCTGGCCTCACGGCAGGCTGCGTCGAAGATATCCCAATCGCCGAGATCTCCATTCCTGCTGACACGCCAGATACGTCCGTGCCCGAGGAAGACGCTGGCGACGCGATGGCCGAGGACGCGGGAGATGCGCCAATTCCTCCAGCAGACGCCGGCTTTGTCTGTGAGCCTGTGGCCTGCCGCGGGCAGCCGCGGGCTTGCGGCAATTGTTTGGATGACGATGAGGATGGGCTGCCGGATTACCTGGATCCGGATTGTTGGGGCCCGTGTGACGATAGCGAGTCGCTTTTGGATTCGCGCCGGAGCTGCCCCAGTGAGGCTTGCATCTTCGACCCGAATTGCGGCTCGGGAGATGACGAACGGTGTTTGCAGCTGATCCCCAATGGCTGCGACTGTCACGGCTGTTGCGCCGTTCCCGGGCAGACTTTCAGCGTGATGCTCAATGGCACTGCAGGCAGTGACCCGACGTGTAGCACTTTGCTGCTGGAGGATGAAAGCGCCTGCGTCCGCTGCGAGCAAGATCCCAGCTGCATGAATGAGTGTGGCGAATGCGAGCTGTGTTTTGGCAAGAAAGAGTTGCCACCCACCTGCGCCAGTGACGCGGGCTGTCCGCAGCCGGAGTGCGATGGGCAGCAGGCGTGCGGGTTTGCATGTAGCGCACCTTGTCCGCCAGACACCGCCTGCGTGAGTGGGTGTTGCGCCGCCGTCGGGCCTTGATGGGCCTTCGACGGGAGAGTTCTGCGCGACGGAATTGAGGGAAATTTCCCCGCGGCGGAACTTCTTGCGGCTCGCGCACTTCGGCCCAGCGTCACGTGGTCGTAGTAGGAGGTGTGCGAGGCCGATTGTCGTTCATCTTGCTTGGGTCCTTTGGGCTCTGCGTCGCCTGCGGCAATGACGACACGCGTTCCAAGCCCCTGGATCTGGACGAAGATCGGGGTGACGCTGGGCGTGCTAAGCCGCCACCCGCGTCAACCGCAGACGCCTCCACTTCGCCCCAACCCGCGCCGCGAAAAGATGCGGGGCAGGATGCGGGGGCTGAGACCGATCCGCCTGACGCCTCGCATGCAGCCGATGCATCAGCCGTCTGCGGAGACGGTGTTTTGGACCGCGACACGGAAGACTGCGACGGCGCCGACTTCGGCAGGAACTCCTGCCGCACGATTGGATATGTCGAAGGCCAACTCGGTTGCAGCTCTACCTGCGAGTTCGATACCAGCGCCTGCATTGCTGGCGAACTCTGCCATGACGGTAGAGACAACGATGGCGATATGCTGGTGGATTGCCAAGACGAAGACTGCGACGAGGCGTGCTCTCAAAGTTGCGCAACCCCTGTCCCAATTGCTGCTGACGGCCGCGTCATCAACGGCAGCACGTTTGGCCACGCCGATGAGCTGAGCTCCGAATGCGCCTTGGCGGATGACTCCGGAGCAGAGCTTGTCTACGAGTTCGTCCCGAGCGCTGACGGAGTGCTTCAAGTGTCACTGCAAACGAGCCTCTTGCTAAGCGTATCAGTTCGGGATGGCTGCGTTCCTTTGGGGAGCGGCGCGGAAGTGGGCGATGCGGGCGCGGATGGTGGTGTAGCTCCGACAGGTGAGACAAACTGCGCGATACCCGACCGGCAGCTTGTTACTCCAGTGACGGCGGACGAAAGCGTGTACATCGTGGTTGACGGTAGGAGCGCAAGCGTCAGCGGCGACTTTGAGCTGACCGCCTCTTTCCGTGAGGTGGAATGCGGTGACGGCCATCGCGACGCGGATGAGGCTTGCGATGACGGCAACCTGGCCCCTGGCGACGGGTGTTCGGACGCTTGCATGGTGGAACTCAGCGAGCTGGAGCCGAACGACACGACTGACACCGCGAGTGCCTATTCCGCGCCTTTTTTCGCCGAGATCACGCCTGCTGGAGATCGAGACTACATCCAGCTAGAGCTTCAGCAGGACACATCCGAGTTGCTGATCGCGACCGAGAACTTGGGTGACGGCGCATGCGCTTTGAATCTGATGGACCCTGTGCTGAGCGTGTTTGACTACCAAGGTGACCTGCTAGCCACCGATGACGACAGTGGTGATGGGTTTTGCGCCGTTGTAACGATGCGGAACATCGCGGCGGGAAGCTATCTAGTGTTAGTGGAAGCAGCCCCAGGTTCTGAGCCTACAACGTTTCCCTACCGTCTCAGGGTCACACCATAACCCCGAAGTCTCACCTTCGTGGCTGTGAGGTTGCACGGTGCGATACCCAGGAGGTTTCACCGTGTTTCGGTTTGAAAGTGTCGAACTGGGCTTGTTCTTGAGATGAAATGTTTCAGCCTAATTCTAGGAGAGTCGGGCTTTTGACGCTTTGCTGGTGGTCTGCCCCGCTCGAAAACTAATGATGCACAAGTTCCCCTTTTTCTTCCTGCTAGCGGCCGTCTCTCTGATGGCGTCGGCTTGCGACTCCGGTGAGCGAGCGTTGCCTGGAGGTCTGGATGATGACAGCCCAGGCGACGCGATCGAATACGAGCCCTGCGACGAAGGCGATACTCGTGACTGTCATCTGACGCTGTCGCAGCACAACGGTATCCTGTCCTGCTACGTTGGCACGCAAACATGCGAAGCCAGCGGCTGGGGCGGGTGTCTCGACGGTGACATCGTGTCCCGCCCAATGCCGGACCTGGAGGCAGATAAGTCACTACTGACGGTGACGCAGACTAGCGTCTGTGTTGACAATCCCTGCGATCCGAAATGCGAACTTTTCGGCGACGTGCCGGATGCGGCTGCGCCCGATTACGAGACGCTCACTCGGACGCCGAAATTCGAATGGCAAACGGGAACGCTTGCTGGTTTTCCGAAGGGTCTCGTGCAAAAGGGATTTCGCGAGCCGTGCAGTTCAGGGTCCGATTGCCAGTACAACACCCGCTGCGTCAACCCGGTGAGCGGCGGTTGCTCTCACGACAAGTGCGATGTGGGCATGCCGCTCGAGCCGACTTGCGATTCATGCGTGACCGACATTTGCGAAGTCAGGCCCGAGTGCTGCGCTGAGGAAGAGCCCGCGGCCTGTGAGCACGAGCTCTGCACCGTTGGTGCTCCACTGAAGCCGACGTGCGATCCTTGCGTCGAAAAGATTTGCGCCGACAATCCAGATTGCTGTGACCCGCGGCGCGGCGCTTGGGACCCGAGCTGCGTGCAAGAGGTGCAGGATACCTGCGGCCTCACCTGTGAATGCTGTGACGGCGAGGCCGGCAGCGACGGGCACTGCTACTTCGTCGAAAATCGAGATCTGACCTGGTCCGATGCGCGCAACAGCTGCACCGCTCGCGGTCCGGGCTGGGATTTGGCGTCGATCGGTAACCCCGACGAGAACGATTTCGTCTATCGCTTGAATTCGAGCAACGACACCTGGATTGGCTTGACTGAAGCCCGGCCTTTCAGCAACCGCGCTGGGATTTGGCGCTGGTCCAACGCGGATCCGGACCTTGCCTGGGACGAGAGTCGCGGCACCGGGATGTACACCAAGTTCAATGCCGGCGAACCCGATGGCGCCAGTGACGCCTGCGTGCGGATGCATGACAATGACGGGGGCGAGTGGGGCGACCGGGCTTGCACGACTCAATATGACAGCGTTTGCGAAGGCCCGCCGATGTGTGTGGGAGGTCGCCCGCCGAAGGATTCGGGCTTGTGTGGCCACGATCCTTGTCTGGTCGGCGACCCGCTATCCAAGACGTGTGATGTATGTACGGAGTCGGTGTGCGCGGCGATGCCCAGCTGCTGCAGCGATGCATGGACTCAGGACTGCGTGGACTTGATCGAGACGGAATGCGAAGCGCAGTGTGAGTGCCGAGACGACGAGCCGGAATTCAACGGGCGCTGCTATTACGCCGAGCGCAACAATCGCAACTGGAATGACGCTCGTCGGTCCTGCCAAGCGCGCGGCGCCGGTTGGGATCTAGCGTCCGTTTCGTCGGACGAAGAGAACGGCTTCCTGGACGTCTACAACGGCATCAAGCACACCTGGATCGGCTTGCGCAACACCGCAGGAAACGACTGGGAATGGGTCAATGGGGAGCCGATGGGTAGCTACGACTCTGCCAGCGATTCGGGGATCTATCAGAACTTCAAGTCCGGTGAGCCCAATGGTTCCGGAACTTGCGTCAAGGCCGAAGCCAACACCGGCTGGGAGTGGATTGACGCGGACTGCGGCAACTACGAAGACTCGATGTGTGAGGGACCCAAGTCCCAGCTCAGCAAGCGAGCGCCGCCGGAGGGCGCCGGCGGACCAGCCATGTGGACGCAAGCTTGTGTGGATCTGGTTGCCAGCGAGTGCGACGCCAAGTGTGACCAGGACGCATCGTTGGGCGCAGGCGCCTGTGTGCCTTGGTACCCAGGAGAGACGGATCCTGATGTGCCGGGGATTGATCTGGCGCTGGATGTGCCCTGTGGCGGGATTATCCCGGTGTGCAATCACGGGCAAACGGAAGCGCCAGCCGGGATCCGGCTGGTGCATTTCCCGGCCAACGCGCAGCAATATCCAAAGTGTCAGCCTGATCAGACGCACCCGCAGATGTACGAGTGCTTCACCAAGGAAGCCATCCCCCCCGGGGAGTGTGTGATCGTCGACGACTGTCCGCAGCTGATCGGCAATCGCGAAATCATGGTCAACCCGGAGCCGGGTGAGGCTGGGGATTTCTACGTGCCAGAGTACAGCTGCCGCGACAACTGGAGCTTGTATTCGGGAGGAGACTGCAGTCCGCCCACGTGCAGCGGAGGGACGAGCGTACCCATTACTCAGCAGCGGCCTGTTGACGTCATCTTCGTGATCGACAACTCCGGCACGATGGACGGGGAGATCAAGCAGGTCCAAGAACGGATCTATTCAGACTTCGCCGCGATGATCGAGGAGAGCGGAGTCGACTATCGGGTGATCATGATGTCTCGCTACGGCGATACGGACACTTCGGTGGGCTACAGCACGTTCCCCGTGTGCATTCCGTCACCGCTGGGTGCGGACGACTGCAGTTCCGCGGCCACGACCCCGCTAGCCAGCAATCCACCCTACTTCTTCCACTACAGCGTGGACGTGGGCAGTTGGGACACGATGTGCCGGATCTTGGAAGGCTTCGACGCTCCCGATGAGCTGGCTCGCGATGGGCGCGCCTGGACTCCATTGGCGCCCCTCGGCTACTCGCAGTGGCTACGCCAGGATGCACTCAAGGTCTTCGTGGCGATCACTGATGATGACGTCGACTGTTTTCACCGAGGCGTCTTGTTGAGGGACAATAGTAACGTGGGCGACGGCGAGTCCACGGCCGCCACATTCGACCGCATGTTGCTCAACCTTTCTCCGGAACAGTTCGGGAGCGAAGAGCAGCGAAACTACGTCTGGCACAGCATCATCGGTATGCAGGAAAACACTGATCCTTCGGCCGCATGGGAGCCCGACGCGCCCGTTCAGACTGGCACGTGTAGTCCCGGCTCGGAGGGCCCCGGCACCGCGTATCAAGCTCTCAGCAAATTGACCGGAGGCTTGAGATACCCGATTTGTCGCAACGATGACTTCGACGACATCTTCCGCAATATCGCCACGCGCATCGTTGACGGCTCCGATCTTCGGTGTTCGTTCAATCTGTTGAATCAGGGCGAGTTCGACATCCGCCTGGCGAACGTCTACTACCACCCGAGCGGGGGCAACAGCACCGCGGTGCCATTGTACCGGGCGCTCAACGAAGACGACTGCAATGACCGCAGATGGTTGCCGGACGACATCGACAATCCAACGCAGATCATTCTGTGTCCGGAGGCCTGCGAGGCGATCCAGTCAGATCCGGAGGCGACCATCGGCATGGAAATCGGCTGCAAGGGCGGGGGCTACGAGCCGTTTACTTTCAGCGAAGTTTATCACGCCGAATGTGACTTGGATGAGCGACCGCAGTGGAGTCTGTTCGGCTATCTGATCACGACCCCGGGCGACTCGACGGTATCGCTGCGGATCCGCACTGCAGAAACCGAGGAAGATCTCGCGAGTGCCCAATTCGTGGACGTCACGGTAGTGAGCACGGAAAATGGCAACGAAGACTGCCGCTCGCCGGCGACGGAGGGCTGTCCGATCGACATCTACGAATTGCTGGGGCGTTTGGCAGCTCACTACCCCTACTTGGAAATTGAAGGTGTCGTGAGGCCTACCAGTGATTTCCAGGAGTTGCCTACCGTGGACGAATTCGGGCTCAGCTACTCGTGTCCTGACGCTCAATAGCGCGGGTGGTGCCGCGCCACCGGCGCAGCTTGGCGGCCCGGCCAAGCTGGTGTGCACCACTATGGTGCGATCGCTGTCGCAGGGTGAATTGTAGTCAAAGGGGCGACCGGCTTGGTGTACCCTCGCCGCCGCAATGGCGGCAACCACCACCACCAGTTGGCCGCTGGCAGCGCTCGTCGCTGTCGTGGCGTTGTGTTTCTGCGCGATTGCATGTGGCGATGCGCATCCGGACTACGTTTCGCTGTCCGAAGAGTTTGAGTCTCGCGCACCTCGCGCTGATGCCTCTGGCCCGTCTAAGCCTGGCGATGCCAAGCCCACGGCATCGAGCGCCCAGGACATCGTGTATGTCAGTGAGATCGACTATCGCACCGCGCGGATCACCGATGCGGAAGTCGCGTCCGGGGCGTGTGACCTAGGTGTCGCGCAGGAGTGCCGAGTGTACTTTCCTTCGCATGAAGGGGTCACCAACTGCTTCGTCGGTGTGCAGTTGTGTGAGCCTGATGGCTGGAGTGGTTGCATGACGGAAGACCAGCTCGAGCAGCTGCTTCACTGACGATTTGGAGAGGCGGGGCAATCCAATCCAATCGGGATTGGCTGCCCCACTACTTCGAGGTCACTCTCCTTCGAGTTCCTTCTCCAGCTTGTCGAGTTCAGACTCCAAATTCTCGTCGGTGATTTCTTCAGCGACCTGCATCGCAAAGTCTTCTTGCGTCTTGAGCTGTTGAACCAACTGCTCATCGGACTGCTCCGGCTCGTCAGCGGCGGCGGGGGCTGTCGACTTTTCGGGTTGAGGCTCAGGTGCCGTTTCCGACGTTGGCTGTGTTTCTGGTTTGCTTTCGCAGCCTGATAGGAGCAGCGCGAAACCAAGCAGTAGCGTTGCTGTGCGCATCATTTCTTCTCCTTCTTTGGCTTCTTGGGTTTCTTGGGTTTCTCGGACTTGTCTTTGGTTGACTTGTCCTTTTTCGCATCTTTCCCTCCGCCCGCGAGCATTGCCATGCGTTTGCGGTGCTTCGCTGACTCCTTGTGCTCCAGCTTGGAAATCCGGTCGACCAGGTCGTCCTTGTCGTTTTCTTCAGCTAGATCGCGCAGGCGGGATAGGCGAGCCGTGACACGTGCGTGGCGCTCGAGCTCGTCTTGGACTTGCTTGTCGTTGAGCTTCTTGCCGTACTGGCCCTTGAGGCTCTTGATCCGCTTGAGTTTCTCTTCGCGGAGTTTCTTCTCCCAGCGAGGCTTGTCGTGCCGCAATTCTCGCCCTTCGGCGATCGTTGAGGCGCGTTTCTCGAGACGGTCGGCGATCTTGGGTTTGCCGCTCTCGCGTAAGCGTTTGGCTCGTTCGAGCAACTTCTCGGAGCGCTTTGCATCTCGTTTCTTGTGCGCCTCGGTGCGCTGGTCCTCGCGGGCTTCTTTGCGCTCCTCCCGCTCTTCCTCGCGGGCTTCTTTGCGCTCCTCCCGCTCTTCCTCGCGGGCCTCTTTGCGCTCTTCACGCTTTTCCTCGCGAGCGTCTTTGCGTTCCTCACGCTTTTCCTCGCGGGCCTCCTTGCGTTCTTCCTTTCCTTCTTTTCGGGCTTCTTTGCGTTCGCCCTTCGCTTTTTCTTTTAGGCCCTTCCCAGGAGCCTCCTTGGGTTGTGCCGCCGCAGGAATCGCCAGGCTCAAGCCGAGCGCTGCGGCCATCGCAGCAAGTGTTCGGTTCATATACGTCCCCATGATTGTTAGGTCTGAATGGACTGTGCGGAACGCTACGTTCTCCGAAAGGAAATTGAAAGGTCGGCTTTCAAAGGATGACTTCCACGCACATTGCCTCCGCGAGCCCGCTCTACTTGGCCGCGAATCGGCGTGCCAGTGGCGTCCTTTTCTGGCTGGACAGCGCGCATAATGTGTGTCTTGAGGTGCGATGTGCGCGTGCCCGCGGAACTCCGTTGTCGCCGGAAAGGGGACTGTCCCACAATTGACGACGTGCGGCTCAGGTCGGCACGTCGAGCTCATCGGCGATCTTCGCAAAGTCGTCGGGATGGAAGGGGCAATGTCGAGTCCGAGAGCGTGTGCTCAAAGGTTGGAGACTGTGCCGTGTGCTAAGCATTGCACAGACTTGACCTCTTAGCTGAGCGCCGAGCCTGACGGCCGCGGTCACGTGAGCACAAACTTTAGTGCTCTGCTTACAGACTTTCCGTATCGCATGATCGCCGTTCCAGTGTCGCAACAACGCGGTGCGAAGTGGCTTGTGCAGTTGCTCGACCTTTCCCGCGTGTAATCCTCACTGCATGGGAAGTCGGGATAGTTCGCGCTTGAATTCTGGTGGCCTGATCCGCGCTGCGGCACGCAGTTGCGTCATGACATTGGCCATGGTGCTCGCATTCGGTTGTGGTGACACGCCGGAAGTCGGTGGTCCTTCGGTGGACTTTGGAGACGGTGGTCTGCTTGATGGTGGTCTGCTGAACAATGATGATGATCAGCAGATCTTCGATGACAGTGCTGACGATGCTGTCGATGACGATAGCACGGCAGATGATACCCCCGGCGGGTCGCGCTGCGGTGATGGGACGCTGGACGACGGCGAGGCCTGTGACGATGGCAACACCACTTCCGGTGACGGTTGTGATGAGGCTTGCGAACTCGAAGCTGGGTTTGATTGTAGTGACCCCGGCGTACAGTGCGAAGAGTGCGGCAACGGTATCAAGGAGAGCCGTGAGGACTGTGATGACGGCAACCGCGAAGATGGTGATGGTTGCAGCGCAGACTGCAAGCAGATCGAGGGCGACTTTAATTGCCTGGTTCAGGGCGAGGCTTGCGAAGAGTGCGGCAATGGTATCTCAGAGCCGAACGAAGAATGTGACGATGGCAACGTTGCGTCTGGCGATGGTTGCGCGGCCGACTGTCTAGAGATTGAGCCCGGCTTCAACTGTGGCCCCGACCGCACCGTCTGCTTCGAATGCGGCAACGGCGTGGTGGAAGACGGTGAGGCTTGTGATGACGGCAATAATGTCTCCGGCGACGGCTGTCTGTTCAACTGCGGGGCTATCGAGGGCGACTACGTGTGCATCACACCGGGTGAGCCGTGTGAGCTTTGTGGCAACGGCTTCCTGGAAGGCGCGGAGGAGTGTGATGATGGTAACTCGAACGCCGCCGACGGTTGTGGAGCCGACTGTAGCATCGAGGCAGGGTTCTCGTGTCCCGTGCCGGGCGCGACTTGTGAGGAGTGCGGTAACGGGATCTTGGAAAGTACCGAGATCTGCGACGACGGCAACGCTGTGGACGGCGACGGCTGCGCCGCGGATTGCAAGAGCAAGCTGCCAGGCTACCAGTGCTTTGTGCCCGGCCAGCCCTGCGAACTTTGCGGCGACGGTCAGCTGGACCTGAATGAGTCGTGTGACGACGGCAACGCTGTGGACGGCGACGGTTGCAGTGCTGATTGCACGCGTATCGAGCTGGGCTTCAGCTGCCCAACTCCAGGGACGGCGTGTTCAGAGTGCGGCGACGGTGTGCTGGACGCAGGTGAGGTTTGCGACGACGGAAACCGGGTCAGCGGCGATGGTTGCCGTTTCGACTGTAAGGTGGTCGAGGACGGGTTCGTCTGCAACACACCCGGTGAGGCCTGTGGCTTGTGCGGCGATGGGAAGATTGATGATGGTGAGCTCTGCGACGACCGCAACAACGTCGACGGTGACGGCTGTGCTGGCGATTGCTCGATGGTCGAAGCGGGATTCAATTGTCCGGTCGTGGGCGCCCAGTGTGAAGAGTGCGGAAACGGCATCAAAGAGAGCACTGAAGCGTGCGATGACGGCAACCTGACTCCCGGAGACGGCTGTGACGCCAGCTGCAATACTGAGGGTGATTACAAGTGCCCGATTGGCGGGCAGCCCTGCTACCTGTGCGGCGACAGTGTGCTCTCACCGGCGGAAAACTGCGACGACGGTAACGCGGTCGGGGGCGACGGCTGCTCGGACGATTGCCAGACTGTGGAGCCCGGGTTCCGCTGCGAAATGGCCGGGCAGCCTTGCATCGAGTGCGGCAACGGCATCATTGATTCTGGTGAAGTCTGCGATGACGGAAACCACATCGGCGCGGACGGTTGCAGTGCTGACTGCTCTCGAATCGATCCTGGATACGTGTGCACGACGCCTGGAGAGCTCTGCCAGCTGTGCGGCGATGGCGTGAAGCAACCGCCGGAGCTGTGCGACGACGGGAACAACACGGACGGCGACGGCTGCGCGGCGGGCTGTGACTTGGTCGAAGCTGGGTTTTCCTGTCCTGTGGATGGCGCTCCGTGTGAAGAGTGCGGCAACGGCGTCAGAGAGAGTAGCGAGGAATGTGACGACGGTGACAAGAGCAGCAATGACGGCTGCTCCAGCAGTTGTGTCGTCGAGGCAGGGTTTACCTGCGGAATTCCAGGCGAAGATTGCTATAAGTGCGGCGACGGGATCGTGTCGACGTCGGAGCTTTGCGACGATGGCAATACCAACAGCGGCGATGGCTGCGACTCCACCTGTCAGGTAATTGAGCCAGGATTCAACTGCTTGATGGCTGGACAGGCCTGTCTCGAGTGCGGCAACGGCGTCGTGGACCAGGGGGAAAGCTGCGATGATGGCAACCGCTGGGACGGTGACGGCTGCAGCTACAACTGCCAAAACATCGAAAGCGGGTTCAGCTGTCCAACACCACCAGCCGGTGGCGAGTGCCAGAAGTGCGGCAACGGCGTGCTCGAAGGCACTGAGGTTTGCGATGACGGCGATCTGGTCAACACCATGGGCTGCAACGCCACGTGTACAGCGGTCAATCCAGGATGGAACTGTCCCTTCCCCGGTGTGCCCTGTCAGGAGTGCGGCAACGGCATCATCGAATCCGCCGAAACCTGTGATGACGGGGACTCCGGCGGTGGCGATGGCTGCAGTGAATATTGCCAGCTAGAGGTCGGATTCGACTGCCCGGTCGCCGGACAGCCATGCACCGAGTGCGGTGATGGCAAGATCGAGGGCAACGAGGGTTGCGACGACGGAAATCGCAACGCGCTCGATGGCTGTAATGCCAGCTGTCAGACGGAACCAGGGTGGTACTGCAACGACCCCGGTGAAGCCTGTGTCGCCGGGCTGTGTGGCGACGGCATCGCTGTCGGCAACGAAGAGTGCGACGATGGAGACAAAGCCTCCGGCGACGGTTGCAGTATCAACTGTCGGATCGAGACCGGTTGGGCTTGCCCGAGTGCCGGTGGCGAATGCACCAAGCTCGAGTGTGGCGACGGCAACATCGAAGGTGATGAAGAATGCGATGACGGCAACAAGATCGGCTCTCCGGTGGATGGCTGCTCGGCGGATTGCAAGATCGACATCGGCTGGAAATGCCCGACGCCCGGCGCGGCGTGCGTGCCCGAGGTGTGCGGTGACGGTGATGTCGAAGGCGCAGAACAGTGTGACGACGGCAATACCACTGAGAACCCGCCGGACGGCTGTGACGCCAACTGCCAGCTGCAGCCGGACTTCGAATGTCTGACGCCAGGCATGCCCTGCACCCAGAATCTCTGTGGTCAGGACGGCATCGGCGGCCTGGAAGAGTGCGACGACGGCAACACCAACAATGGCGACGGGTGTTCTTCCACTTGCCAGATCGAGGCGTTCCACGAGTGCACCGGGGATCCCAGTGTGTGTACGCGCAGCTTCCAGTGGGTTGCGATTCGGGAGTTCAATATTCCCAACATTTCGCCGAAGGCGCTGCACTACGATCCGCAAACACGGTCGTTCCTAGGCTACAAGGCTTCCGCATCCAAGCCTCCAGTTGAGCTGTGCTTGGATGGTACCATCATCAACGCGGAGACGAACCAGATTTGCGCGCCTGGTGTGCCTCTTGGGTCTGGTTGCTCCAACCCTGTGCCACCGCTCGAGGGGCGTCCGCGCTGGGATAGCGGTGGTTTGGATGGAGCCGCGTATGATCCGACGAACCAGCAGTGGGTTTTCATCGAAAAAGACGGCAACAGCACCAAGGTCACCTACGTGAACCTGGACGGGACGGTCGCGCGCAGCCAGAACGTGGGTACGATCTTTACCGGGATCGCCATGGGCGAAGACAACAACGTCTACCTGACTGAAGACAACAACAGCTTCGCGGGGATCTGGAAGTTCGGGCGTGACGCCAACAACGTGATCGACCTGAGCGCCACAGAGTTGTCGAAGTGGGAATCGCCTCATAGCAACAACTTGGATGCGATCTTTACGGTGCCCGGATTTGATATCGAGGGTATCTACAACACGCCTCCAGGGGATAGTCTGCAGTTCCGCTTCTACCAGCAGGACGGCAGCTTGTTCGGTTCGTCGATCATTCCGACGAACATCAACGACTACTCCAGGTTGATTGCTCCGGTCGCCGCGGATGGTACCCAGGTATATGCCTACAGCAACGAGGCCGGGGCGGCTGCGACGTCGACGGATGGTGGCGCGTTCATTATCTGTCCGCGCAACGCATCGGAGCCTTGTCAGCTGTTCGGTACGACCTGTTCATCCAACACTGAATGCGCGGAGCGGACGCCAGGTACCGTGTGTCGTACAGACGCGACGATCCCCTACTGTTATGCGCCAGCGACCGCGCGTGATGATAGGGCCCAGGTAGCCGTGGGCAGCAGCAACAACGAAATTGACGTGCTAGCCAACGACACCCTGGCCGAAGGCGTGTGCGCGGATGACTCCGTGTACATCGAGTCGACCACGCCGACTGAGCAAGGCGGCACAGTGACGATCGCGCAGGATGGCCAGACCGTGAGCTACACGCCCCCCGCTGGGTTCTGCGGCGGCTACGACACCTTCGATTACACCGCCGTGCTTGGCGCGATGGAGTCCGACACCGCTACTGTGACTGTGCTGGTGTTGTGTCAGTGCGGTGACGGCATCGTCCAGGCCGGCGAACAGTGTGACGACGGTGATCAGAACAACAACAACGCCTGCAACAACCTGTGCCAGGAGAACGCGGTCTGCGGCAACGGCATCAAAGAAGGCTACGAAGAGTGCGACGACGGCGGCCCGACGGCGGCCTGTAGTAGCGCCTGCACGCGCAACTTCATCTGTGGCAACGGCGTGACTGAGCCAGGCGAGACCTGTGACAGTACACCCGGCTGCCGCGGGGACTGCACCCTGGCGGCTTGTGGCGACGGTGTGATCGACGCGAACGAGCAGTGCGATGACGGCAACACCACTCCGGGTGATGGTTGCAGCAATACCTGCCTGTTCGAGACGATCTGCGGCAATGGCGTGCAGAACGGCGCCGAAGAGTGCGACGATGGGAACAACATCTCCGGTGACGGCTGTAGTTCGATCTGCGCTGCTGAGATCTGCGGCAACATGCGCGTGGACGCTGGTGAGCGCTGTGATGATGGCAACACCATGAGCGGCGACGGCTGCAGTGCCACGTGCCAGTTCGAGACCAACTGCGGCAACGGCATCGTTGAGCCCGGTGAGGACTGCGACGACGGGAACACCGTCGGATTCGACGGCTGCAGCACCACCTGCACGATCGAGCCCGTATGCGGTAACAGCATCCGCGAAAATCCTGAGCAGTGCGATGATGGCAACACAACAGCCGGCGACGGTTGCCGTGCCAACTGTCAGCGCGAGATCTGCGGTGATGGCACAGTTGACGTCAACGAGCAGTGCGATGACGGCAACAACATCAGCGGAGATGGCTGCTCTTCGATTTGTAACAGCGAAGCGATCTGCGGCAACGGCATGCAAGAGCCCGGTGAAACCTGCGATGACGGTAACACCATGGCCAATGACGGCTGCTCAGCGACTTGTAAGTTGGAGCCAGCCTGTGGCAACGGCTTCCTGGAAGGTACGGAGGAGTGCGACGACGGCAACACCACCAGCGGTGACGGCTGCCGCAACAACTGCACCATTGAGGTCTGCGGCGACGGCAACACTGACACGGGTGAGCAGTGCGATGACGGCAATACCTCCAGCGGTGATGGTTGCAGCAACAAGTGCGTGCTCGAGACGTTCTGCGGCAACGGCCTGGTAGAAGGTGTTGAGCAGTGCGACGATGGTAACAACGTCAGCGGTGATGGCTGCTCGTCGGTCTGTCGGGTTGAACCGGTTTGCGGTAACTCGGTGGTCGAGGGCAATGAGCAGTGCGACGACGGCAATACCACCGGCGGCGACGGCTGCAGCGCGATCTGCCGGACAGAGGGAACCTGTGGTGACGGCAAGATCGGCGGTCTCGAGACCTGCGATGACGGCAACACGAACTCCGGTGACGGCTGTAGCTCAACCTGTCGACTCGAGGTTTGCGGCGACGGCACGACTCAGCAGACGCTCGGTGAAGAATGCGATGATGGCAACACCGTCAGCGGAGATGGCTGCAGTCGCGTGTGCAAGCTGGAGGTGTTCTGCGGCAACGGCATGAAGGAATCGCCAGAAGAATGCGACGACGGCAACAACATGAGCGGCGACGGCTGCTCCTCCATCTGCAAACTTGAGCCGGTGTGCGGCGATGGCGTAGTCGAAGGCAGCGAGGAGTGCGACGACGGCAACACGACCAACGGCGACGGTTGCAGTGACATCTGCCGCGAAGAGCACTACTGCGGGGACGGCACCGTGGACGCCGGCGAGCAGTGCGACGACGGCAACAACGACGGTGGTGACGGCTGCAGCCCGAACTGCCAGGCTGAAATCCGTCCCCCGAAGTGAGCCTCACGCTAGTCGGCTAATACCTGACGGGGCGCTTCTCATAGAGGGCGCCCCGTCCCCGTTTGTGGGGACGAGCTAAGCGCGGGGGACCGAGGCCGATCAGTGGAAAGCGCCAGCGACCGACGTCAGGCGCGAGACGGCCTCGCGCGGTCGCCCGTGCTGTGGGGGCTCAGGGTGCGGCGGCGAGGCACTCGTCGTAACGTTCCGCCTCGCTGTCACACAGCACATCAATCTCTGTCGCCAGCTTGCCGTCCTCGCACTGCACGCGGCTGTAGCGCATCCCGCACTCGAGCAGCCGTTGATAGTCGCTGCCGCAGTCCGGATCGAGGAAGGCGGCTTCACAATCGTCGATGCAGCCGGAATCATCACAGCCGAGGGCGTCTGAGACGGCGCACCAGGCTTCGCACAAATTCCCCTCGTTGGCGCATTCGTGGTAGTCGAACAGCGCGCTGATGCAGACTTCTGGAATGACCTCTTGCCCGTCGACACACTGCAAACCTTGTTGAGCGCTACACGTGATCATGTTGTCGTAGCGGAACTGGCACGAAGTGTCTTCTAGGTCGGTCCGGGTCTCGATGCAGCTATCAAAGCAGGCGTCTTCGTCGTCTTCGCACCCCTCAGCCGTCAGGGCTGCACAGTGCAGCTTGCAGGGTAAGTCTCGCGCGCACTCGATGTATTCCAGTTGTTGGCTGCTGCAGGTTGACTTCGGGATGGGGCGGTCCTGAACGCACTCATATCCTCCGTCCGCGAGGCATTGGATTTGTGCCTCATACTCGTCGATGCAAAAGTCTCC
>JBNLEN010000075.1:0-29701 GCA_050304975.1 Polyangiaceae bacterium
CAACCAGCTCCCCGTAAAACGGCGAAGCGTCGTCAATCGGCAAGCGGGTCTCGCAGTAGCCAACCCGGCAGAAGTCAGTTCGCCTGCGCTGCGCCTGCGTCCCAAGTGTTTCTCCTCTTGATTGTCCACGGTACTCGATTGCTCGCGGCCCACACGGTACCCTCTCCACCGCACCAGCCTGACCACGTCTTTCGCTGGCCCACGCTAGCCGTACCGCGGCGAAACTGCAACGGAAGTCGACGCGCTACCGGCGCTTTGAGACTCATATGTGAGTCTTTTCTCTACCCTGCTCTCCCCGGTGAAGCGCGGTGCTTCAGGAAGGAGCCTCATTTGCTCGCGGAGTCACCTGGCGGACTGGACTCAGGAGAGTCTTCCACCGGCTCGGACTTGCGCTCTGCGACGGCAGACTGCGAGTCCGCCGAGCTGTCCTGAGCCTTCGGCCGCGGTACTGGTGCAGACTTGGTGCGCGTTTCAGGTGGGGGATCCGGAAGTTCCTCATCCGCGTCCATCCGGGCAGGCTGCTCCAGATCCGTTTCAGTATCCGGGGGGCTATCGGCAGCCGGGTCCTCAGGCTGGGCACTATCGGACTGAATATTATTGGGCTGAATACTGTCGGGCCGGGAAATCTCTTCCAGCTCGCCCTCCTCGTCGGGATCCGGCGGCGGAGGCAGCTCGACGGTCTTGCGGTCGCTGTCCTCGTCGTCGTCCAGAGCGAACAACTCTTCCGTGATATCTTCCGGCTCCAGCTCCTCTGCCAGCTCCACTTTGGCGACTCCCAAGTCGCGCGTAGTCTCGGCCAGGCGGTCCGCCAAAACCCCTGTGAACTGCCAGAGCAGCTTCACTGCGATTCGTGGCTGCGTACGCAGGATCTCGAAAAATTCAGCGCGCCGCATCACCAACATTTCAGAATCACCGACGGACTCGATGCTGGCCGAGCGCGGCTGGCTTCGAATCAGGGCCATCTCTCCGAAATGTTCTCCAACGCTGAGGGTCTTGACCTCCGTGTCCCCACGCAGGACTCGCACTTCTCCATCGAGCACGATGTACAGCGACTCTCCGCGTTCTCCCTCCGTGATCACCCGTTCGCCGTTCTTGTACGGCTGCACTTCAGTGACCTGGAGTACCCGCAGCAACTCGCGCTCATCCAACTGCCGGAACAGCGGCATCTGAGACAGAACTTGCTTCTTGAGTTCCAAGCGCTGGGCGCGCCCGGTGTCATCCCCCATCTCACCGACGGTCACGACCACCGATGTGATGTTGTCTTTGCCGCCGCGAGCGTTAGCGGTGTCGATGAATTGCTTGACCACCTTCTCGAGGTCGGGCTGCGACAGAATGTTGCCAAGCTCCACCAAGTTACCCGCAGGCGCCTCGAAGTATTCGCTCAAACCGTCACTACACAGCATGAAGCGATCGCCAGCGACGACGTCCATCACCAGCGAGTCTGGCTCACAGCTTTCGTATACACCGACCGCCCGTGTGATCGCGTTCTTTGGCGCTAACTGCTGGATCTGTTCCTTGCTCAGCTTCTTGCGCTTGAGCAACTCGTTGTGAACGTTGTGATCGTCCGTCAGCTGCTCGAGCACGCCATTGCGCAACAAATAGATGCGGCTATCGCCGACATGCACGATGAACGCCTGGGCGCCGACGAACAACACCGCCACTAACGTCGTACCCATCCCACGTTTGCTGGGGTCTTTCGTGGCGGCTTCGTGGATCATGCCAGACGCGCGGTTGGCGGCGAATTCCAACATGTTCAAGATCTCGCGTTTGCTGACCTTGGCCGCGCCCTGTTTACCCGCCGTGTAGTCCTGGAGCAGATCTGCTTCTCGTTTGACCTCTTCATGAATCGCGCGCACGGCGATCGCGCTAGCGACCTCACCCGCGGCATGGCCTCCCATTCCGTCGCAAACGACGAACAGCGATAACTTCTTGTCGCACAAGAAGTTGTCCTCATTGTGATCGCGTTTGCGCCCAACGTCGGTCAAAGCCGCGAAGTTGACGGGCGGGGTCTCCATCTTGGGCAGAATACCGGAGCTTTCGAGATGGGGCCAATCGAGCCTTCACAGGCCGAATAGAGAAACGCTTCTCTTATTTATCCTGGGTTGTCTCGCCCCGATAAGGCGCGACACCGCCCTACAGCTCCCAGCTCATGAGCGCGGCTATAGATACAGCTCCGCTGGCGGCGACCACGATGTGATCCAGCAGCGCGATGCCCAGCAGATCGCTGGCTTTCGCCACCGCGTGGGTCATCTGCAGGTCGTCTGGACTCGGGGTCGGGTCACCGCTGGGATGATTATGAACGAGAACGATGGCCACCGCGGCGTTGCGGACGGCTGGCCTGAGCACGTCTTGCGGGGTGAGCGCGCAGCCGTGGATCCCCCCCTGGGCGAGCTTCACCGTCGAGCGCAGCCGATTCCGACCGTCTAGGCAGAGCAGCCACACCTCCTCGTGCTCGAGCTCAATCAGACGACCGCGCGCCCAACGCTCCACGTCTCGCTCGTTGCGAACGAACCTGGGAGGCTCCGAGCGGTGGAGCCGACGTCCCAACTCCAAGGCAGCCGAAACGCGCGCCACACCTGCCGGTCCCATGCACGAGCTCAGCGTGTCGGGCTTCAGTGACAACAGGCCGCGCAAGCTCCCTGCCAACTCCAGCAGTTGATCCACTTGCGCGTCTACGACCTGCCGCCGACCACTGCCGTTCAGCAAGATCCGAAGCAGCTGCGCATCAGTCAACGCGGACTGCGTCCGACTTGGGTCCATCGAGGTACATGCGGCTATGTTTGGCATCCGGAATTGGTTTGCAGGCTTCGTGCCGCTCGAAAACGCCGTTCTTTGCCTCGAGTGACCAAATCCCGGGGTGGCGATCTCAAGATTCGCCACCCTCCGGACATGTCCGCCAGGTGGCTTTCCCTAAGACTTCTTCTAACTGGCGTCGAGATGCAGCGAAGTCACACCGACGCGCTGCTATTCGACGCGCTGTTATTCGACGCGCTGGGGCTCACCATCCGGCAGCGAATCACAAAAGGCGCTCAACGCCCGCTCCACACTGTGCTGGTCTCGACCGTCGAAGGTGACCTTCGTCTTGTAGTCCTTGTCGAAGAACTTGGGGTAGGAGCCCACTTCCACGTCACTGAAGCTCGCGACGATTCGGTCGAGGTGGGGCTTCAGCTCCCCCTCTTCCATCTGCACGAACGCCGCCAGACTGAAGAACGGCTTGGGACCTTGGACGTAGCTGCGCAAGACCATCAGCTTCATGCGAAAGATCTGTGGGACCCCCGGCAGCACCCACACATTGCCCATGCGCACCGTCGGCCAGCGAATATCGTCAGTCGTGACCAACTCTGCACCTTCCGGCACGAGAGCCATGCGCAAGTGCCCATCGGTGATCCCATCCTTGTAATAGCCGCGCAGCATTTCTGCCAATACCGGATGCTCCACCGCGGGCACGCCGAACGCGTCCGCCACCGACTCCAACGTGACATCATCATGCGTTGGTCCGACTCCGCCACTGGTGACCACTAGATCGTGGCTGTTGCGCAGGAGATTGAGCTCGTTCTTGATCACCTCCCGATCGTCTTCGATGAACGCCGCCCGCGTGAGGCGCACGCCCACCGCTCGTAGGGCCTGCGCCAGAGCGTGCAGATTTTCGTCGCGGATCTTGCCGCTCAAGAGCTCGTTGCCGATCAGCAACGCGGCCGCTGTTTCTACGGTTTGCTTGTTGGCCATCTGCTCCCTGCGTTGCCTCCATTGCGCCCACTGACTCACAAGAAAACCGAGTCCGCGCTCAGATGTCGTCCTCAAGCTCTTTGACGATGGGCTCACCGTCTTCGTCGACGCTCAACAATTGTTCCACGCGCTTCTCAGCGCCTTCGAGAATGCTCTGAGAGCGTCGCGCGAGCACGACGCCCTCCTCGAACAAGCGCAACGACTCCTCGAGGGGCAGTTCCCCCGCCTCCAACTCCTCGACGATTTCGCCCAGCCGGTGGATGGTCCCCTCGAAACTGACCTGCGTGTCCAGCTTGGGCTCATTGGTCCCAGCCTCACTGCCTGCACCAGGTGCAGGCTTATTCTTCTTGCTCGCTTTTCGCGCGCTCACCGATTGCTCCTGCTCGCGGTATGTCCCGAGGCTTCATCGCACTGCAAGGCGCAGCTCAACCTTTCCAACGGGCAAACCGAGCAACACGACATTTCCGTCCGCGGGGACGACCACGGGAAATGTCTCGCCAGCCTCCAACAGGGCCGCAGCTAGCAGCTGCTCGCCGCCGGATACCCGCGTCCACACGGCCTCCCGGCCGACAAACCGGGCCGGTTCGGTTCGCCGCGTGGAGACCGGCTGTCGCGCCAAGGCCCGCACGGCATCATCGGGGTCCAAGCTTTGGGCCAAGCGAAGCACCCGGTCGCGTTCCGCACCGGCGGGTCGTTCCCGCAGCGCCTGGACGATGGCCAACCGCACCCGCGGGTCCGTTTCGAACTCATAGGCCCGCACCAGCGTTCCAGTGTGTTGGCGGTTCTTGTTCTGTCCCAGTCCCCTCAGTGCCGCGGCGCGCACGAACGAGTCTGGTGACTGCAACAACTGACGTTGACGCCCCAACTGCCGGGCGTCGTCGCGCTCGGTGAAGCGCAGCGTCGCCGCTAAGGACAACGCCGGTTCAGCGTCCAACCAGCGCACGAGCCGCCAGGTCGGAACTCGTCCCGCTGCTTCGGAGTCGATCAGCGCAATGCTGAGCAGCCGCTCTAGCTGCTCAGACTTGGCGCCACCTGGTTGCAAGCCACTCAACCGCTGAGCAGCCACCTCGAAAAACTCAGGCGGCTGCAAGCGTGCCGTACTGAGCAGCGCCGCCAGATCGTTCGCGTCACCCGATTTCATGCGCTCAATCGCGAACCGTTCACTCCGAACAGACAAACCCCAGACAGCAACGGCACGCTGCAGCTGGTTGCTTGTTGCGGCCCAACTCTGCAGCACGCTGTCAGTCTGGTTCGAACGCTCTGAGAGCGAGAATTCTCGCACCACCAGCGCGCGCAACGCGGCAGCCTGACGCTGACTCGCGTTTGTTTTGGTTTTTGTTTTGGGCTTGGCGGCAGCGCCTCCCATCGCTTGCGTGAGCAACAACTGGTGTGCGGCTGCGTCTGGGCTGTGCGCTAGAGCAAAAGCCGCGGACACAAAATGCTCACCCGACGAAAGCTGCTCGCCCAAGAAGCTCAGCGACGACTTTCCCCCTGCGCGGCCCAGGGCAGCGATCGCTTGATCCCGCTGCTCAGGCTCGAGCTCTGCGAACGACGAGCGCAGCGCCTTCGCCGAGTCTGGCGTGGGGTAGCGCAGCGCCAACTGCAAGGCTGTTTCAGGTTGCGTCTGGGAAAGCTTGGCCAAAGCTTCGCCAGAGCGTGGCGACGAGGCTGCCAATAAGATTTCAGTCGAAGCTGCCAGCAAGTGACGGTTCGAATGCATCTTTTCCAACCAATGCTCCGCGACGGGGACGACCTCCAAGTGCCCGAGTTTGAGCAGCGCCAGCGCCGAGCGCGCCTGGAGCTCTGGCACTCCCCGACGCACCCAGCCCCGCAGAGGGTGAAACCCGCGCTGATCTCCTAGCCGCGCCAGCAAGTCAGGTAGAGCCAGCGGGACAGTGGAGCTTTCCAGCAATGGTTTCAGCTGGGCGGGTGGGTACGCACGCAACGCCTCCGTGGCCAACTTCGCAGCGGGCCCACCGCGACTCAAGCCTTGCCTGAGCCACCTCAAGCAGTCCGATTTGCCGCGCTTGGCCAACGCCAAAGCCGCG
The DNA here is from genome assembly GCA_050304975.1 of Polyangiaceae bacterium. Classification (GTDB taxonomy): domain Bacteria; phylum Myxococcota_A; class Polyangia; order Polyangiales; family Polyangiaceae; genus SZUA-265. Next base: position 5,775 of record JBNLEN010000075.1, read on the forward strand.
CTCTGGCGAGCCAACATCTGCAATGGGCTGGTGAGTTCCGGCGCTGCCGATTTGCTCGCATTGCGACGGCGACCGCTCTGTTCGTCGGTCGCAGCATTCACCCCGACCATGATGCGAAACAGCCACTCCCGAGCAATACTGTGGCGCGTGTTCGCGGCTAGGGCACGAACCGTGACCAGCCACTGCCGCGGCGTGAGCTGTTGGCCAGAATCCAAGAACTTGTCGAGCACCATCAGTGACTTTTCGGTCCCCTGACGTCCAAGTCGCTCAATGATTTGTTCACGCTCGGCGCTGGCGTAGCGCAGCCGCTCCGCCATCGCCTCGAGCCCCACGCGGTCCTCGAGGGACGCTCCGCCGGGCGAAACCGAGCGTTTCAGCTGAAGGGGCTCTGCCGCTTCGCTGCGGGCGCTGGCCAGCTTCGCGGGCAACGGGGCTGCTCCGATGAGCGCCCCGACGACCAGCGCGCGGTGATACCTACGAGTCCCCATCAAGCTGCTCCGAACTCTAGCCCCTCGTCCCGGTGATTTTGAATCTAATTTGCTCGCTCCTCGGCGCGAGGTCTTCTGCGCCCTCAGGACAACCATCTCCATCGACGTCGCCGTCCAGATCCTCTGGCTGATCGGGGCAAAAGTCCAGCTCGTCGACGATGCCGTCCGAGTCGGCGTCGAAATGGGTTGGCGCGTATTGTAGGCCCAGCAGAGCCCGCCAGCGCGGGGCCCCAGCGCGCCCCGCCACTGCCGATTCGACGCCAGCCGTCAACTGGACGTCCCCCAGTGAGTAGCGCACAGTGGCTCCCGCAAGCGCGCGGGAAAACGGCGCGGCCGCGAACTGAGGAGCGCTCTGCACTGCCCCGCGTATGTGAACGTTGGCCAACCAACGCCCGCGTTGATCCCAGCCGAATAGTTGCGGCTTCACCCGCAGTCCGAAAGCGAGCGGTAGCTCTGCCAGTTGGCGCTGCCCCAAGACCCGCCCCGGCCTGCGATAATGATAGCCCAGCTGCGCATGCAACGTGATCAGCAACATGCGTAGCTCGCTCAGCAGGCTCGCTCCACCGCTGAGCGAGGACTCCCCCAAGAGCGCGCGAGTCGAACTGCTCGTCGGTAGATCCAGCTGGGGTAGCAGGCTCAGGCCAAAGCCCCCGAAGTCGCTGGTCGGCAGCAGCAGCACTTTCGCTCTCAAACGCAGGTCTCCAAGCGTGGGATCGCCCTCGAGCTCAACCCCCGAGGACTGTTGTGCCAAGGCCCAGGGTAACGTCAGGCCCAAACTCAGTCGTTCATGTGGACCGTAAGTCGCATATAGCTCCGAAAGCCAGCGGGCGCGCACGCCTTGGTCAGCTGCGGGCAGCTCGCGGATTGGCCTATCGTCGAACGTAAACAGCGCCCCCAGCGCATAGTGCCCCGCAGTGATCGGAGCGACAGGCTCCGATCCAGGCAAGCCCAAAGGATGGAGTGGAGCCAAGTCCGTCGAAAGCTTCGTCTGTCCTGGAGGGACCTGGGCGAGCGCCGGAGCAACCACGAGCCCCGTCATCCAGCCCAGGCTGAGCAGGAACGCGGTGCGAAGTCTTGGCGAACGCGGCATTTGCAGGAAATATTCGCAGGCGCTCGAGCGATTGCCAGAAATGCCGGTGGCCGGCTCACCAGCTGTTCGCCTGACGGACCAGATCCGCGTCCCAGCAGGGCACAACCCCAGACTTCAACCCTCCCAAGGACTTGCCTAATAGGCGGCGTCGGCGTACGGCCGAAACCCGACAATGGACGCAATTCGTGTGATCGGAGGCAACCGCCTCGAGGGAGTGATCCCCGTAGGAGGCGCCAAGAATGCGGCATTGCCCATCTTGTGCGCCACGCTGCTCACGGACGGCGGCTGCAAGCTGCGTAACGTCCCTGACCTGCGTGATATCCATACGACGGCCGCGTTGCTCAGCTTCTTGGGGCGTGAAACCCACGTGGATTGTCCTGTGGTGCGCACCGCCGAACTCAGCGGCGAGGTTCGTCCTGAAGCTCCGTATGAACTCGTGCGCCAGATGCGAGCCAGCGTGTTGGTGCTGGGCCCTCTGGTGGCGCGCCACGGTCGGGCAAAGGTATCGCTGCCGGGCGGTTGCGCTATAGGCGCGCGCCCCATCGACCAACACTTGCGTGGATTGGAAGCGTTGGGCGCGAAGATCCGGGTCGACCATGGCTACGTTCAGGCTGAAGTCGATCGTCTGCGCGGCGCCGAGTTCACTTTTGACGTCCCAACCGTCACCGGCACCGAGAACTTGATGATGGCGGCTGCCCTGGCGAAGGGTCAAACCACGCTGATCAACTGCGCGCGCGAGCCGGAGGTGGAAGAGCTGGCGCGCGTATTGAACAAGATGGGCGCCAAGATCTCCGGTGCCGGTACGGACACCATCAGCATTGAGGGTCGCGATGAGCTCGAACCGTTCGACCATGCCGTGATCGCCGACCGCATCGAGGCCGGCACCTTCATGACTGCAGTCGGCACGGCTGGTGGAAACGTACTATTGCAGAACGCACCGCTCAGTGACCTCGAGCCGGTGATCGCCAAGCTACGAGCCGCCGGATTGAACATCGAGCGAGAAGGACAGGACGTGCGCGTGGTGCGTGAAGGCCCATTGAAGGCCGTCGACATCACGACTCAGCCGCACCCGGGGTTCCCCACGGACATGCAGGCGCAATTCATGGCCATGATGTGCGTCGCAGAGGGCCGCTCCGTGGTCACGGAAACCATTTTCGAAAACCGCTTCATGCACGTGCCAGAGCTCAGCCGCATGGGTGCCGACATCGAGACCCGCCACAACACTGCTTTTGTCGAGGGTCCCAGTCGCCTGGAGGGGGCTAGCGTCATGGCCACGGATCTGCGCGCTAGCGCTTCCTTGATTGTGGCTGGACTCGCCGCGGAAGGCGAAACCATCGTGCGCCGAGTTTACCATCTGGACCGCGGCTATGAGCGCATCGAGAACAAACTCGGTGGCGTGGGCGCCAACGTGACTCGGATCCAACTGCAGGAAGCGACACCCTGATGGCGGATCCCGTCACGATTGCCGTCCCTAAAGGACGTATCAGCAAGGTGCTGGTGCCGCTATTGACCGCCGCCCAGATCGACTGTGATTGCCTGCTCCAGGATGACCGCACGCTGATCCGCACGACTGCGGACGGCAGCATCCGTTTTCTGCTGCTCAAGCCTGACGACGTGCCGACCTACGTCGAGTATGGCGCGGCGGATTTGGGGATCAGCGGTCGAGACACGTTGCTGGAGCGCGCTTACAACCTGTATCAACTGGTGGACTTGGGCGTCGGCGTTTGCCGCATGGTCGTCGCGGCTCCTGACGGAGCCAGCATCCCTGAGCTGCCCAAGGTAGCCACCAAGTATCCTCGCATCGCGCGCCAGCACTACGCCTCTAGAGGCGTGCAACCCGAGATCATCTACATTCAAGGCTCAGTCGAACTGGGACCACTGGTTGGCTTATCCGACGTGATTGTCGATCTCGTGGAGACTGGCTCCACACTGCGCACCAACAACCTGATCGAAGTGGAAACCATCTGCCACATCTCCAGCCAGTTGGTCGCGAATCGAGCGTTGTTCAAGTTGCGTCGCAAGGAAATCACCGACATCGTCCAGCGACTACGTGCGGCAGCCAGCCCCGCTAGCGCCTCTACCGGATCCAGTTGAACGCTGGCGAGACCAGCACGGTCCGCAGTATGCTTGTTGCATGCAGCGCGAGCTGACGATCACAGCGGAAGAGAACGGGCAACGGGTTGATCGCGTCTTGCTCTCGCGTTTTGAGCAGTTGAGTCGACGCCAACTGGCCCGCTTGTTCGAGACGCGCAGCGTCTGGAGCAATGGTCACCCAGTCGCCAAGGGCGACGCAGTACGAACCGGTGACGTGCTCACGCTGGAGCTGCCGAGCCACGCTGGCGCCACTCCCGATCCGCAGTTAGCTCTCGAGATCTCACTAGAAACCGAACAACTAGTCGTGGTGAACAAGGCCGCGGGCGTGCCATCTGCCCCGCTGCACGCTGACGAAATAGGGTGCGTCGCCAATGCGCTGGTCGCGCGCTATCCAGAAATGCAGGGCTTCGGCCACCAGCCGCTGGAGGCTGGGCTGGTGCATCGGCTAGACAACGACACATCGGGGCTGTTGCTGGCTGCTCGTACGGCGTCAGCGTTCGAGGAGCTGGCGGCTGGGTTGAAAGCGGGCCGCCTAGAGAAGAAGTACCTCGCCGTGGTGGAGAAGCCACCGGAACAAGCAGGAACGGATCATCAGCCGAATCGGTTCGTGGTGCGCTCATACGTCGGACCACACGCCACTCATCCGCGCCGAGTGCACTGCTCCGATGAAGCTTTCACGGGTGCGCGCCTCGCCGAACTCAGCCTAACACCTGTGAGGATGACAGCTGCGGCGTGCCTGCTCGAGGTCGGTGTGCGAGCCGCATACCGGCACCAAATCCGAGCGCAACTCGCGCACGTCGGCTTGCCGCTACTCGGCGACTTGCTCTACGGCGGGCGTGCCGTGAATGGGCTGAGCCGGCACTCGTTGCACGCTAGCTACTTGCGCTGGCTTGGGACGAGCACGCTGCCCGCCTTTGAGCTGAGTTCGGCGCTGCCGGCGGACCTGGCGCGGCTGCTTTGATGCTTTGGATGAAGCTTTGTCCTGCTGCCGTTCGACTTGCAGGGAGCCCAGCAGACCGCGAACCAGATCTAGGGTCATTTGTACACTCGGCAACGCGGGGCGCAGCAATGCCACACGCTCGTCGGGTTGCCGACCTCGACTCCATTGAGCGTTTCTCGGAAGCGCCCCATGGGCGATCGAGCTCTCGCGAACCCGCACCACAGCCACTGGAATGGACACGGCCCCAAGAGGTCCCTTGTGCCGTTCCAAGCCGAGCTCAAAACCGAGCAATCCGGCCTTGGCTTCCGGCACGTCCAGCCGCAACCTCAGCTCATCGGGCTGGCTGCAGCCGTCCACATAGCGCGCGATCTGCTTGATGTTGATTTCCGCGGCGAGCTCGGCAGCTGCCCGAGCTTTCTTTTCGGCGCTGCAGAATGCTTCCTGCAAGTTCACGAGCAGCTGACGCTGGGAGAACAAGGCGCTCCGTGGGACGGCTCCGAAGCTGCAAAACAAGGGCACCAAAGCGCTGCAGTAGACGAACGTCATGGCCGAGTAGTAGGGCGCGCTGCCCAACAAACGTAGCCCCATGATCGTACCGCCACCAAGCACCCCACAAAACACCAGGAATCCAATTGGGTGCCCCACGTCGAGCCAGGTGTAGCTGCGCGGCAAGTTGGGAATGCTCAAAGCTTCGAAGTCGACCAGGCGCCATTTTCCTGGTCCCCGCGCAGCGGCCTTGCGATGCTTCGGCAATTGGATCGCCAGCAAGCACGCCAAACACAGGAGCAGGGCGGCCGCGCTCGGCTGAGCCAAAACAATCGCGGTCGCACCGCTTCCAAGCAGCGTGACGAACACCAGTGGAGCTCGAAGTGCGGTGCGCAGCGGGATCAGAAACCGCAGTCGCCGGCTGCGGGCCTTGAGCAACATCAACAACGTGAACGACGCAGCAAAGGCTCCGCTCAGTCCTAGCGGCCACAGCTCCGACAGCACGCGAGCGCGCCGCTTAGTCTGGATCGCCGGCACCTCGACCGCGTCCGTCTGGGTGCTTCCCATCCCGAAGATCGCTTGGTCGGCTCGCACTCGCCACGTCACGCGCTCATCCTTGGCCACGTGGGGCCGAGTCAAAACGAACACATCACGCTCCCCTTCTCGGCGCGACTCCGTCAGGAACACACCGTCAGCATGACGCGACACGTCGACGATTTGATCGCCCTCTTCTCCGGGCAGGTGAGGCGCGCTCTGGCCACGCGGCAAATCGAAGGTCACCCGCAGCGAATCGATGCCGTCATCAAAAACAGGACCGCGCCAGCTGAGCTCGGCTTCGTCCTCGGCGAGCTGCACCAAACCTCGCGCCTTGAGCTGCGTTCGGTAGGCAAAATGCACGCGGTAGGAGCCCGTGTACACGCCCTTCTTGTAGACCAACTCCAGCTTGGCATCTTCGCCCTCGAGGCTGGGGATCAGCGCCATCGGCGCGCCCGCATTTTGCCCGCTCTTGGCTCGGGTCAGCGTCGCTTCGCCAAAGAACTCGGCGTCGGGATCGACACCGTGAATCGTGAATGACTTCATCGGTCCGCCGCGAACTCGCAGCATCAGGTCGTGAGTGACGGTCGCGGAACCGTCAGGCTCAACGCGCACTGTCACGTCATCCCCACGCACCGCCAGGCTGAGCCACGCCAGCGCGTTGGCGCTGTACCCCACGAAACACAACGCAATAGTAAGGGCAATCCAGCGGGGCACAGCCCCCTGCGCGTTAGCGAACTCGACCGAGCGTGGCCAAATTTCCGCAGGAAATGCTCAAAACAGACTATCGCCGGATTGTGCTGCGGCCGATACCAGCGCGGCCGCCAAGTCCTCGATCGCCGCTTTGGGAGCCTCTAGCCGCAACTTCTGCGCCGGACCGTCAGCCGTGGGAATGCTGCGATAGATAATCGGAGACCGCCCCTTGTTGGGCATGGCCAGCAGCACTTGGTCCATGTTGATGTCCCCTTCCGCAGCCGCCGCATCCTTCATCGACGCCAGACTGCCAGCGATGGTCAGGAATGCGGCCCCTCCTGCCTTCACGGTCTTGAACGACTCCAGCCCCTCGCGGCCCTGCAGCGAATCCTTGGACGGCGCTTGCAACGCCAACTTCAACTTGCTCGCCAACACCTGCTCGTCGGTACTGACCCCCACCCAGGTGCGCTGCCCGTCCGGCACGACCAAGATGTAGCCTTTGATGGTGCCCAGGCCCTTGAGATCTTGCTCTCCCGTGAGCTTCTTGACTGTGGCCGGTGTAAACGTGATGGCGTAGCTCTTGGAACCCTTGGGCAAGCCGTGCCCGGCGTTCGAACTTCGAAAGGTTGGAAGGTGTTTGAGCTCCTCTGCTCCTTGCTTGCTGACAAACGCCCGCAGCTTGCCATCGTTGAACACCTTGACCGTTTGGTCCAACAGCTTCGCTATGCGCCCTTCGTCGGCGTCAAATCCCATCAGGTGATACCCGATCGAGTGGCGGATGACTCGCTCTGCCAGCTCTCCCTTTTTCATTTCCTTGGGTTTCTTTTGGTCCTTGCCTTCAGGCAGACGGCCGTAGCCGTAGACCGTTGGCCCCTTGGTGGACCAGGCGTCCCGATGCGCGCTGACCCAAGCGCTCAGGGTTCCTTGTGGCAACCCCAAGTGTTCCATTCCGCCTGAAAGCAGTCCGCTGATGGTCTCCACGATGGGTTGGAAGCGGGAGATGTCACCGACCGCGGAAGCGTAGGACCCGCCGTCGATATCCTTGGGCAAACGCCAAAATGACTCGGGCGCTGGTCCGGCATCGCCCGCCGCAGCCTTCAAGGACTTGGCCGTGAAACTGCGCCCCTCTTTGAGATACAGACCAAGTTCGAGCTCAGCCATGTTGCGCTCGTCGCGCACCCAAAGAGTCGCCTCCAGCCGGTCGACTTCGTCGATCAACAGCAAGAACTCGTCGACGACGCCGTGGGCTGCATCCGACAAGGCGGCGTCGAACTTCGCGTTATCCAGCGCGAATTCACGCAACAACATGGGGATCCCCATCTTGGCCATGTGCGCTTTCTTGCCAAAGCGCCGTCGGAGCGGCTCCGCCTCCAGCTGCAGGAACACGTCCTGCTCACCAAAGCTCTTAGTCGGCATGGTGCGCGCCATGAACGGTGCCAGCACGTCGAGCGACTTGCGCTCATCGGAGCAGATCAGGCGCGCTGGGGCCAGACCGTTCGCGCGAGCGACGACGCACTTGCTCCCCTCCATGCTGAAGAAGTGCACATTCCGCGAAACCCGCTCCACGTTACGCCCGGCACTGCGCAGACTGTGCAGGGTTTGATCAAAGTTGTTCAAGCCGACGGAAAACGCCATCAACGGCTCAGGGCGTCCCAACGACTCGGGGTCCAGCGTGATCGCTAGATCCATCGGTGCCCCCAACTCCAAGTTCTCAACCAAGTAAGGCGCTTTCTTGGACAGCAGCTCTTGCCACGGGATCGGCAAGTGCAGCCAGTCTACGCTGCGGTCCAGCAGCTCTTTTGGGTTCTTGAACCGCCCGCGGACAAACAGATCTTCCGGCGCTGGCGCTTCCGGTAGGACTTCCGGTGCGTCCGCTTTCTCCAGCGGTTTTGACGGCTGCTGCGCCGGTCCGGTTGGCACCGTCGGCGGCGACTGATCGGCGCTGCCACCGCAGGCTGTCAGGCTGGTGCCGAAAACGGCAGCGCAAAGCAAAAACCTACCAGCTCGCGCGGCACCTCGGATGGTGGCGGCGCGGCGACGCGATCGTCCAAGTTCCCTCATGGCCTGGACGCTACATTCGACGCGCGGGGGGTGCAAGCCAGCCTAGCCTCGTGTCCATCCGGAAAGCGAGGTTCCTCCCTCGGCCCTCGTCGGGAGGCCGAGGCCGGGCCATCTGGCCCGACCGGCATGGACACTGTTTCACCTGGTTTAAACGGGATCCCTGAGCGCACAATGTAGGCGGCGCTCAGCGCGGAGCGTCAGCGGACTCCAGCTTCTGCCAGGTAGCAGCGACGCGAGTCTTCACCGCTTCCACGACTTCCGCTGGCGCCAGTTCTGGGCGGCCGGTGTTGAACGGCGGCTGAGGTGCGTATTCCAACGTCAGCTCCAATCCCTTAGCGAACTCGTCTCCCGCCAGCTCGGCAACGACGGTCAACGCCATGTCGATCCCGGCGGTCACGCCGCCTCCCGTGAAGGTGTTGTCGTCACGCACCACGCGCCGGGGATCCGGGCTGACACCCAGGCGAGCCAAGCGTTCAGCCCAAGCCCAATGACACGCGGCGCGCTTGCCATCAAGCAGCCCCGCGGCCGCCAGCAGCATGGATCCAGTACACACGGACGTGACGTAGCGTGCACTTGCAGCCAGTCTGCGCAACTCATCCAGGTAGGCTCGGCTATTGAGCATGCCAAGCGTTCCGTAGCCGCCGGGAACACACAGCAGCGAACAGTCGGCGACGTCGGAGAGCCTTTGGAGCTTGCCGAAGGTCATTCCAGTATCCGTGGTGAGCGTCCCACCTTCCAAGCTCGCCAAGATACAGCTGGCTCCAGGCACGCGGGCAAACACTTCATGGGGGCCAGTAAAGTCCAACTGTGTCACCCCTGGGTACAACGGAAAAACGACTTTGAATTCACTCATTGCCTGAACTCCTGTGATTTGCTGTTTTCGGAGTGCCAATTGTCGTGCGATAGCTAGCTGTCTCAAATGACAACTATCCCACTATTCATGCCATGCAACGAATCGTCATCCTGATCTTCGATGGCTTTCAGCTTTTGGACGTCGCTGGTCCTGTCGCGGCGCTGGAAGCGGCGGAGCAATGCCGCCCAGGGAGCTACCGGGTGGAGCTACGAGCCAGAAACGGTGATTGTGTCGAGAGTTCTTCCGGCGTCGTGATGCGCGCCGAGCGACTCGGACGGACCAGCGGCGTGCACACGCTGATCGTCGCTGGCGGAGACGGCACGCGCCAGGCCTCGCGCTGCAAGCAGACCCTAGGGTTCATCCAGCGCTGTCACCAACGCGGAGTACGTGTCGCCAGCGTCTGCTCGGGCACGTACCTGCTAGCAGCGGCGGGTCTTTTGGAAGGCAAGCGAGCTACCACTCATTGGTGCGTCACGAGCGACTTTCAACGGCGATTTCCCAATGTTCGGCTAGACGTAGACAAGATCTACGTCCGCGATGGCAACCTCTGGAGCTCTGCTGGAGTCAGCGCGGGAATTGACCTGACCCTGGCCATGATCACCGCTGACGTCGGAGAAAGCATCGCGCGACAGGTCGCTCAACAGCTGGTGGTGTACTACCAACGCCCCGGTGGGCAGTCGCAATTTTCTGCCTTGCTAGAGCTGACGGAAGGGGCCGGTCCCTTCGAAGGATTGCTAGACTTCATCAGGAGCCATCTGACGGCAGTGTTGAATGTCGAGCAGCTGGCGCGCAAAGTCGGGATGAGCCCAAGGAACTTCTCGCGCCGGTTCACGGAACAAGTCGGGATGAGTCCCGGCCAAGTGGTGCAGCGCGTACGCACGGAGTCCGCCCGGGCTGCATTGGAAAGCGGCGCCAGCTCCGTTGTGCAGGTCGCCACCGAGTGCGGCTTCGGAGATCCTGAGCGGATGCGGCGCTCGTTCCTGAGACTGTACGGTTTACCACCATCGAGTTTCGTGCGCAGGTAGCATTCTGCCTACGGAGCGCCGTAAGCGCGGGCTAGCTTTCCTTATTTTTGAGCCGCTTCATGCTTTTCACCATTTTGCCAAACTCACGGTATTGCTTGTTCTGCAGATGTCGAGCGTACGCGTCGTTGCGCGCCGCCGCACGCAACGCTTCTCTGCCCAGTGCGTGGTAGCTGGCGAGTCGCTCCGCTGGCAGCTCACCGCGTTCAACCGCACTCTGCACCGCACAGCCCGGCTCACTGACGTGCTGACAATCGGCAAAACGGCACTGCTTGGCCAGCACGTCCACATCTTCGAACGCGCTGGCTTGGCTTTGCTCATCCGAAAACACCGCGAATTGTCTCATGCCGGGGGTATCGATCAACAGGCCGCCAGTCGGAAGCTCGACTAGCTCTCGTCTTGTGGTGGTGTGCTTGCCTTTGTTGTCCACACCGCGCACGCCACCGACTTCTAGCGCTGCATGCCCCAGCAGTTGATTGATCAGGCTGCTTTTACCGACTCCGGAAGGCCCCATGAGCGCGACGGTATCCCCCGGAGCGATCCACTGACGCAGCACATCCACCTCTGATCGCTCCGCACTGGCGGCCACCACCAAGTCGTGATTGAGAGCCCGCGACAGTTGACGGATCTGGACGCTGCTGTCCTCAGTCAAGTCGGACTTGTTCAGTACGACCACCGCAGTGGCGCCCCCTTCCGACGCCGCATGTAGAAAACGTTCGAGTCGTCGTGGGTTGAGATTGCGCTGCTGCAGTTTCTGAGTCTCCGCGAACGCGCACACGATGAACACGACGTCCACGTTGGCGGCGATCAACTGCGGCTCGCTGGTCGAGATAGATCGACGCCGAAGCCACGTCTGACGCTCCAACAACCCAACCAGCTGACCGTCGTCGACGGCCACCCAATCCCCGACGGCGAGCGCAGGAAAGTTTGGAGCGAGGTTCAGTATTTGTTCACCATCTGCACCCAGCGTGTTGATGGCGCCGCGATGCACCTGGCTCACGCGGCAAATTTGTGTGTCTGGATAATCGCTGAGCCACTGCGCATGCAGGGCTGGTTTTAGGCCAAGGGCGGCCAAGAGTTCTGACATTGCAAAATGTTCCTGAGCCTCGGCGCAGGGCAGCACCGAGGGTTGAACCAATAGCGGAGTGCGCCGACTGCACAGAGCCGACGCGAACCAACACGCACTCACCCAAGCGCTGGGGAGTTGCGGCGTTCTCGAATTCGCGAGCGCGATGCCGAACCTGAGCGACGCTTCAATCAGCGCACCAGGCGCAGAGCGGGAGCGGCATCGAGAACTTGCTTATTTGAGAGCTTTACCATCTGACACCAGCCTTCCCGTCGCTCGACGCGACTCGCAACAAGCCGCAGTTTGGCTACTTCTCAGCCGCGGGGCAAGGGTTCCACTAGACTTAATTAACTACCGTGTACAACAGAACCTACATGTAGGTTTCTTGTCCCCGATCAGCCCCAGAGCGTAGGGGACTGGCATGTCGCTCATCGTGTCCGTTCGGAAGTGGTGGTTGTCCGGCGCGCCTATCGCGCTGCTCCTGCATCTTGGTGGAGAGGCGCAGGCCGGCGAGCAAAAAACGGCCTCCTATACCGTTCAGTCCGGAGATTCCCTGAGCGTGATCGCAGAGCAACACCATGTGCCCGTCGCGCTCTTGCGGCAGGTGAACCGGCTCGCGGACGCTGACCGCATTCGCCCCGGGCAAGTGCTGCTGCTCGCCAAAGTTCACGAAGTGAAACCCGGCGACGTACTGGGCACGATCGCCGAGCACTATAGAGTCCAGCTGGATGAGCTCTACCGGCACAACAACTTGAACGACAAGAGCGTGCTGCGCGTCGGACAACGGGTGGTTATCCCCGGAGTCATCACCGAGGCGGCCAGCAAGGAGCCAACTCAAAGCAAACCCGAAGCACCAAAACCCGCGGCAGAGTCCAAGCCACAGCCCAAGGTCGACTACTACCAGCACAAGGTGCGCCCAAACGAAGTGCTGTCCAAGATTGCCTTACGTTACTCCGTTTCAACCAACGACTTGCGAGCAATAAACAAACTGGGGAAATCTTCCCTGATCCGGGTTGGACAGCGGTTGAATGTCCCAATCACAGAGCAGAACGCACACCTGACCAGACCAGCTCCGCCTAAACCCTGGCACAAGTATGCTCGCAAGAACTTCAAGCGCGGATACGTCACACTGCAAAGTCTGGGACGAAAATGGAGCGGCCAAGCCCTGGACGACAAGGGCAACCTGCTGCCCAGCGCTCGACGAGGGATGCAGGGCATGCTCGCTTCTTGGCGCACAGGGCACAAGGTACAGATCTCCGAAAGACTGCTTCACATGATCGTTGAAGTGAGTGATGAATTTGGCGGGCGCCCGATTCGAGTGGTGAGCGGCTACCGCGAGCACTCCTACTCCAAACACTCCAGGCACCGAGTCGGACGAGCACTGGACTTCAGCATCCCCGGCGTGCCCAATTCCGTGCTGGTCGACTATCTGCTCACGCTCAAGAACACGGGGGTTGGCTACTACCCGAACAGCACCCACGTGCACATGGACGATCGCTCCTACAAGATGTACTGGGTCGACGTCTCCGGACCTGGTCAGCCCCCGCGCTACGTCCACAAGAGCACGAAGGGCGAGCGCTCGAAGGACAAGCTCGCCAAACGTTCGAAGAAGTCCCGAAAGAAGGCCTCGAAACGGCTGGCAGCGACCAAACCGCGCGAGCAATCTGGCGAGCTGCGCGTCGCTCTGGGCCGCTGATTCTCCCCCGCTGGCGCTGGCAGCCGGCGAAGCGCGTTGGCCTTCGGTGAAACAGCGCGAGAAATAGTCGGGCCTCCGGTTCGGGCCGACAAAACGCTGCCCGCCCGAAGGACTTGAGTATTTTTTTCCGGACTGCGCTGGGCCAGGATGCCCGTGGGCGGACCGTACTTGGGCAGAGGAAGACTCGGCCTGGCAACTCGGCGGCTCAGGGAGTTCAGTGATGCAATCGTTGTGGCGCCGTTTAGGCTGGGTCTTGATCGCGGGCGTTGGACTGGTGGGATGTCCTGCTCAGAAACCCGTCGAGCGAGTCAAAGCGCCCACTCCAGCTAGGGTCGAAGCTCCACAAGACATCGAGTGGCGCAAGAGCCAAACGGGCGTCGGATTTCGCCTGAGCAACGCCGATCCTGCTCCCCCCCCCGAGCGCACCATAGCCGCGACCGAACCGCTGAGTGTTGCCCGCATCGAGCAGCTCATGCGGGCTCTACCGAAGTTCGGCGCGCCCGCCGAAAAGAAGAAGTTCGCGCTGCGCTCCAAGAGCCTGCCAGCTCCGCGCCCTGGGCAGACCATCAAAACGCCTTTTCCTCCTGCCAATCAGCAGACACGACCAGCACTCAGGCCAGGCGCCAATTCTTCCCTCAGCGTGTCCCGCTTTGCGCCCGAGGGAGACGTGAAGCTGGCACCGAACCTCAGCGTGACGTTTTCTCAGCCGATGGTGGCGATCACCTCGCTGGCGGAGCTGAAGAAGCTCAAACCACCGGTTCAGCTATCCCCGCAGCCGCCGGGCGAGTGGCGGTGGCTCGGAACGCAAACGCTGCTGTTCGAACCCGACGAACGTTTTCCGATGGCCACCGACTATCAGGTACGGGTCCCCGCCGGCACCCCAGCCGTGAGCGGAGCCAAGTTGGCTCAATCAAAGGAATTCGAGTTTCGCACGCCGGCGCTGAAACTCGAGCAGCACATTCCGACCGGGTACCATGTCGAGGATCTGGATGCCGTGGTGTTCTTGGGCTTCGACCAACGTATCAACGCTCAGCAGCTGACCCCATTCGTGGAGCTCAAAGCACACAATGAGTTGGTTCAGCTGAGGCCAGCCACGCCGGATGAGATCCTTGAGAACAAGTCGGTGCGACGAGCCGTGGAAGCCGCTGAAGAGGGGCGCTACCTGGTTCTTGCACCGACCGAACCGCTACAAAAGAACACCAGCTACCAGCTCACGCTCGGCGCTGGCGCCCCCTCTGCAGAGGGGCCGAAGACCACGTCGCAGGCTCAGTCATTCAGCTTCTTCACCTACGGCCCGATGAGCCTGCAAGGCATCTCTTGCTACTGGTCTGACGAATGTCCTCCGCTCACGCCTTGGCATTTGCGCTTCAGCAACGAGATCGACCGCTCTTCATTCAAGAAGGAAATGGTCGAAGTGGACCCACCGCTCGAAGGCATGAAGCTTCGAGTGTCAGGCCCGAGTCTGATGATCACCGGCCGTTCCAAAGGCAAGACGACCTACACGATTCGCGTCAAAGGGCCACTCAAAGACAAGTATGGCCAAGTCCTACAGCAGCCCGCGCAGGTAACGCAAAAGGTGGGCAGCGCCGAACCCACCCTGTTCTCTGAACAACAGACGATGTCCATCTTGGACCCGGCGTCTCAACCAAAGCTGAACGTGTACAGCGTCAATCATCCTCGGCTGAGGGTAAAGTTGTACCAGGTCACGCCCCAAGAATATCAGCGCTACTACGAGTGGCGCCGGGACTGGGACTCAGACCAAAAGCTGACCAAGCCCCCAGGCAAGCTGGTCTACTCACGCGTCGTCGCCACGCGAAAAGCAGCCGATGAGTTGGTCGAGACCAGCGTGGACCTGAGCCCGGCACTGAAAGACGGAGTCGGCCAAGTGTTGGCCATCGTCGAGCCAACGACTCCGCCCAAACGCGATCGCTGGGGAGGCATTAATCGCGAATGGGTCCGCACCTGGCTGCAGGTGACCAAGCTAGGCCTGAGAGCATTTTCCGATGCTGAAGAAGTGCACGGCTGGGTCAGTGACTTAGCGACAGGCGCGCCGCTCGAAAATGTAGAACTGGGACTACTCGGCCGTAGCGATACTAAGAAAACCGGCGCCGACGGCATGAGCAAACTAGCGCTCACCAACGTCGGCAAGATGCTGTACGCGCGCCGCGGCTCGGATTTGGTGATGGCGCCGCGCTCCACCTACTATTGGAATGACGACTCGATCACGCGCCAGGCTCCAAGCGACGCATTGCGCTGGTTCGTGTTCGACGACCGCAAGCTCTACAAGCCGGGCGAAAAAGTCAATCTGAAGGGCTGGCTCCGTGTCTCGGGTCAGGGCAAAGGTGGTGATATTCGCACGTTGCCGGACTTCAACCGCAATCGGGTGACGTACACGGCGACGGACGCACGCGGCAATGAGATCGGCAAAGGCTCGGCTTCGGTCGATTCCGCGGGCAGCTTCCACTTTTCGTTCGATCTGGCGAACAACGTCAATCTCGGCAACGGCAGGATCCACTTGGTCGTCGAGGGCCCCGCGCGCGCTCAGTCGAACGCGGCACACTATCATTCGTTCCAAATCGAGGAATTCCGCCGCCCGGAATACGAGGTCACTGCCCAAGTCAGCGAAGGCCCACACTCCGTCGGCAAACACGCGATCGCCACGGTGAACGCGGCCTACTTTGCCGGGGGCGGGTTAGTTGGTGCCGATGTCGAGTGGCAAGTGAACTCGCAAGACGCGCACTTTCAGCCGCCCAAACACGCCGACTTTCACTTTGGCAAGGCCCCCAACTGGTGGTGGGATCGTGACGAGCCCTCAGAGCCGGAGAAGTTCACTGCCAAAACGAACAGCCATGGCTCCCATCGCTTGCGCATCGACCTGGACGCCTTGGAGCCGGCGTTCACTCGGCGACTCGATCTGCAAGCGCACGTCACGGACGTCAACCGCCAAAGCTGGGTCGCGCGCAATCACCTGTTGGTGCACCCGGCGGATGTCTATCTCGGGCTGCGCCTACCGCAAGCCTTCGTCAAGGCGGGGCAGGCCCTGCATGTGCAGACCAAAGTAGCAGATCTGGATGGGGTCTTAGTCAGCGATCGACCGATTCAGTTGACCCTGTCGCGTATCGAAAGCGACTATGACGGTGAAGAATGGGTCGAAAGGCAACTCGATCCCCAAACCTGTGAGCTCACCTCTGGTGCAGACATTGGAGACTGCCGCTTTGAGACGAAGCAAGCGGGCCGCCATCGGTTGTCTGGGGTAGTTACGGACAGCTATGGCCGCCCGAGTGCCACGCAGCTCAATCTGTGGGTTCTGGGCGAATCCTCTACGGTGAATGAGCGCCTGGAGTCCGGGCGCGTGGAGATCATCGCTGACAAGGACGAGTATCAAGCCGGAGACACCGCCAAGTTGCTTGTGATGGCGCCGTTCGCGCCGGCGGAGGCGTTGCTCACCCTGCGCCGTCAAGGATTGGTCGAAGTCCGACGCCTCACTTTTACCGCGCCAACGCAGCTGCTCGAGGTAAAGATTGACGGAAAGTATACGCCCAACATTTTCGCGCGCGTTGATCTGGTGGGAGCGGACGTACGTGAAAACGAAGCGGGCGATCCCGACCCAAGCCTGCCGAAGCGTCCCGCGTTTGCTGTGGGAAGCGTCAACCTCAGTGTGCCACCAGTCGACCGCACCCTCGATATCGCGATCGCTCCCGAAGCGAAGTTCTTGAAACCCGGCGCGCACGCGCGCATCGGCTTTGACGTGAAGGACGTCCAAGGAGAGCCCGTCAAAGGTGCACGCCTGGCGGTCGTAGTGGTTGATGAGTCGGTACTGGCGCTGACCGGCTACCAACTGCCAGATCCGCTCGAAGTATTTTACGCGCGCCGCCCCGATGGTGTGCAGGAGTTCGAGACGCGGTTGCACGTCGTATTGGACAAGCCGGCGTTGGAGCGCTTCCGACTGGAACCAAAGGACCAAGCTAACTTCGACGCACTCGGGAGAGGCCGTCCACGAACGCGGCTGAGTGCGAAGATGCGTCCTGCGCGTATCGCCTCTGCTGAGCTAGCAGAAGCGGAGGGCGCCCAGTTCGGAATGATCGGCGCTCCAGCTCCAGCGATGGCCCCCGAGCCGCAAGCAGAGCGCAAAGCCGAAAAAGCACCAGACGTACCCAAAGAATTCTCAGTTCGCACAGACTTCCGAGCACTGGCAGCCTTCTTGCCAAACGTCACTACCGACGCCACGGGGCACGCCCAAGTCAGCTTCAAACTTCCCGACAGTCTGACGCGCTACCGAGTGATGGTGGTCGCCAGCTCGGGACACAATCAGTTTGGCTCGGAAGAGGAAGCTGTGACGGCCCGCTTGCCGCTGATGGTTCGTCCTTCACCGCCTCGCTTTCTGAACTTTGGGGACACCTTCGAGTTGCCCGTCGTGTTGCAAAACCAAAGCAACCAGGAGCAAACAGTGGACGTCGTGGCCCGCACGGCTAACCTGGATCTCACGGGTAGCGCGGGCCTGCGCGTCAAAGTCCCGGCCAACGACCGGGTGGAAGTGCGTTTCCCCGCCGCCGCGGGTGCTCCCGGCAGCGCGCGCTTCCAAGTCGGCGCGTCATCGAAGGCTGGCGCGGACGCCAGCGAGCACGAACTACCGATCTGGAGTCCGGCAACGACGGAAGCGTTCGCGACCTACGGACAAGTAGACGAAGGGGCTGTAGCCCAACGAGTGAGAGTTCCCAGAGACGCTGTCCCTGACTTCGGTGAGCTAGAGATCACAACCTCCTCCACGGCGCTCCAGGGACTGACCGACGCGCTGATCTACCTGGTTCAGTATCCATACGAATGCAACGAACAAATCGCCTCACGCGTGTTGGCCATCGCCGGGCTCAAGGATGTGCTGTCGGCGTTCCAGGCGGAGGGGCTTCCTTCCGAGCAGGCACTGAACGCCTCCATCAAAAAGGATATCGCGCGGCTCAAAGATCGACAGCACTACCGCGGCGGTTGGGACTTCTGGCGCCGTGACCGCATCCCCAACCCCTACGTCAGCGCCCACGTCACCCACGCGCTCACGCGTGCCCGGGACAAGGGCTACCCAGTTCCAAAGTACATGCTGGATAAAGCGTTTGCCTACCTCGATCGGGTGCATGAGCATATCCCAAGCTGGTATTCCCAACAGTCTCGTTGGTTTATCGAAGCCTACGCGGTGTACGTTAGAAACCGTGGCGGACAGCGGGACGTCGCTGAACTGAAGCGCCTACTGAAAGACGCCCGCACCGTCACCGCGTTGCCTCTAGAAGCGTTGGGTTGGCTGCTGCCCGTGATGGGTGATGACCCTGAGTTCGCCAACCAGCGCGAGCAGATCCGCCGTCACCTGGCCAATCGCATCACCGAGACCGCGAGCCACGCCCACTTCGCCACCAGCTATGCCGATGGAGCCCACGTGTTGATGCATTCGGACCGACGTGCGGATGGGATCCTATTGGAAGCCATGATCGAGGACGAGCCAAAGAACGACGTAATCCCCAAACTGGTCACCGGACTGTTGGCACAACGCAAACGCGGTCGTTGGTACAACACGCAGGAAAATGCATTTGTGCTGCTTGCGCTCGATCGCTACTTCAACACCTATGAGAAGCTGACACCAGATTTCGTGGCTCGTGCCTGGCTGGGCAAGGACTACGCGCTAGAGCACCAGTTTCGCGGTCGTTCCGTCGATCGACAGCATGTCGACATTCCGATGCAGGCCCTGCAGAAGTACGGCAAGGGCACAGACTTGCTGCTTCAGAAGCAGGGAGATGGGCGGCTCTACTACCGCATTGGCATGAACTACGCGCCGAAGAGCTTGTGGTTACCACCCGCTGAGGCTGGATTCACCGTCAGTCGTCAATACGAAGCGGTGGACGACGAGACCGACGTGCAGCGTGACGAAAATGGCGTGTGGCGCATCAAGGCTGGCGCCACGGTGCGCGTGCGCGTGAACCTCGTGGCTCCGGCGCGACGCTACCATGTGGCCCTGGTCGATCCGCTGCCCGCAGGATTCGAAGCTTCGAACCCTGCGCTGGCCACGACTGGAGACCTGCCACGAGATCCGAAAGCGCAGTCTGCGGGCGCCCCCTGGTGGTGGTCCCGGCCGTGGTATGAACATCAGAACATGCGTGATGAGCGCCAGGAAGCGTTTGCCTCGCTGCTTTGGGCCGGCGTCTACGACTTCAGCTACATCGCGCGTGCCACCACTTTGGGCAACTACGTCGTTCCCCCAGCGAAAGCCGAAGAGATGTACGCGCCGGAAACTTTTGGCCGCAGCGCCAGTGACCGAGTCGTCGTCTACTGAGCTGGCTTCGACGCCGTCGTGCTGTCCAACCGAAGAACGCTCGCCGCGCTCGATGAGGCAGGCTGCCAAATGTTGGACTTGAGGGGGAACGTGCTGTTTCACTTCGACGTCCCAGCTGAGTCGCTGATCATTTCCGAGCAAGATAACCGCGCTATCGCCACTGGCGCGGGTTCGGTTCAGCTCGACTGCGTGCTGTAAGCTCGGGCGCATCCGCTGCGCTCTAGGAGGGCCTGACGAACACGGGATGCAGACCATCGAAGCGTCTTCGCTGGCTCACGATTCGACTGCGATCTTTTCGATCTTCTAGTCATTGCAAAAGCCTGCAAGACAGTTGTGCCGAACCGCTCAACGCTTGGGGCGCCCACTCGGGTACTCGCCAAAAGTCGTACCGCCTATGCTAGCTTCCGACAATGCCAGGCCGGCGACCACGCGAGCGTTTTGGCCAAGCGCTGCTCATCGCGCTGGCGGCACATCTGTGCATGGCGGCGTGGCACCCCTACTCCGAGCGACAGCAGTCCCCATCGCAGCCGCTGCTCGTGGACGCGATTGAGCTACTCGAGGTGCCGCCGCCGATACAAACGGGGGGAGGCTCTCCCGACGGCGTGGAGCCCGATCCAAAGAAGGCCGGCGTGCCGGAACCTGCGGTCGAGACGCCACGTCCGATCGCCGCACCCGTCATCCGCAAGCAGGCTCCGCCAGCCGAACAAGCCGCTCCACCGGCGCCGCCCGAGCCGACACCTGAAGAGCCGAGCGCCACCTATGAGGAGCTGCTCCAAGATCTCGATAGTGAAGCTTCGATGCAGGTTCCACTCAAAGCGGCGCGCTCGACCTTCATCCGCGCCACCAGCGGCGGCGCTCAGCGTGGGCGTTTACTTCAAGGCAGCGGCCCTGGCGCAGGCGGGGGCAAGTCCGACAAGCGCGTGCGAGATCAGTTCGCTTTCGGAGGCCCAACCGGAACTTTCTCCGCACAGGTGTGTGCCATCCCCAGCGGCACCTTTTCGCTGTCGCAAATTGGCGACTGCCCACTGCTAGCCACCTTCCAAGCGGACCGCATCAACATTCCAGTCCGCTCGTTCAACGAAGGGTTTCCTGGCATTTCGGAGCGTACCGAGTGGTTCGCGATCAAGTACACGGGCCAATTCGAAGCCAAGCGCACCGGCAGCTATCTATTTCGGCTGCATTCGGACGACGGCTCACGTCTGTACATCGATGGTCAGCTAGTGATCGACAACGACGGCGCCCACGCCCCGCGCTCACGCATCGCTAGCGTTGTGCTCAATCAGGGCAAGCACTCCTTCGTCGTGAAGTATTTCCAAGGTCCCCGGGAAACCTTGGCGCTGCAGCTTTTTGTCACCCCACCGGGCAAACACGAAAAGACCTTTCGGCCGCGCTTCTGATAAAAGCTGACCCAACATGCTTTTTCCGAGGGCGGGCCACCGCTTGCACCCGCCGTTGCTGCTGCTCCCGCTCGGTGCGCTCTTTGTCACGGCCTGCGGAGCTCCGAGCCAAGCTCAAACCGCGGCACACAATACTTGCGCCACGCCGTCGTCGTCTGCGTCTGAGCCAGCCAGTTCAATTCCAACTCCTCCTGGAACCGATATCCCTCCGCCAACGCCGTCGCCCACCTCGACGGCTCCAGGCACGGTCGGCACTTCGAACTCATCCGCTCCAAAAGTCGAGAGTTTCGACTGCTGGAAAGTGGACGAAGCGACGCCTCCCTCCTGCGACACTGAAGCAGAAGTCAGCGGCACAGAAGCGGGGCAGAGTCTGCGCGATTGGAAAGGCGGAGGCCCTCATGGCGCCAGCTGGAACGCTTTTCAGCTCCAATGCAGCGCACAGCTATCAACTCCCTGCGAAGGCGGCAGCTTGGTGTTTCGCATCGGACAACACGTCGTTCACCAGCTCGCGCTCCAGCCCAAACTATCCCACCAGAGCTGCAGTTTCCCCGTAGCTTACGAGACCTTGTCCAAGCACCTGGATCAACCCGGCACTGGTGATGCGGAAGCCATCTACTCGACGGCCATGCTGCGTGTGGAGCTCACCCAGGTTTGCGGCGATCCGCCGATGCCCAGCGTCGCTCGCGACGCGTTCGTCGCCGGATTTTCAGACGGAGAATGACCCACCGCTCTCAGGAGCACCCCTCTCGGGAACATCACTCTGCCGGCGAGCGTACACCGCTGCGTGAGGGCGCCCGGCAATACGCGTACGCGCGACCAACCCGCACCCGGGAGCCATAGTCGGCTCATGCGGCTGGGCGGAGGGCTGCTGCTGACAGCACTGCTGACTCAGCTGCTGTTTCCCGGACAGCGTAGCCTGATGGCCGTGACCCTTGCGACTGGCATCGGGCGGAGCGGGATGCAGCAACGCATCGACGAACTGGAAGCCAAAGCCATCGCGGACGCTCCTTTCACGGCCGAAGATCAAGAGTTCCTCCGGGATTTCTACGCAACGCTGGCCACGGGCGGCACGCTCAGCGTTGTGTTGCGCCAAACTGGAGGCTTGATGCGACATTACCTTGGCAGGTCAGGCAAAGCGTACAAACTGCAACCCTCGATCTTTACTGGCAACGAACGGGTGCAAAGACGCGCCGCCCAACTCCGCGCCCGCGCATCTGCTTTGGCCTGTGACGGTCAGGAGAGTGCCACCTCGAAGACGTTCTACATGCCGGACCGTTCGAATCTCGATTCGGTCTTCGGACTGTACTACGGCCGCTTGCTGGTCACTCCTTCTCCGACAGCCGACGGCTGTGAGCTCCGCTTTCGCGCCGAGGTCCCGTGGCAGTGGCCGTCGTATCGCGACCTGCAGCGCAAGTATGGGGATCCGCATGCTGAGAGCTTCCCTCTACCCAACCTGCAGAGCTTGCTGCGAGGGCCACGCTACTCGCTCTACGTCGACAATGGTTTGGGGCAGCATCTGGAGCAACTCGGCCTGGCCAAGTCATTCATCGCCTTCGCGGAGTGGACGGAACCAGCGCGCTGAGTCTAGTACTGAGCTGTAGCGGGCGGCTCACGCTTCTGCCCAACCTACGCCCAGTACGGGCACATCTCGAAGATGGACGACAAGAGGCGGCGGAATTTCCTCCGCCGCCTCTCGACGCAATCACAGGAGTTGGGCTTGACGACTAGTTGGACTCTTCGAATTCGGCGTCGATCACATCATCGGTCTTTTGACCGCCTGGAGCGGGACCGGCGCCGGGGGGCGCACCGCCGGGAGCCCCTTCCGCACCGGGGGGCTGCTCGTAGAGCTTGCTGGCCATGGTGTGCGCTTCTTTCTCCAAACGCTCGAGCACGCTGGTGACCTTGGCGTCATCTTGCTGCTCGACCGCTTCGCGGCCTTCTTTGATCAAGCCCTCGATAGCGCCCAGGTCGACACCTTCGAGCTTCTCCTTGTTTTCGGCGATCTGCTTCTCGAGCGTGTAACACATGTTGTCGAGCTTGTTGCGACGCTCGATTTCCTCGCGCCGCTTGTTGTCCTCGGCCTCATGCTCTTTGGCGTCCGCCACCATGCGGTCGATCTCTTTGTCATCCAGACCGCTGTTCGCAGTGATGGTGATCTTCTGATCTTTGCCGGTCGCAGTATCCTTGGCCATCACGCTCAGGATGCCGTTGGCATCGATATCGAAGGTGACTTCGATCTTGGGCATGCCGCGGGGAGCTGGGGGAATACCATCCAAGTGGAAGCGCCCCAACGTACGGTTCTGACTGGCTTGAGTTCGCTCCCCCTGCAGCACGTGGATCTCGACCGACGGCTGGTTATCACTCGCCGTGGAGTAGATCTCCTTCTTCTGCGTGGGGATGGTGGTGTTGCGCGGGATCATCACCGTGTTCACGCCACCCAGCGTCTCGACCCCCAGGGATAGTGGAGTCACATCCAGCAGCACGACGTCCTTGACGTCACCACTCAGCACACCACCCTGCACAGCCGCACCGATTGCGACCACCTCATCCGGGTTGACGCCCTTGTGTGGTTGCTTGCCAAAGAATTCGGTGACCGTCTTCTGTACCAAGGGCACACGCGTCGAACCACCAACCAACACCACCTCATCGATGTCTTTCGGAGACTTCTTAGCGTCATCCAAAGCGCGTCGGACTGGTTCCATGCTGCGCTCGACGAGCGGCCCGATCATCTGCTCGAGCTTGGAGCGCGTCAACGTGACCTGGAGGTGCTTTGGACCGCTGGCGTCAGCCGTCAAGAAGGGCAGGTTGATCGTGGACTCTTGTGTGGACGAGAGTTCAATCTTGGCCTGCTCCGCAGCGTCCTTGAGGCGCTGCACCACCATCTTGTCGCCCGACACGTCGATGCCCGAAGTCTTCTTGAACTCGGCAACCAACCACTCCATGATCTCGTGGTCGATGTCGTCACCGCCGAGGTGCGTGTCACCGTTGGTGCTGATCACCTGGACGACGTTGTCGCCGACTTCGAGAATCGAGATATCGAAGGTACCACCGCCGAAGTCGTAGACAGGCTGACGCTCTTGGCGCCGTAGCTGTCGGTGCGCATGTGGGTGAAATATCCCTGAAAACAACAGACGGTTACAACCAGCAGCCCAAAGACGATGGACTTGGTAAAGCCGTCGGTGATATCGTCTATTTGA
>JBNLEN010000076.1:0-29252 GCA_050304975.1 Polyangiaceae bacterium
CGTCGAAGATACTTGGCCGTCAGCTCTAACAAGGGCACGTCCTTGTCCGCCCCCCATGTAGCCGGGATCGCCGCATTGATGCTCGAAGCAAAGCAGGAATTAACCGCAACGGAGATCGAAGACGCGCTCAAATCTACGGCGATCCCGGCTCCTTCCCAGGTCGATGTCCCGTCGTTTGACTGGGGCCACGGCAGAGTCAACGCTCAGGGAGCGATTCAGGCCGTCACCGACCTACGCTTCGTCAATGACACACTGACGACGTACGGTAGGTACCTGAATCCCGAAATCAGCGTCGACTCGCTCGGCAACTCAGTGATCGTTTGGGCGGATGATGCCGATCTCAACCGAAATTATGTCACGAAATGGAATGTGTTCGATCCGGCGGGAAACCAAGTCTACCCGTTCGACCTCTTCTTGAGCAGTGAAGAAGTCAATGAGATCCCATTCGGCACCGAACCGCATGTCGCTCATGCTCCGAATGGCGGCTACGCCATGGTCTGGGAAGGACATCGCGAATTCGGCGACCGCACAGACATCCAGGCGGTGGTCTTCCGCGAAGGAGGCGCGTTTGACCGATACATCGACGTCAACGTGAACGTCAGCGGCGTTCAGGTTCGGCCTCGTGTCGCGTTCTTGGACAATAACACTCTGCTATTCGTTTGGGCCAACCACTCGGAAACGGAAGGCCTGTTCCTCCAGCCCAGCATGAGGATCATCCACTTAGACCGCAGCTATTCCCCTCCAGAGATAGTTTTCACGCCCCTGAAGGTGTCGTCGCTGGACGTCGCCGTCAATGACGCGGGCGATGCTGTCATTGCATACGCCGCAAATACCACTGGTCAATACCTCGGCAAGGTGATCCACGCTCGCTATCGCCCGCGTGGCGAAGAGGTGTTCTCCCCATCTACGCTGATCAGTCACCCTGAAGAAGAATACTTTGAAAGTGTGGAGCGCCCACGCGTTTCCATCAACGACTCTGGAGTCTACTCGGTCACCTGGTTTGGCGACACGACCACTGCCACCACACCCGGGATCCAATCAGTCCACCTTGCCGTACGCGACATGTTGAACAACAACGCTGAGCTGTATCGCGTCAATCGTCAGGAAGACCGGGACGCCTGGTACCCGGACGCCCAGATTCTGGACTCCGGCGAAGTCGTCTCCGTTCGGCGCTCGACTCGGGGCTCGGATAACAACCTGCTGAAGATTCGTCGCCACGACGCCGCGGGGGGCATCATCGGCATGGATGGCTACGCCCACCGCGCCGGATATGCCCAAACTGCGCCGTCGATCGCAGTGACAGACTCGGGCCGCGCTGCCATCGTGTGGGAGCACCACACATTCAACCAAGGTCGCAACATCGCGCTGACGTTCTTGGATTAGCCGAAGTGCCTGCTGCCGCACTCACTAGCGCTCGAGCTGTGGCAGCAGGCGGAACTCACACGGCGGGCTGTACTGGTGTCCCCAGTTTCAACAGCTCACTCAAGTGACGGATGGTGCGGGCTGGCATCACTGAACTGCCCGAAGGCACGCCCTTTCCGGCATGGTCGACCCAAACCCCATCAATGCCCAAGGCCTGCGCGCCGCCCACATCGGCGTGCAGGTTGTCTCCCACCATCCAAAGGTCCTCTGCTTGCATACTCATGGCCGCCATGGCAGCACGGAATGGTTCGGGGGAAGGCTTGCCCACTCCCAGTTCACCCTCCACCACAACCACCTCAAACAGTGACTCCAGATCGTAGCGCCGCAGCTTGTCTCGCTGAAAATCAGAGCAGCCGTTGGTGATCAGCCCGAGCCGTATTCCGCGCTCACGCAAGGCCCGCACTGCCTCAACGGCACCCGGGAACGGAGCCACCGATTGCTCCTTGGCCCGAGTGAAGTGCTCACCCAACTTGCCACTTAGCTCATCGTCGTTCAGGCCAAGCTTGGCCAAAGCCAAACTCGCCACCTCTTTTCGTGCCCGAAACAGATCCATCCGACCGAGAAACGCTCGCTCCGCGTCAGCCCAATAGACGGAAGCCACTTCAGAGATGGCGGCGGTAAACTCCTGCACGCTGACATGCAGCCCGCACGCATGCAGCTCGAACGCCTCTGCCCAAAAGTCGGGCTTGCCCTGGGAGAATGCGACGATAGTGTCGTCCAGATCGAGCAGTAGCCCTGGCGGCAGGCACATCATTTCGGCTGCGTTACCTGGCAACCGCCCTCGGTCAAGGGCGGCACGCCAAATCAACGTTGGACGGGTCCACCAGTACTGATGTGGGCGGCTTCATAGCGCCTGTTGAATGCGCGGATCGGCCAGGTAGGCATCCTTCAACGCGCGGAGGCGCGGATACTCCGAGAGATGCTCGAGCGTAACACCGTCGAGCTTCTCGTTTTCAATCTGCAAGATCTGAGCAGCGATCACTAGGTCGGCAATACTCATTCGGGCCCCAGCAACGAACGGTCCACCACTCGTCTTGATCAAGTTCTCCAGATATCCAAACGCCAGGCGCATCGGGCCCTGCACCAACTCGGCGCGCATCGCCAGCTTCTTGTCCATGTCGCGTTCGAACAGGCTTGGTGTCATGGCGTGAGACAGCGTGTCGTTCACGGTGTCCAGGGCGCTGTCCACCAAGAGAGCTTCGTATGGATCGCTGGGGTAGAGGTCGAGATTGCCCAGGCGAGCCACGTAACGAAGCATGGCGGAGGTCTGCGTGAGCACCACCCCATCGACCTCGAGCACCGGAACACTCCCCAAGGGGAACGCGCCCTGCTGCTTCTTCTCGGCGAACTGTGGGAACTTCAGGCGCTCATCTTCGAAAGCTAGCCCGGCCAGACGCAGAGCAATCCGAATCGGCTCTGCACGACCAGGAGCGTCGAAGTAAGTGAGTTTCAGCTTTGGCATGGCGAGTTTCTGACGCGGGAAGCGGCCGCTGGCAAGTGCACACGGATTTCGCAGCAAAAAGCGCCGGTTAAGGCGGGCCGGTTGCCCGTCGGGACGGGGACAGTCGTCGCCCCCGAGCCCCCCAGAGCAGGTCGCTATGACCGGGCCGGGAGATGCGTAGGCCCAACTAAGATGCGTTCGTTTGCAAAAACTAGAGGCAACACTCAGGCAGGGCGCCAGCAACGGCTAGCTCCGTTGTCCCTTGTGCGACACAAACGTTCGCACACGATTGGTGAAACAACCTCACTCAGCAACGCTGCGCTGCTTAGGTCTGGCAGACTTGGGGAAAACGATTCTCGCGTTCGTGGCGCCCTGATGGGGCGCTGGTATTTTCGGCAAACCGCCACTACGCTCTGCACGTGTTCGCTTCCCGCCTATCCACCTCGCTAGCCGTGCGACTGCGGACGCTCTGCTACCAATGCGCCCTAGTCGCAAGCTGCCACCCTAACACAAGCCTTTCCGGTTCACCTCAGACACCAACGATCCAAGTGGTGACGAAGCCATCCAACAACTCGGAATTGCAAGAGAGTGCCAGCGCGACCACCCCTGCCCCACGGCAGTGCACAGAGCAGCAGAAGGCCGAAGGCATCGTGCTTGAAGACGGCCAAATTGCGCAGCAAGTGCATCAGCAGCTCAAGCTACCGCACGCCGCCATTCCATATGAGACGCTGCAAGAAATTGAAGAGCTGGACGTAGGCGGCACCTCCACCAGCCTGAACGGTATCGAATGCATGCATTCTCTCAAACAGCTGCGCGTGTCGCTCACTGGATCCGTCGACTTGAGTCCACTCGCCAGTCTGCGTCAACTGCAGGAATTGCAGTTGGCCGGTCGCTTTGAAGGCGACCTCAATCTCATTGGAGAGCTGCCGCTGCTACGGAGCTTGCATTTAGGCACAGTAACGGGTGGCAGTCTTGCGCCTTTGGCGAGATTCCATCAACTCGAGGCCCTCGGTTTCACGCCGCTAACACCAGCCGACGTAGCCATACCGAAAGCTTTGTCCAAGCTGCGATTGTTGTCCATCTCGACGGACTATGATCTATCAGCACTTGGATTACTGTCTGAACTCCGGGCGCTACATATCAGTGGATGCCGTGGCGAGAGCGGAGCGCCATCACTCGGGAGTGCTGCTAAGCTGGCAAGCCTTGAAGAGCTGAAAGTCGATTCCTGCAAGATCGAAGACTGGGAATTTCTCAGGGGAACCCCTGGGTTACGCCGTCTCCACGTCGGCGAGGTTCCGAGGTCGGCAAACCTGACAGCGTTGCAATCGCTCAAGTCATTAGAATCCCTAGTGATCGATAGGGGATTCACAGACGGCGCCCTGATAGCACCTCTCAGCCAACTGCAACGCCTACGCCTCTACGACAGCGACGTGCTCGACCTCAGCTTCTTGGCTCAGCTGAAGGCTCTACGAGAGTTGGACCTCTCGTTCGGCAAGTTCTCCGACATCGGTCCACTAAGGAAACTGAACCAACTCCGGGCGCTCAAGCTGTACAGCGCGAAACAAGTCAAGGACTGGACGCCTCTAGCGAACCTGACAGCACTTGAAGAACTCGACATCGGCAGCACCAACGTTCAGTCCATCAAGATGCTCGCGAACCTGGTGTCGCTCAAGAAGCTAAGCATCGGCTTCAACAACCTGAGAGACATCGGCCCGCTGAGGAACCTGAAGAACCTGGAAGAGCTTGAAGCGGAAGGCATCCCTGCGGCGGATCTCAAGCCACTGTCCCAACTTCATCAGCTAAGACGCGTCATGTTCTGGGGAGGCGCCGGCTACGACATTCCCCCACGCGACCTATCGCCGCTGATCAACTTGCCGAAGCTGGAAGAGCTCCACGTTTCCGGCGAGCTCGTTGGTGGACTCCATGACATTGGACGCATGCGCTCGCTCACACAACTCGCCTTGTCCAGCGTCAACCTCGCTGACTATGCGCCTTTGTCCCAATTGAAACAGCTTACTTTCTTACACATCTCCTATAGCAACATCAAGAACCTCCAACCGCTGAGCGGACTCAACCAGCTGGTGCAGTTAGAAATGCGCAGCAATGAGGAACTATCCGATCTCTCCGGCGTGGAAGCGCTACAATCTCTCCGCTTCCTGACAGTCAACGGTAGCGTTGTGCAGGACATCTCCCCATTGCGCCACCTCGCTCTTCGAACGGTTGAACTTGCCGGAAACCGCATCACTGATACTTCCCCACTGGCGAACCAGGGTGACCTGATTGAGCTAATCGCGCCCCGCAACCGCATCGTTCGCGTGGGCACACTCACAGCGCCCTTGCTCCAACGGGTGACCCTCAACGACAATAGTCTCACCGAGCTGGACGTATCCCATCTACCACGCCTGACCGAACTAAGCGTATCCAACAATCAACTCCGGCAGATACGCGGACTGGACAAAGTCTTCCGCTTGATCACACTCGACGTATCCAGCAATCAATTCAGGACGTTGGGACCAGCCAAGCACCTGAAGGCTATTGTCACCCTTCGCGCCGGCGACAACCTCTTGAGGTACCTGCCGAAATTACCGCTTGCTCGGGTGGTAGAAGTCCCAGCAAACCGTATCAGCGACATCTCCAGAGTGAAGTACTCGACTCGGCTAGAGGTGCTGGATCTTAGCAAGAACAACATCTCGCAGGTCACGCCGCTTCGCAATCTATCCCCGCTTACCAGACTAGATCTCAGGGACAACCCCTTTACGGATCCAACGCCACTGGTGCCACTTCACGCGACGACAGTCTTGGAGCTACCCTCTCACGCGATGACGTGCACAGATGAGGTCAGAGAACATCTGCGGGTGCGCTGCGATTAAGCGCCCAGCCCTCAAGCGTCGTTGAGCAACGACGCAAGCCGCTCAGTGATCCGGGCGCTGATCTTGGGAAACTGGCGCTTGAAGATGGGCGTGAGCAGCCAGAGTGGACCACTCAAAGTCAGGGCGGCGTCGACATGAAAGTCCGTTTCGCCGCCCTCGGCGGGTCGCATGTCGAAGATCAGTTCGAGCTGGAAACCACCACTGCCACTTCGCACAGCCATCAGTCGGTCCGGCACCAGATCAGTGATCTCAAACGGGACGTCGCGCGTGCGGCCACCCTCTTTGCGAACCATCACCCCCTTGAGACCGACCGCGGGTTTTCCAGGGCGGCGCACCGCGACCACCTCTTCCTCCCACTTGGGGTGGTTGTCCTCTTGATGGACGACAACGAAGTCATACACCTCCGCGGGCGAACGGCGGATGCGGTGTTGGATCTGGTAGCGAATCATCCGACTCTCCTAGACTAGAGCAACTACTAGAGCATACTCTAGTTTAGGCTGCAACCCGGCGGCGCGCTTTCAGGGCACAACCGCTGGGTTGCTCCCCGACTTAGGCTCAGTTCAGTAGAACGCCCAGCGTCGTTTCCAAATCCACTTTGCCGCGCTTGACTTCCTGGGGTCGTTCCCAACTGACTGTGCCGTCTTCGATACCAGCGTACATCTGAGCGTACAGCTCAGCCTGATCCGCACCCACACCAAACCCGCTCAAAGTGGCAGCGCGCTGCTCGGGAGGTACGACAACGACTTGCAGCGACTTGTTAGTGAGGCGACCAAGTACGTCCGCGACATCTTGTGGGCTGTACTCGCGCGGCCCAGCGAGCTCGACGAAGGGTTGGCTCGAGTTGGCTCCAGCGAGAAGTAGCTCCGCCGCGGCTCGCCCAATGTCCTGCGTGGCGACCATCGGGATCGACAGCCCCGCGGGCCCGAACATCGTCGGCAAGATGCCGTCAGACAAGGCGCCCAGGGCCATGCCCCAATTTTCCTGAAAGTAGGCGGCGCGCAGCGCTGTATACGTCAGGCCCTGCGCAGCAAGACTACGCTCCGCGTTGCCCACGGTCTGGATGACGCCAGTGCCACTGGCCCGTTGCCCCCCGACGGACGAAAGCAACACCGTGTGCGGCACGTTGGCGGTGGCGAGCACCTCTGATAGCGCTTCGAACATTCTGCGACGCTCAGAGACGAAGTCGTCCGTGCTGGGCGTCGGTGGACTGAGCAGATAAACACCGTCCACACCGGCCAGCGCTGGCCGCAGGTTCTCGGGTTGCTCGAGGCTGCCTGCAATGACTTCGATTCGGGGATCCAACGTGGCCTCGTCGGGCCGGCGAACCACCGCACGCACCTCTGCTCCGGCTGCCAAGAGTCGCTCAGCGACGACTCTGCCCGTGTTTCCTGTTGCTCCCAATACCGTGAATTTCATGGCGATATCTCTTCTCCCAGCGACTGCCGGGGTTGCTCGAAAACCAATATCTTGGAGGTTGATATTGGGTATCCATTGACCATCTGTCCAATGCATGCTCTTCAGACTGAACATGCATGGAATCGATTCTCTCAGAGGGGTGGATCTAAATCTCCTGGTCACCTTGGATGCGCTGCTCTCTGAAGTCAGCGTCACTCTCGCCGCACGCCGACTGGGTTTGAGCCAGTCAGCGACCAGCCACGCACTCGCCCGCCTCCGGGAACAGTTCGGCGATCCGCTGTTGGTTCGCGGCAAACGTGGCATGAGCCTGACGCCCCGCGCTCTTGGACTGCAAAGCGCACTGCGAGCTCAGCTGTCAGGACTGGCTAGCTTGCTCGACTCTCACGCGGAGTTCGAGCCGGCGGCGCTGACAGGGACGTTCCGTTTGGTTTGCGAAGACTCCGTCAGCTTGCTGGTATTGCCGAGGGCCCTGAAACAATTGGGGCGACAGGCCCCGATGCTGAACCTCAGCGTGGTCGCTCGCCCTCTGGATCTGTACGATGCGCTCGAACGAGCGGAGGTCGATCTGGCGTTTGGCACTTTTCCGGATGCCCCAGCAACCACCCGGGTGCGCACACTCTATGACGATGAATACGCTTGCTTGGTCAGGCGCGGTTTGGTCGCTACCAAACGACTGACACTGCGGCAATTTGCTAGCCTTCCGCACGCAGTGATTGCCGTGGGGCGCCCTGGCTTGACCGCCATCGATCGAGCATTGGCTGACGCTGGCCACAGTCGACGCGTGGCGTTGCGCATCCACAGCTTTTTGGCTGCCCCGTTCATCTTGTCCGACTCAGACTTGGTGCTGACCGTACCACGACGCCTGGCTGAGACCCTGGCTCAACTCGCTCCCCTAGAGCTGTTCAAACCGCCCATCACGCTGGCCCCATTCAGGTTTCAGCTCGCGTGGCACGCGCGCCACCAAGCCGATCCAGCCCATCGCTTCGTGCGTCGTGTGCTCGGTGATTCGGCGTTGGAGCGCTGAACAACCCGCAGCAAGAGTAGAATACAACTCCTGCGGCCACTGATTTGAGCCCATGCACGACGACCCAAGGCTCAACTGCTATGCTCGTGGACGAAGGAGGTCCCGATGGATCCGAAAGACAAAACCGAAAGTGAGCTCGCGGAGGATGAACTGGATTCGGTCTCTGGCGGAACGTCGGGTGACGAAGCCGGGACTTTGAAGGGCTTGGCGCCAAAGCAGGAACCCCTGATGGGGCACGAGGCCACGCACATCGTTCAGGGTCAGAGTCGCATTCGTCCGAAGAGCAGCTGATTGCGATCAGCGGACACTCAAACCATGATCGACTCGGACATCCCTACCCGTACAACGCCTCAAGCAGCTCTGAATACTTCTCGAGGGCGACGCGCCGCTTGAGCGACAGCTTCGGAGTCAGCATGCCGTTTTCTGTCGTGAAGTCGTCATCGATCAGGGCGACTGCCCTGGGACGTTCGTAAGACTTGGCGGACCCCGAATACTTTTCGAGTTCACCCAAGATCAGATCTTTGACTTCCTGGTTGTTGGCAATATCCCCCAGCTGCTTGCCGTTCTCTTGAGCCCAGCGCTCGAGTTCGGGCTTGTCCACCACGACCAGGGCCACGTTGTGCGGCTTGTTGGCTCCGTACAGCATGACGTTCGCGACGAACGGGGACAACTTGAGCTGCTCTTCCAAGATCGCGGGCACGACGTATTTGCCGTTCTCCAGCTTGTATTGCTCCTTGATACGGCCCGTGATCCACAAGAATCCATCTTCGTCCAAGTAGCCCATGTCCCCCGTGCGAATACGTCCGTCGGGCGTGAATGCCTGGGCCGTTTCTTCCGGGCGGTTGTGATAACCCTGCATCACGACCGGACCAGACGCGACGATTTCTCCGCTTTTTGGGTCGTCCGTGGCGCTCATGTCAATCTCGAGTTTGACGTGCGGGAACGCTGGTCCGACGCTGCCAAACTTGCGGTGCCCCGGGTAGTTTGCCGAGAGCACCGGTGAAGTCTCCGTCATGCCGTAGCCTTCGTACACGTCGATCCCTAGCGCATCGATGAACTTGGCCACATCCGGACTCAAAGCAGCTGAGCCACTGACCACAAAGCGCAGCCGCCCACCGAACTTCTGGCGAACCTTCTCGAAAATGATGCGATCGGCGACCGACAGCGCCAACTTCGACACCGGCCCAAGATGCTCCCCTTGACTCTTGCGGCTGGCATTACGGATCCCTGCTGCAAACAGTTTGCGAATGGGCGCAGGCTTGGCGGCCATCTGTTTGTTCACCCCGTCATAGATCCGGTTGAAGATGCGTGGCACGGCGACTAGTACCGTGGGTTTGACCACGGGTAAGTTGTTGATCAGGTTCGGGACCTCGTCATTGATCGCCAGCTGGCAGCCCTGGGACAGCAGCGTGTGCAGCTCTGCCGTCTGTCCAAACGCATGCGCCCAAGGCAAGAAACACAGGGCGCGGTCACTCGAGGTGAAGTCAAAGCGTTGATTGGCGCCGTCCACGTTATGGCAGATGTTGCTGTGCGTCAGGATCACCCCCTTCGGCTGCCCCGTGGTGCCCGACGTGTACAGGAAGCACGCGACGTCCTCAGGCTTCACGTCAGCCGGAGGCGTCGGCTCTTCTGCGCCTTTGGCCAGTAGCTTTGCGTAGGAGTTGTCGTCTGACTCAGGCGCATCCAGAGCGATCGCACGCTCGAGCGATTCGAGATCACCCACGCGGTCCGCCATCTCCTTCGCGATCCCTTCGGTGGACGCGAACACAAGCTTGGCTCCACAGTCCTGCAGAATGAACTTCCGTTCGTCCCAGAGCTGCGCTTCATACATCGGCACGAAGACGGCACCTAAGCCCCAGGTGGCGTATGCGGCCGTCGCCCACTCCAAGCGGTTGCGTGAAACAATGGCGACCTTGTCCCCGGCTCCCACGCCCAATGAAGCCAAGCCAGCGCGCAGCTGATCGACGAGTTGGCTGAACTCGCCGTAGGTGGTCCAAATCCAGCTGCCACTATCCAACGTGCCGAAGGCCGGATTGTTCGCAAACTTCTTGCAGGACTCTTCTTGTAGTTTGACCAGCGACTCAAAGACCATAGACCACCTCTCCTCCACATCAGATGCTCCTCCCCTGGGGAGCCTCTGGCTAGGAACCTAGCAGAAGATCGCTGCGAGACCCCCTAGGATCGGCCGACTGGCGGCGCGGCCGATCTCCCAGAGAAGCGCGATATCGTCACTGGAGCCTTTGACGCGCTAGCTCCAGATTCGGCTGCTTGAACAGGCGCAACCGTTTGACGCCCAACCGAGCTACCTCAGGCGGAGACACCGTTCACCTTTAACAACATCTCGGTACATCCAGCTGGACAGCACCTGAGACTGTCCAGGGCAAGGGGACGGCTCCGCTAAAGGCCCTGCATCCTTGCTAAAATTTCACCTGCGTCACGGCTTTTCCGGCAGCATCTGGAGAATCGTCATCCCAAACCGCGTGTGCGCTGCTAATAGTAATGGCATGAGCGAAAAGAGTGGACGGAGGAAGTTGCTCACAGCGGCGGTTGGCGTTGCCACCATCAGCTATGTTTACGCCTGCGATGGCCTGGGCGGTGGGGAAACCTCCGGGAATCTCGTCGCTCCGCCAGACGATCAGTGGGACGCCGGAGATGGCGATGACTCGCCCGTGAAGGATGAAGATCCGCCGAATTCGTCGGATGCAGCCGCACCGCGAGACGCCGGGCTGCCTCCCACTTCTGGCAACCTGGTCGCTCCACCAGAGGCGCCAGATGCTGGAGAAGACTCTGGCAAGAAAGATGCGGGAAGCAAGAGCGCAGACGGCAGTGACGCCGGCAACAGTGACGCCGGCAACAGTAGCGCTGGCAACAGTGATGCCAGTGGCCCCCAGGAAGAGACGGACGCCGGGCAGTGACTCGGAGAGCACGTCGATGCCCCGGAGCGGAAGATGAGTGAGCGCGGTGAGCTGTTCGAATTGGAGTTGCTGGGTGGCGCCACTGAGCGCCGCTACCGACGCATGCGCCCCGAGGTGGAGCAGATGCCCTGGGGCACGCTCGACCTTTCCAAAGCGAGCGAAGCTGACCGCATCGTTGCCCGCCGCGCTTGGACGGGTGCCGCCTATCAGGAACACCGTACGGCGGTGGCTTGCGCGGCGACCCTGCGCGCCCTGCTCGAAGCGCAAGCTCCAGTCGACTTGATCGCCGTCGCGTCACGCTTTCCTCTCGACGAGATGGTGCACGTGGAGCTTTGCGCACGGATGGCGGAAGAGTGTGGCGGTGGCACCGAGATCCGCTACACGCCAGATGCCGTGGTGCTTGATGCTTCCGCAGACGCCCGTCCATTGCTGCGCCTGGCGGAGCTCGCGGTGCGTTTTTTTTGTGTTGGAGAGGCGATCTCGATCCCACTGCTACGCGCCACTTGGCACCATTCTCATCACCCGCTCCCCAAAGCCGTGATGGGACGCATCGTCAAGGATGAAGCCGCCCATGGTGTGTTCGGCTTCACCGTACTCGATTGGGCTAGTGAGCAGCTGGACGAGGCGGATCGGGCTCATCTTGGCAAGATGGCAGATCTAGCGATCGATTTTCTCGAGAAACAGTGGATTGATCTCGCCAAGCGTCCTCGCTCCTCGCCTCATGATGGTGACGTGCTCGGTTGGATGCAAACCGACGCCTACCTGGAGACGGCCAAGAAGGCGCTGGAGCGGGACGTTCGGGCTCCGCTGCTGAAACGCAATATTCCACTTCGCCCGCGCCAACTGTAGCGCAACCTCTCGTGGTCTCACGGGACCACTTGCCGGAGCCGCCGCCGGCTCACGGGGGGCTCGCCCCAAGCTTCGGGCGCAATTCGATACCGCTCCAGGTAAAAACTCACCGACTGCGCTTGGCGCGGATTCGCGTTTGAGCCCGTGCGCTGGATCACGTGCTCGGCGTAGCCGTATAGTTCCCCAACCGTGGCGGTGGCCCCGTACAGCCCAGCAACACGCCAAGTGAGTCCCCATTCGTGCTGAGCGCGGTTGGCCGGAAGCCGCAGCAGTTGCACCTCTGCGTCCGACCGCACCTCCACGGCAAGGTCGACAATTGTATCTGGAGCTGGATTTTCGAAGGTGGGATAACAAGCAAACGGATAGCTTTGCGTTTGACCACGCAGGCCTTGAATTGTGACCGCCGTGATCAACGCGGCGGCCACCAAGATGGGCAAGTTGAGCCGGGCAAACATACGGCGAAGGCCACGCACTTCGGGCCCGAGCAGCACCACATAGCAAAGCCATAGGCTAGGGAACGGAATGTAGAAGAAATACTGTGTGGCAGCGTGAAACGACAACCCTGCTGCGAGCGCTAGCCAGCGTCCTCGGCGATGGAATACCAGGAAGACAAAGCTGAGCTCGAATAGCAGCACGAACAGACCGCCCAGCTGCAGCGCGCCAGGGATCTGGTCGATGCGAATAGCGGGAACAATACCCCCTGCCTCATACCACTTGAAGTGCAGCTGGTTGCGAACGTTGTCCCCCAGCGCCCAGTCGGTCCCACTCGCAAGTAGCTTGTGCAGTCCGGGAAACAGGTAAACCAACCCTAGCAAGATGCGCGCACCAAGCAGCGCTGCTCTGGCTTCGCGCTCGGCTGTAACGAGCTTCTGCGAGGGCTGCCTCCAGGCGTCTAGCGAAAAAACTTTGGCGCAAGGACTGACGAGCAGCAGCAATAGAAACCAAAACAAATGCATGTCATGCAGCACCGTCCCCGTCAGTTGCGCGCCCCCAAACATCACCAAGAAGCAGGGGATCATGACCGCGCAGCTCCCGCGGCTCCAAAGCCCGAGGCAAAGCAGCGCTGCGCTTGCCTGGAGCGTCTTGTGCACGAGTGGCAGATAAGCGCTAAGAGCAGAAAACACCGGCAAGAACCAGTGCATTCCCTCAGGCGCGAACCACAGCTCCGGCGAACGTTGCGCGACAGCAAGCGCCGTTCGCGGCTCTGGTGAGATGAGCACCACCACACACACAGCGATGCGCAACAACGCCAGTGGATAAAGTGCCGACCGCAGCGCTAACAATCGCCCCCGAACCTCGCGATGCGAGCCAAGACCCTACAGCAGCCTTGTTATAATGCTAGTCAGCCGCGTCGGGCTTGCCCGCATCTGACCTGTCGCCAGCGTCTGACGCATTGCTAGGGCCCGCATCATTGCCAGCGTCCACAGGCTCTGGGGGCACATCGACCGTCACATCAGGTGGTGCCACCAAATTGCCCGACGTTGGCGGCAACCCGTTCGCCCCCGTTCCACCGACACCTCCATTTCCCCCCGCTCCACCGAAACCGCCATTCCCGCCAGCACCGCCGCCCGCCGCCCCCCCGACGTGTGGAGGCGGCGCGACCAGATTGCCCGAAGTTTCGCCCCCGCCCTGGAGAGCGTCTTCACACGCGTAGACGTAGCTGATCGTCGCGACGCCAACCGCAGCCGTCAACAGCTTCCTTCGTCCGTTAGCGCTCTTCACCAACTGACTGTAGCAGAAAATGCTTCCCGACGGCGTGGGCGTGGGCTGTTCCACCACAGCGGGACTCCAGGTAATCTTACCCGGCGGGTAGTTCCAACGCAGCAAAGTGTTTTCGGACGTGGGAGGTAACTCATCGAGACTCAAAGATTTGTACTATCGGGTTTCTCCAGTTTAAGTCCCGGGATTGATGGGCCGTAGGAACATCCGAGAGCTCCTGCATGCCCACTGAACCGAACACGGACCCTGTCTTCATTGACGACGAGCACTGCGTGAGAACGCTGGGCGACGTGATCGTGACCCTCACCAAGGCCCCGCCATCGGCCACCTACCTCAGGGCTTGGGCGGCCGAGGCGGACCGAGTGGTGCGGCAATTCGGGAGCCTAGCGGTTTACACCGTAATTTCTGGCGTTGCTCCTGCCCCTTCAGAGGAGGCCAAGGCAGAAATTCGCAGGGTGATGACACGTCATGCTAGCCAGGTCTGCGGCGTTGCCTACGTCGTGGAGGGCACCGGTTTCTCAGCGGCAGCGATGCGCTCAGCGCTCACCTTGATCTCCCTCGTAGCGCGCTACCCTTACCCACAAAAGACGTTCGCCAAAATCGGCGACGCCAGTCACTGGATTTCCGCTCTCAATCGCGATGCTGGTGCGACGTCTGCGCTTCCTACCGCGCACCAGCTTGACGCATTGGTTGAAACGATGCGTGCCGAGCACGCCCGCCTGTCTGCCAAAACTGCCTGACCAAACGTTTGAGCTCCTTCCCTTGGCGGGGCAGGACCCGAACCAGGTTCAGATAGGTAGGGAGCCACAACCAAGAGCCCAGGAACGGGCTTCGGGGCGCTCAACTGGAGCGACAGCGAAGCCACGCTGCGCAAGAAGTTTCCCCACTATGGAACCAGGTGACCGGATCATCGAGGCGATGGGCAATGGGTACGGTTTCGGGCCCGTCGAGTTCAGTCTGCATGATCCCGACCGAACCTGGTCCTGCGACGGGGTGACTATCGATTTCAGTGTACAAGGAGACACGTACGTCCTTTCCGTAGCTCCGGGCGACTGACGCCGACAACAATAATTCACGCTGCCAACTGTTGGTAATCCCTCAACCGCCCGATACACTCGGTGGTGATGCGAGTCTTCACTGCGGCCGCCCTCTTCTTGGTATTGGGGTGCAAGAGCGATCCGTCTGAGTGTGCGAAATGCGAGGAGACACCCGTCGACGGCGGAGATCTCGATGGCGGAGATGCACGAATCAGCGACGCGGGGCAGGGCGAAGACTCCGGCGCTGACGCTGGCGATGCTGGCGCCTGCGGGATGAGCTGCGCTATGCCCTGCCGCTGCAGCAAGCACTTGGAATGCGTCGCGTCTGGAGCCAGCTACGAATGCCTCGGCGAGTGTCCACCAGGGTATGAAGAGTACGGCGGTGGCCCAAGAGGCGATGAATACGAGCGGTTTTGCAAACTCGTGGATATTTCAGTCGAGGTGACGACTGAAGACTCCACGCCAATACCCACCGCCAATTTCAAGTGGAACGCCTACGTCGCCGAGGTCGAAGCTTCTACGACTCAGGTCTCGGTGACTGTGACCGTCCCCGACACGGTCAGCATCGAAATAGATGGGGAACAGGTTGAGTCTGGCGCTGCATCCAAGTTGATTGATCTCCGCCGCGGAACCACGGTAATCGATATCATCCTGAGTGATGTCGTTCAGGGAACCACCGCCGCCAGCGCTTCGGTCCTGGTTCAGCGCGGCGTAGACCTCACATATATCAAGGCATCCAACGCCGAGGAGGACGACAGATTTGGTGGAGCTGTGGCCATTGATGGTGACACGCTAGCCGTCGCCGCCCACTCCGAAGCGAGTGGAGCGACCGAAGTCGATGGGGACCAGGATGACAACTCGGCACCACAGCGAGGAGCCGCCTACGTTTTTCGGCATGATGGCGTCCAGTGGTCGCAGGAGGCTTATCTCAAGGTTCCAGACACTAGAGAAATCAACTTCAGTCACCTGGCTCTCAGCGGCAACCGACTGGCGGCTGGAGGGCAACAGGGGGTGGCGATGTTCGAGCGTGTCGGCACGAGCTGGAGCTTCGACGAGAGAATTCCGACCTGCTACGATAAGCCACGCCTTGCGGGTGACACCCTTGCGATCGTCTGCGGCTACACGATAGAAGTCTACCGTCGTGGCGCTAGTGGGTGGATACTGGAGGCCACTCTCAGCGAAGCCGAAGGCTTTGAGTTTGATGGCGTCGGGTTGGGAGGCAACACACTGGTAGCCTCTGGCTTCCGGGAGGTCGGAAGGGAGTTCGGTGAGATCGAATTTCGTACGTTCGTGTTTGAACGTTCGGGCGACCTTTGGCAGCTATCGGAGTCGCTGTGCGTCGATCCGAACGAATGCTCCGGCGAAATCTTGGTTTCTCCAGACGGGATGCGAATGGCCATACGTGCCGGATACACCGACGAAAAGTACAATGGTGAGTTCGTGTACATCCTCTCACGCCAGGAGTCCGGCTGGATACAAGAGGCGGCCATCCCGGAGGACTTGCCTGATTTTGGGGATGCTATGGCGCTCACGAATGAACGTTTGCTGATTCGTGCGGTGCGTTTGGCCGGCGATTGGTTCCATGTTTACGAGCCTGACGGTGAAACTTGGACGAGAAAGCGTATCTTCAAGTACCCCGGGTTCGACAGTGATGGCAACGAACTGGGCATCAGTGACAGGTTCTTCGTCGTTGGCTCATATGCGGACAGTAGTTCCGCCAAAGGTATCGGCGGCGACCCAACGGATGAACTATCTCCCAAAAGCGGCGCCGCCGTCGTCGTCGGCTTCCCCTGACGCGACCCTTGCGCCAGCGGGGCAGATCTACTTCGGAGCCTTTGCCCAATAAGCAGCGGCACCAAACACCCGCAGGCGTTCCAAGCTGAGCGCGAGTTGCCGACGAGCTTTGTCGTCAGTGGGGTCGAAAGTGAGGACTCGCCGGTAGAGGCGCTCAGCCCGATGATAGTCTTTGGTCCGGTAAGCCAGCATTGCATCTTCACGCATGCTTTCTAGATCCGGCGACTGCCCGTTCTTTCCTGCCCACAGCAGACGCGCCGCTTGTTCATTCCCAAGGCGGACCACCGCGTCGCCCAAAACAGCTCGAACCTCCGCGACGGGCGCGCCCGGCAGCTCCGCTGCGGATTGCGCATGCTCTGCCGCAGCTTTTGCATCACGTCGCGCCAACAGCACTCGAGCTAGCCCCAGCGTAGCGAGTGCGCTCTTTTCGTCCATGGCGAGCGCTTTACAAATCAACGTATGGCTGATCTTATCCTTACCATTGCGTAGTGCCGCCTCCGCCTGTTCGACAATCCTCTCCACAGCAGCCGCATCGTCGCTTGGGGCGACTTGGTGCTTGCCCAAGGCCTCCGCACAAGTGGGTGCCTTAGCCAGTGAGCCGTCGACATCCACAATACTACTCAGATCCAGCTTGGGGATGTTTTGCGTTGACTCCGCATTACTCGGCTCGTGCGTGGCAGTGACGTCGACAGCATCGGCGCTCTTGTTCGCCGAGGGGCCTTCAGCATCGGAGCTTGTATCGCCTTCCACCCGGCCAGGGTCCTTAGGTGCAGGCGGTGCCGCAGCGACACCACTCGCCTGCCCTGCAGGAGCTTTCGTCGTAACCGCTGGGACTTCATCGGGCGTGCTTGCTGGGACAGGATCTGTACGGACCTGTCCCATCAGTCCACTAACAAGCGCGAAGCCCAGCCCCCCAACCAACAACAGCGAGCCCCCGCAGACGGTAAACGGAAACCACAGGCCCAGCTGGGTCCTGCGCTGGGTTACTGGCGGCGGAGGGGCGCCGGACTCCAATGTGACCCCTTGAAGGTGGGATTTCGCGTCGATTGCGGGTGGAGCAGTCTTCGCCGGTGAACGCGTCGGCGACGTCTGCGGATTCATTTGCACCGGGCTCATAGTCGCCGGAGGCGCGGGTGGCCGAGCGACTACCGGAGAAGCCGATTGAGCTGCCGCATCCGTTCCCGCGTTCATCCCTGCTCGGGTTCGCCGCGGCGGCGGACGCTGAGGCCTGGAGGCGGGAGGGCTGGCGGGCTGCCTACCAGCCTCGCCCGCTGCCTGGGGACGAGGCGCGGGGCGCTGTACTCGTTTGGTCGCTGCCATCGTGCAACAAATCGTAGCAGCGATGCTCGAACGCGCACGGCGGAGCGAGGCCCATGTGTGCGCTAATGGCGGTGCAACGGGCGCGCTGGTGCAGCTTGTGCGTCTCCAGCGCCTTCCCGGTTCAGTGTTCACAGAACACGAGCAACAGTGCCGACGAGCTGGGGTCATACGACTTCGGCTCCGCACAGCTGCCACACATATGCGGACAATTAGGACTAGCATCGTCGATAGCAACACACGACAATCAGCCTTGCCTACGAGCTCACCGCTTTACTGTGGGAAGGTGCGACAACAGCTCCAGCAAAGGAACGTGTAGATGACGAAGCGACTCACCCACCCCGGACTTTTCGTTGTCTTTTTGGCGGCGGTCTACGCGCCAGGTTGCAGCGACAAGGAACCTTCCCCAGACAGCGACGAACCCGACTCCACGGACGCGGGCAAGCCCGAACAAGGCGGGAACAACAACGGGGCAGATGATGACACAGACGGTGGGCGCCAGAGCAGCAATGGAGGTGTCGGCGGGGCAACAATTGGCGACGCCGGCCGCGCGAGCGAGCCTACAGCAAGCCGCGGCTTGCTTGATGTCGTGCCGCCAACCTTCAGTTTCGGTTATTCGTCGTTTTCATCGACTCGCGCTTGGGCGCCCGAAGTAGCGGAGTCCCACGGAATCAATTGTGCGTTCCTGTATTGGTACCATCTGCTCATCGCCGACGAAACGGTGCTTCCAGCACGCATGGCCGAAGCGAAAAGCCGCGGAGTGATCCCTGTGCTCACGCATTATCAGCTGCTCGATCGCGGTACCGAAGCTGGATACACGGGGGCTCAAGAGTGGGACATCGTGATCCAAGGAGTGCAAGATCCCGAAGTCATGCGCGGGTACTTTGACAACGTTGAGTCTTTGATGAAGGTCGCGGCAGATCTTGGTGGGCCGCTAATCTTTCAAACAGAGCCAGACAGCACGACCTGGCTTCGCCAATATCACACGAACGAGACTTGGGACGCCACGAAGGGAATGGTCGCAGTCGCGTCGTCAGGGCACCCTGATCTGGCTGACCTCCCCGATACTATCGCCGGATACGCGCAGGCATTGGTCCGTCTGCGGGATCTCTATGCTCCCGGTGATGTGTATCTGGGCCTGTGCGAATTCGACAACGAGAACGGCTACAATCCCGACCGCAGCGTCACCTTCCTCAAGAGCCTTGGCGCGAAGTTTGACGTCTTGTTTACCCATCACGTTGTCAAGTACTCCACCAAGGACGAAGGCTGGTGGGACGCATACAGCGAAACCGATCAACAGCGTTTCTTGACCTGGCTGTCAACCATTACTTCGGCCACCGGCCTCCGCTACATCCATTGGCAAACCGTGATCGGCGCGTCGGATTACGGCCTCATGCCCGACTACCCGAGTCAGGAACGAATATCGGATCTCGTCGCGGCGGGGTCCATTGGTGTCTTGTTCGATCTGTACTCACTCGAAGGCCCTCCGCACAGCCAACCTTGGCACGGCTTTTCGACGTCTCCCCCCTCGGACCACCCCGCCTACAATTCTCTGGATCGCCTCGCCGAACGACTAGGCAAGTACTACGAGGACCCGATACCGTTACCGTAGACTTTGCGGGCCGTACTGCTTGTCGATGCCCCTAGCAGCTGGCGACCAGTCTGGAGCCGGATGACCACGTTCATTGAAACACTAGCCAACGAATATGGTTTCGGTCCGGTTGAGTTCGTCCTGTCCCTTGCTCCGGAAGGCCATGACGACACGTCCAGCTGATACGCTCAGAACCCCATGGGGCCCGGACTGTGAGCGATGACTACGTCCCCATGCTCAGGAAGCGCAAACGATTCTAGGTATCCGGTTTCTCCCTCCACCCAGCGGACGAAGCAATATCCGGGATCAGATAGGGGAAGTTGGGTTTCAAAACGAACATGCGTGGGAAGGCCCTGAGATTGTTCTAACACGGTCGCGGTCAGCTGCAGCACGCGAACGGTGCTCCCCGGCAAGAGTGGACTTGCCTCCGACCGAAATATCCGTTCCATCACGTTGGTGCGACGTTCACCCAAGACTTGGAGCTCAAACTGGTTGGCATCCAGAACAGTGAGACGTAAGTCATTCATCGCCATGGTCAGTACATGCCATGGGCGCTGCACGCCGGTGGACAGCGCGAACAGTGGTCTTCCATACATACTGATCGAGGGATCTGCGCCGTTGACCACAATCACTTGGGAGTGCTGCGTACAGTCCATCGAGGCTCGAACCGGGATTTCCGACTGCGCCTTGGCGAGCTGTCGAAAGTGTTCGCCCGTGCCAAGCCGAAGAGCTGGAGCGAAGACGAGGTGCACAGCAGCGAGCCCGACGAACATCCCCCCCGAGAAAGCTCGCTGGCGGGGCTGACTGCCCCAGTTTCGCTGGTTGAACAGACCAGCGACCAGGCTTCCACCAAGCAGCGTGGAACTCGCCAACATGGGCAGAGCCAGCACGCGACCGTCGACGATTGTTCCGCAGACAGGGACCAACGAGCCAAGTCCACCAAGCCACAGCCAATGCAGTTGCCCGGCAGTGGGATCACGGCGCTGCCAAACCCGGACCAACCAAGCGCTGAAGCACAAACCGATCCATCCGAGCAGGGGCAGTATCCAAGCCAACGACGAATTGAAGTGAGCCAGGCCAGCTGGAAATGCGAATATCAGTTCGCTGACTAGCAAGGGCGCCCGGCTAGCGACTGCGTACAAGAACCCCAGCGGGTCTGAAAACGGGCTGGCGTAGCTGCCAACTCCTTGCGTACCCATACCCGCCATCGCGTACCAGAGCAGATACATCACACTGACTGCCAGCGCTGGCAAGGCGCGATACAAACGCTCCCGCGACCGCAACTCGGTTCGCAGCCACTCATAGGCAAGGATAT
The DNA here is from genome assembly GCA_050304975.1 of Polyangiaceae bacterium. Taxonomy (GTDB): domain Bacteria; phylum Myxococcota_A; class Polyangia; order Polyangiales; family Polyangiaceae; genus SZUA-265. The sequence continues at coordinate 20,711 of JBNLEN010000076.1, forward strand.
ATGGTACGGCCCCCAGCGTGACTTCACTGGCGCACAGCCCGACGGCCAGCAGTGCCATGACCGTCAACGGCCGCCAGAATCCTTGCTTGCGCCAGTTCAGCTGCGCCAAAAGAGCCGCTAAACCGAAAGCGGCTCCCATCAAGAGGTGCTTACCCGCCGTCCAGGCCAAGACTAACGCATGCGCACCTGCTAGAGCGTAGATCAGGGTCGCCCAGTTGGCTTGCCGGACCGGCAGTAGTCGCAGATGAATTCGCCTGACGAGCCACACCACGAGCAAGAACCACAGCATGCTGTGCACATGACTGCCCAACGGACCGAACCAGTGATGGTCCAGCACTACCAAAACGCTCCCGAGTGGACGAAAGAGCTGGAACTTTAGCTCCGGGTCTGTCCACCAAGGCAAACTAGCGCTTTCGATCAGCTGCTTGGCCTCCCCAGCGCCAACGAACTGATAGAGCGAAAATGCATCACGATTGAGGTGCGGCAACAGCCCTTGCCTCGCTGCTCGATGAATCCAGTCATCATTGTAGAAGCCGCACACGAGTGTAGGCAGGCTAACGAGTATGACCAGCAGTACCGAAAAGAACTGCTTCTTGCTCAAAGCAAACATGCTTGGTAACGCAGACACAGCACGCGGGGGCAGGTGCCGTCAAGGCTGAGCGACGCCAGCATTGGCGTACTTCTTTCGCACATCCGGAGGGCGTCCTTGCTTGGCAGCAAGTACGTCTACCAGGTTATTCTGGTAGCGCCGTCAAAACGCCCGTCCAGCGTGGTCTCGACCTGGGCTTCTATCCCGCAGGATTCAAATGTCCCAATCGCCCCACCAGCAATGGCCGACTCAATCCAGACGTACTCTTCCTGGTAGGTCATCTCGATGCATCGCTCGGCGAGACGCTTGATGCTCCAATGCCCATAGGTGCACGTCTGCCGCCTTGCTGCCAAGCCCTGCTCTGTCAGGCGAACCGGATCTCGTGATAGGACTCGGACGAGGATTCGTCCAAGCAGACTTTTGGAGAACTCCACGGAGTGGGCCCTGCAAATGTCTTGCATACCCAAGTGCACCTCCTCGGGGGACCTCAAGCAGGCTCCTCCGACGGCTAGCCGCGTCATGTAGTCGCGTAAAGGAAACATCCGAGCCACGGAGAACTTGTCGCTGGGAAAGTACTCGAGATACTGGTCAAGCTTCCCAGCGTTGCGGAGGACGGAGAGCGTTGCGCCGAAAAAGACTCCTCGCACCTGCGCAGATGGGGGCACCAGCGGCAGCCGATCCAGAATGTCGCAATGCGGTGCAACCAGCTCGAGGGCTGGCTCCAGCTGGGAGCGGTCTTCTGCTGTCTGAGCCATCTGTGTCACACGGGATGTCCGCTTTCGCGGGGCGGAGTGGCGCTGGAGCGCGCACTGAACCCTAGCACAGTCCGCGACGACCGAGCTGAGCAAGGTGGCAGTGAGCGATGGGCATGCTCAGGCTTTGAGCAGCTCATCTGCGAGTCAGGCTGGTGAAATAGGGAGCCTAGGGAGAGCCTTCTGGCAGCCGTTCCGCGGAGGACAAACCAAGTACAAAATTGCGGTTTCCCGCAAGATCTTTGTACATTTTGCGCTGCATCAACCGTGTAAGAAACGGCGTATATCGATGTGCCCGCCAAAGCAGCCCCGCAAACCCAGGCACAATCGTAGCCTGGTTCTTTCTAACCCCCTTGAGGATCTGCCGAGCGCAGCGTCTCGCGTCGTCCGGCTTGCCAGGCATATTGGCGAGTAGCCGGTCCGCGTCAAGGTTGATCCACTTGTTGTTCTTGAAGATCGGGGTTTCGACCGCGGCAGGGCACGCAACGCTCACCCTGACTCCGTGGCGGGAGGCCTCAATCCGCAAAGCGTGCGAGAGCCCAACCAATGCGTGTTTGGTAGTGCAGTAGGAGATCTGCCCAGGAACGGGGAACAATCCAGCCAGCGATGAGGTGTTGATGATGTGGCCGTGGCCCTGCCTCACCATCAAGCGATAGGCAGCATGAATTCCATGCACAGTGCCCTTGAGGTTGACGTCTATTACGCGCAACCAGTCATCAAGTGAGAACTCATGCGCCATGCCGAGCACCCCGACGCCAGCATTGTTGAACATCAAGTCTAACCGCCCGCGCTCGTGTGCGATCCGGCTTACCAGGCGTTCGATGCCGCTGAAGTCGCGAACGTCCAAGCGCTCAGTCTCCACAGAGCCTGCGCCACGCATCTCGTCCGCGGCGTGTTGGAGCTTTTGCTCGTCTGTGCCGACGAGCACTACGTGTGCGCCAAACCCAACAAGTTCTGCCCCGAGCGCCTTGCCAATTCCCGAGCTTCCGCCGGTGATGATGGCGCTCTTCCCGTCGAAAGTCTTGTTCACGGCGGCAGCTATATCCGAGATATGCCTCGGCATAGATTCAAAAACACGAGCGGGCGCTATCTCGATTTTCCTGGAATCAGGCGTACATGGAGATCTGGCATAAATCGCTAGACCCTCTCACAGCACCATACCACCTCGGCACATGTGGCAATTCCGGCTATTGTGTGGGATTTTTACTGACACTACGTTGCGCCCAGGTATGAGCGCTTGCGTATCACTGCCATCCGCGACCCAGCATCCGGCGACCCAGCATCCGGCGACCCAGCAACTTGCGGCACGCGGCTGGCCGAGCCGCTTCGGATGGGGCGTTACGTGACATGCATGCACGTGTTGTTGGCCTAGGACAATGGTTCCCAGAAAGGGTCCGAAGCAACGCGGATTGGCCCGAAGCGTTTACCGCCGCTCACCGGTCGCGGTCTGGGGACCGCACACTCGTGGAAATCGGAAGAGAGCAAGGTAGCGCCGACTGCCGGGCGATTGTCAGCAGATACCTTCAACGTGAGGCGGACGACCCGTTCCTGGGGACGAAAGAGCGGCGCATCGCCAATCGCGAAACCACCTCATCGGAGGCCGAGACCCACGCCGCACGAATCGCGCTTTCGGATGCCGGCGTCGATCCGGGTGAAGTGGATGCCATTCTTTCCTGGGCTCTGGTGCCGGATCGCGTGGGTCCTTCCAACTCATGTCGTGTGGCTCAGGACTTGGGAGCAATCAACGCCTGGACGGCGACGGTAGACGCAGCTTGTGCTTCTGTCGTCGTCCAGCTCAACATTGCAGCAGGACTGATTGAGTCCGGACGAGCTCGGCACGTGTTGCTCACCCAATCTCATCTCGTGGACCGAGCCGTCCCTATGATGCATCCGGCGTCCCCGGTGGTCGGCGATGGGGCTACGGCCGTTCTGGTTGCTGCATCCGAGACGCCCGGAATCACTCGGATCCACGCGCGCACTCACGGGGAGTACTACAAGGCTGTGCTCTGGGTGCGTGGCATGAGTGATGAAACCGATAACCCGTGGTGGGAACCGGGCTCCGCATTCTTGATTGGCACGAGGGCCCCAAAGGCAGCATACCGGCTAATTCAAGACACGGTGCAGATAGGGGCGCAGACGGTAACTGAGCTACTTGAAGCGACGCCCATCCAACCGAAAGACATTGATGTCTTTGTCAGCGTGCAACCGCGCGGCTGGGTGCCAGGCGCCATCGGCGAAGTTTTGGGAATCGACTCAGACAAGATACCATGCACCTTTCTGAGGTATGCGCACCTCGGTGGAGTCGGCGTTGTCGCCAACCTGATCGAAGCGCGTGAACGAGGTTTGCTCCGCCCCGGAAGCAATCTCGTGATGTATGCGCAAGGCGCGGGATTCACGCGCGGCGCAGCGCTAGTCCGTTGGTAATCGCCATCCACCACCCGGTACGACCATCGGCTAGCTCCCCAGCGCCAGCCAACTCACGTCAATTTCCCAAATCTTGGTGGCTAACCACGTCTCTGCTTGGACCACGAATCCACCGGGCGTGATATCGACAGCCCGGACGCGCACACGCGCGCTGTCAGTGTTTTCGATATCTATCCCGGCCAGCCCAACATGCACTACGGGTGTCGATTCAAAGGCTTGAGCAAACTGAATCGTCAACTGCGCCACGCGCGGCGCATCATCATCGGCTGGGGCTTCCAGAAGCGTCCAGCTCTCCATGTTTGCATCGAGTTTCTCGACAGAAGACAGGATCTTTAGTGGGGTCATGTGTTCACTCATCCCTTGCTTTGGGTTCGGTCCCTTTTCAGCTCCCAGGGGGGGCCTCTTGTGCACCAGCGTGGCCTCGACGGTGTTTCAGCCACACTTCAGGCAGATGTTTGTAGCACGGGCCGCGGTTGCTCCGAAGGAGGGGGCGGGCACGCTGGTGAGGAGCTGCCGTGAGCTACTTGAGCAGCACGATACTGCCAGAGGTCGTGTTCAGGGGCTCTTGGGAGGTCGGCGTGACTAGGAGGGCGCTACCCTCAACGCAGTACGAGTATGACGCTTGCCCTACGTCGCTGACGGTCAACGTGCCCTCGGACGTTTGGTAGTTGCCAGCTCCTGAAGGCTCCAGGGTGAGTTGACCCATGGTGCCCTGCTGATCCACCACTCCGTAGCAGATACAGTTGACGCGCCCGAGTTTGTTCGTCACCTCTTCGCACGCCACCTCGCTGAGGCCCAGCCACGTCTCAAAAGGCCCAGTGAGATTGTCACCACACGTCACCAGAGCGCCGACATCAAAACAGCTCGGCTGGAGGACGAGCTTCACCTCACCTTGAGTGAACGTCTCGTCCCTGACCGAACCGTCACTGCTCAGCGACCAAGCGCCGCTGACCATCAGTTCGCCGGAAACGTCCGCATTCGCGCACCCTAGGCCGAGCGGCAGCAAATCAATGGTTCCATCGATCGGCAAACATGCGGACGCTACCTCCCACTCACCGGTTGGTTCTCCGCCGCAAGCGGTGATCGGTTCACACACAGCGTCTGGCCCTGTCGGCATTCCCGCGTCAACGCTGGAGCTGACGTCACCCCCTGCGCCGCCGGAGTCTGCTTCCCCACCGGAGTTCTCCCCCGCGACACCAACTTCACCGGCCGCTCCGCCACCGCTGCTGCCCCCCGCGCCCGCGCTCGCTGTGGGATCGACGCCGTCATTGGACGCATCTTCCCCCCCGCCGGACTCGGGCGCGGTGGCGCCTCCGTTTTCTGCCGCAGTTGCTAGCGTATCCGTCTCATAGCTGGAGCAACTGCCAAGAACGAGCGCAGCCAACCCAACTGACAAGCGGAGTATCGACACTGCCCCATTCTACTCGAACGGCACCGGAGCGGTATCGCCGTGGGCAAATTTGCCCGCGATTGTTAGGTCTGTCAGCGAAGTTTTCACCAAACTCGATCGCGCAAGGCCTCTCGCGCCTCAGCCTTCGACGTTGCGCATGAAGTCTGCAACCTCCGCGAAGCGCTGACGAAGAAACACGTCGACACTCTCTGGCGGCTGAAACTCGGATAGCGCAGCGTTCATGCAGCGAAGCCAGGCGTCGCGCATGGCCAGATCCACCCGCACCTGTGCGTGGCGTAGACGCAGCCGCGGGTGACCGTTTTGCGCGACGTAGTCGTCGGGACCTCCGAGCCAACCCACGAGAAACAGCGCGAATCGATCCCGAGAACGGCGGCTGATTCGCCCGTCCGCGTCCTGCTGGTGCAATGCTGTCAGCTCGGGCTCGCGTTCCTCCATGATGTCGTAGAATCGCTCCGCCAGCGCCAGTACACGCTCTCGGCCGCCCAACTCTGCGTACGGGTTCATCGGGGTTTCGGACATGGATGCCGTCTTGCCAGCTCGCCTCGCGGCTCGTCGACAAAAAACGACGGCCCCCGAACGAGTCCGGGCCATTGCACCCCAACTCGCTCGGACCAGTCAGCTATCGAACGCGCTAGTCGCACTCAGCGTCAACACAGGCCATACCACTGGGGCAGTCGCAGTCGGTTTCACAAGTTTGTGGGGGGTCCATATCGCGCGCGCAATAGCCGTCTGAGTCGCACGACAAGCCTTCCGGACATTGGCAAGACGCGACGCATCGCTGGCGACAGCTGCCCTCCACACAATCTGAAGCAAGCGGGCAGTCATGGTTGCGCTCGCATATCAGGACATCGTCGTCCGCAGCGTCATCGTCCGCAGCGTCATCGTCCGCAGCGTCATGGTCGTAGCTGATATCCAAGGAAAATTCGAAGTCGACACCTAGGTACGGCAAGTGACCGTCTTCGCCGCAGTCTCTCGACCAATCATCGGCCTCCTGGCAGCTTGCATGCGTGACGCAGGAGCAGGTGGCCGCCGTTTCGATCGGCTCGTCTTCTGCCTCCTCTTCACATTCATTCCGGCACTCGCCCAACTCGCTGCGGCGAATGGCACCACAATCCAGCAGCTGCTCACAATAGTCGCCGCAGAGTTCATCACTATTGATGCGGTCGTGATTGTTCTCATTCACGCTAACGTTGCAGCCCGCAAGCCACGCACAACAGATGAGCAGTGTGGATAAAAATGACAAGGTCTTCATAAGCAAAGCTCCCGTAAGGTAAGGGTTTGCGCTGGGTGCCCTGTCGGCTTCCAAACGTTCAAACGTTTGACAAGAAAGTTGCTAGCGACCGACCACCTCCCCCTATGTCAGTCATGTCATAGAAGCGAACCGCAGCAATACGTGCCAGCTGCTCGTGCCACTCTGGTGCCACCTGATGCTCTCCTCGGTGAACAGATATGCCAAGAAAATCCCGGGGTGCGGGGTGGCATGGGTTTCGCACTTAGATGCCTTGGGAAACTCAACAGCCCGTCGCGAGCGGGCCATAGCAGCGAAGGGAATCAACATGAGCCACAACGCAAACAAGCCCACCCAACCGGCTTCCGCCGAACCTCAGCAACTGTCTGATGAACAGCTCGAGAACGTGGCAGGGGGGATCAAGATGAAGCCCGTCTACGTCACTAGTTACCAGACTGGCGGGTCCAGCAGCGACGTCGTGCCCGTTGATCAGATTTCACTCAACTTCTCCAAGATTGAGTACGAGTACAAGCCCTGAGCCAAGCCATAGTGACGCCAAGCCCCTCTGAGGGTGTGGGGAACGTGCTCCAGGCCGAGTGGGCAACATCCGGCCCAGCGTCACCACCAGAAAAGCCGCCCGAGCGCTCTGCAGCAGCAACCGCACGAGCCTTAGACGCCCAACTCGCTTTCGAGTCACCGGAAAAAAACGCCCGCGCGTGTTGCTTCGGGGGAACGTCGGGGAGCCACCCTGATACGCTTAGGTGCAGATGCTCCACGACCTAGTCAATTGGATGCTCGAAGTGGCGAGCAGAAAGACGACGACCACGGAGCTGTTGGGCTCCGTCGTTCATCGACTCAACCTGGCTGGCTTCGGTCTACTTCGAGCGAACATCGTGATGGGAACCCTGCACCCCGAAGTCTGGGGCAGTGCGATCATCTGGCAGAAGAGTGCCGACTTTCGACGGGATGTCCCGAGTATGAGAGTTGTCGACACTGAGCAAGTGCTATCCTCACACGGGCTGCTCAGACAGGTCGACTACGCGGTCGCTGAAAACAAGAACCCGACGTACGTTCACAGCCCGCTCTATTGCCTAGTGGATGGCGAGGAGACGTCCGTTCGCAAGCACATCTCCCCCGACATGACGGACTTCGAGTATTCGATCTACCGGGACTTTGCGACTCAGGGCGCGACCGACTACTACGCCCGGGCGCTCGTCTTCTCCAACGGGGCACGCAGTGCAATCACCTGGCTGACGGAGAAGGAGGGCGGTTTCACGGAGGCGGACATCGAAGTTCTCGATCGCATTGCGCAACCGTTTGCTCTAATCCTGGAGATCCACGCAGCACGGCGCGTGACGAACACGCTACTCGAGACCTACCTAGGGGCAGAGCCTGGTCGACTCGTGCTTGCTGGCAAGATCAAGCCCGGTGACGTGGAGCGGATCAACGCGGCCATCTGGTTTTCCGACCTGCGCAACTTCACAGGGATCTCAACTCGTCTGGAGTCAGAAGCGTTGATCGCACTGCTCAACGAGTATTTCGGCGCTGTGGGGAAGGCGATCCAGGCGGAGGGAGGAGGTATCCTCAAGTTCATCGGAGATGCGGTTCTGGCGATCTATCCGGTATACGACGCCAGTAGCGAGAGCCTGGCGTGCCAACGTATGTTAGCTGCAGCCGGTCAGGCCAATGCAGCACTCGACGAGCTCAACGTGCAACGCGTGAAGCGTGGCGACTTGACTCTGGAACACGGCATCGCGCTCCACTTCGGTGAGGTCCAGTACGGCAACATCGGGGCCAATCGTCGCCTTGATTTCACAGTGATCGGGAACGCGGTGAACCTAGCCAGCCGGCTCGAAGGACTCTGCGGCAGACTCGGTCGACGCTTGATCGTGTCCGCCGATTTCGCCGCCAGACTCGATACTCAGTTCGAGACCTTGGGCCAGTTCGAACTGAAAGGCATTCCTGGTGTGGTTGAAGCACTGGGCTTGCCAGAGCGTGCTTCTACCTAGCGTTTTCGCACACGCTTCACAGAGCTGCGGCGCCAGCGTCGACCCACGATTTGCGCCCCAATTGGCAATCCCGCGTGCAGCTCGACTGGCAACACAAGCGCTGGGCATCCAGTATACGTAGACAGCACG
>JBNLEN010000077.1:0-28906 GCA_050304975.1 Polyangiaceae bacterium
GAGGGGCAAGTCGGAGCGCAGAGTGTTTTTGATTTCGTCGTGGAGCGCACCGCTACTGGCGGTTCAATCGAAGGGACATTCCGCGCGACTGGACGCAATCCGCAGGTCGCCGATGACATTCGCGCACGCGGCAACCGTTTGGACCCAGCGCTGTTTCAGCGCCAGTGACGACGGACGCCCGCTGGCGGTCGACCTCGCCCGTAAGGGACCTATGCAGCTCGCGATGCTAGCCGATGTCCGCGTGGGCGCTCAAAGCCTCGTCGGTGAGTTTCAATGCAAGACTCGCATCTTGCGGGAGTAATGCTTCGGACTGCCCCGCGGCGGCATACGCCAGGCGCCGCCGGGTGTCGCCGTCCACTCTCAGCGTGGCGCCACCACAAGCGGAACACACCAGCCCGCCGCGTTTCGCGTCTATCGCCGCCGCTTTGCCCGCGGGACAGGCTCTGCCGCAGCGCACACACTGGTCGAAGTCCAAGCCCCAGCCGAACGCTGATAGCAGCTGCAGGCCGCTGCTTGCCAAGAGCACACTGTTGGCGGTCGCCGGGGCCTGATCCAAGCGATCGAGCAGATCGATGATGCTGAGCCAGACTTGGGGTTCACGCACTCTCTCCGGCGCCGCTTTGCGGACCCAACCCAGCGCGCGCCCGGCGACTTCCAATGCTTCCAGCTTGTTCGTCAGCTGCAACCTGGCCGCTGCGATGTGTGCTTCTTTGAGTTCGAAGCGTTCGGAGCGTTGTTCTTGCAGCTCCACATGCAACGTGTGCATCGCTTCTAGGGATCCAGCAAAACGTTTTCTGCTGCGGCGTGCTGCTCTTGCCAGACAGGTAACGTTGCCCAGCTGTTCGGTGAATAGCGTCAACAGCAGGTCGCTGTCCCGGTAGTCGACCCGACGCAGTAGCAACGCTTGTGTGATAGTCCGACGCCCGCTGGTCACGGCACTCTCGATTCACGAGAGGTGGCGTCAGGAGCGCTGGGCGTCAAGTGCGGACGAGGTGGTGCTCTGAGAGAGCTCTTGAGGGCGATTCTGCCCGCGCGGTTTGAGCACGATGCTGAGCGCCAGGGCGAACAGAAACAGCAGCAGCACGAACGCGATGGCGAAGCCGAAACGCCCACCTTTCGCGGGCTTAGTGGGGCTCGACAGGGGCAGGGGAGTCACCCAGGCCACGCGGCGGCTGGCCGTGTAGCGCGCCAGCACCTCATCGGGCTCCAGCTTGACCGCCCGCGCATATGACTTGAGAAAGCCGCGTACGAACACTTCCCCGGGAAGCTCATCGAACTGATCGGCTTCAATGCGTTCAACACTGGACGTCGGCACACGAGTCGCTCGCGAAACTTCTTCGATACTCATCCGCTGAGCTTCGCGATTGCGGCGCAAGTATTCTCCGACTGACTCCATGATTCTCACTTCAAGCTGGCCAGCGAGGCGTTGCACCCGCGACCGGTGTCCGTGTTCTTACCAAGGTGAACACATTCTTCCAGATCGCTGATTGCTTCGTCCTGTCGGCCGAGCTGAAGCAATACCTCAGCCCGGGCAGGATACACAACCTGCATTGCCTTGCAGCGGTCGTCTTCTACTCCCAGTGCGCGTGTGTACGCTTGCAACGCCGCTTGCGGATCTTTCTTGCGCGAGTACGCCAGTCCCAACCGGTAGTGCCCGACGCAGAAATCTGGTTGCACTGCGGTGCTTCGCAACAGGGCTTCGATGGCCGGCTCCAGCTGCCCGTCCTCGAGATAGGCCCAGCCTAGATTTCCCCAAGCATTTTCAGGGGTTTGGTACAGGATGTCCTGGGTTAGAGGCTTGAGTACGGAGATTGCCTCGCGGTAATGCTTGCGGTGGATGAGTACGACGCCGAGCGTGTTTCTAGCGGCTCGAAAGTCTTGCCTCTCCTCGAGCGCGATGCGCACGTGATGCTCTGCCTGTTCTAGGCGGCATTCCTGTTCGTCTCGCCGGCAGAAGTCCAAGTACAGCAGGGCGATCAGATGTTGCGCGTCGGCGTTTTCGTCATCCAGTTCGATGGCCTTGAGAGCTTGTTCCAGCGCCTTCCTTGGCTGGTTACGTCGAAGCCACAGATCCGTCGCTAGGTCGTAGGCCGCCATGCTCTGTGCGGTTTCGCTTTGGGCTCCGCTCTTGGCTTCGCTACCGTTGCCGCAGGCGATACACACCAGGCACAGCAACATGCCTGCGAATGCCTGTGGCAGAAGGCGACTACTGTTGCGGGCTTGCCAGCTCGGAGAGTGGCAGTGAGGACGCCCATGATAGGGCGGGGGCCAAGTGACCGCGACGGGCGGGCGTCGCTCTGGGCCCGCGGGGGGCAGTCGGGGGCGAGTCAGGCGAAATCCCATGGTTCGCCTGTCTATACCTCAAAGCTGCATGCCTGTTCAGCCCTGCTTTTTCCTAGTGGGCTCGCGCGTCAGCTCCGTTCGGCGTCTCCGCCGAGGATCTCGTCCCTCACGTCCAACAGATTCCTCAGCTCTTGGAGGGCTTCTAGGCTTGGAATTTCCACGTGCTCGTCGACGACGCGCACATAGTCATTGTCGCGCAGCTGCTGCATGGTGCGCTTCACCGCCTCGACGTCCAGGCCAACTTTGGCGGACAGCTCGAGCGGTGTGATCGGCAGACGCAGGACTTCCTGGGGATCGGCGGGCATGTACCGCGGAACGGTGCGCAGCAAGCCAACCACCACCTTGGACTGTGCGTCCCTGACCATGGAAATCTCCACGCGGTCTTCCGCCTCCCGCGTGCGTAACACCAGTTGCTGGACCACACCCAGGCCGAGGGTGGGGTTTTGCGCCAGTAGCTGGCTGAATGTCTCCGCATCAAAAGCGACGAGTTCGCAGTGCAGCAGGGCAATCGCGGTGGCTTCTCGGGTGCGATCCTCTAGCAGTGCCGTCTCTCCGAAGAGTTCCCCGCCTTTGAGCACCCGCAAACTGCGCTCTGCCGCGCCAAACTTCTTCACGATGCGAACGCGCCCAGAATGAACGAGGAAGGCTCGGTCTGCGGGCTCCCCCTCGCGAAAGATCACGTCTCCGGGGGCGTAGTTGTGCCCGAAACGCGCCAGCAAGTTCAGACGCTCGGCATCCAGTGCGCCAGTAACCACCCCTGCATGGTAGTGAGCCAGCTTGCCCGACGCAATCCCGCCCGATTTGGCCGGGCGCGCTTCTGCGGGCCTAACTGGCGAGAGGATTCGGCGGTAAATTCGGCAAGATAGCGTCTGGTTCTCGAACGTACAGCGGTACCACCGGCAGGTTTGTATCGGTGGCCCGAGCCGCCAATTCGGCGGTGGCGACCGCTGAAGGAAGGCCTGCCGCGTGACCCACTACGGTCAGTCCGGCCTCCGAAAGCTGGGAACCGAACTGCTGTGCGAACCTGCCGCAAATAGCCACCGATGGGGCGCTAGGACCAAGCAAGTTGGTCAGCTCGCTCGCCAGCGAGGCGACGGGCAGCGTTTTGACTGGCAGTCTCTCGGTCCCATCAACGTCGTAGGCGGCGAAAAAGGCTTCTTGGCGTCGCGCATCGAGGAGGGCGCCATATAGGTCCTTGCCGGGGGCCGCTTTTGCGGCTTCGTGGCTCATGGCCTGTAGCGACGGCACCGCCACCACAGGGGCGTCGAGCCCGAGAGCAATTCCTTGCGCAAGGGCAATGCCGACGCGCAGTCCCGTAAACGATCCTGGTCCGACGCCGACGCCGACCCGGTCCAAGTCCCGCTTGCCCAGCTTGGTTCGCTCAAAAGCTTCATCTATCAAGCGCACGATCTGTTCGGCGTGCGCATTTGGTGACTCATGGCTGAGCTCCACCAGCACCTCACCGCCTGAGACCAGTGCTACCGAGCCACGTGGGCTTGCTGTTTCGATGCCGAGGACCAGCATGGCGCTCTCATTAGCCGGCCTAGGCAGCTGGACCCAAGCGTGTGTCGCGCGAAATCGCTCGTCGACCAAAGGGCCGGCGATTCCGCTGGCGCCCGAATGCTGCGGAGCTTGCTCCGCGACCGACTCAGGGGCGGGCATGCGGCCTTGCTCCGCGGTAGAGGGCTCCGCCTTGCTGCGCGGCGCTTCGTCAGCCCCAGGCGATGACGATGTTGATGCCGCTGACTGCGACCATTAGCGCTGCATGGAAGAGCCCCGGCATCCGAGTGAACAGCAGTTCCCGCCAAGGGGCGACTTGGTGGTCCAGTTCCGCGGTATTCATGGAGAAGTCGATTTCTGGCTCCGACCGTGCGCGGTCACGAGCTTCGACGAGCTGAAGTAGTAGCGTTTGTCGCAAAAAGTAAACATCTGCAAACCAGGAGCCGATCACCAGCAATAGTACCAAGGCCGCGAACTGGCGATGCAGGGTGAGACTCGAGGCAGCGACCAGCGTCAGGCTGATGGTCAATGACCAGCTGCGGAGCAGCCAACACCCGAGCTGAACTCTGCGTCTGATATTGCCGACGATCCGCAGGTGGTGGAGCTGGCGATTCATACCTGTTCTACCCGCGGCGTTGGAAATCCATTGGTCACGACTTTCGGGCGGCTGTTAGCGGACGAACTCGAGCTCATCGACCCACAATTCGAAGCCACGCTGCCGGGAGATGAGAAACTGGATGTCCCGAAAGATCCGGGTCTGGAACTCGCGCGTTTCGGAAAGCTTGACACCCTGAGTGAGTTCATCAAAACGGATCTCGTATGGCTGCCAAGTTGGAGTCAGGGTGATGCTCTTGCCGAAGTGGTTGTTGCAGTCCAAGTCCTCGCAGCTGGTCATGGTACCCGTCTGGGTGCTCGGAAAGTTGACCCGGAGTATCTGGGATTCGCCATCGATCCTGCCTCTGGCATAAAAGTGGATGCCGCTGAATTCGGAGGCGTCGTAGCCAATCGACAGGTCCCCTCCGGCGACATTGACGCCTAGACCTGCTCCCCATTCTTCAAAACCAGATCCACGGGTGACCATCGCATGATTGCCGCTTGGAGCCTGCGCGTCGAGTTCGGGTAACGGAGGATCGGACGTCTGGGAGCCCGTTCCGTCGTTGAAAATGTACCAGCCTCCATGTCGGCCATAGGCGGCAGGGATTTGGTCGTCTCCATCCTCCAGATCGTCAATCAGTAGGGGATGTATTCGGCTCTGCCCCAGAGAGTCGAGTTCGGTTTCGCCACAAGCCAGAGTGGCCCCGATGCTCAACCCAATGAGCGCGGCGTAGCGGTGCAGAGTGCTCATAGCCAAAGCCAGTCGAGCGCCAGCATAGCATCGAAAGCCGGGGCGAGCAGGCGTGCGGGACGCTCCGCGTCCGAGCGGCGCACGTCGAGCCTGGGCAGCGCCCAGCTTGCCGTCAACATCAGCATTGCATCCAGCTGCGGGGATACCTCTGTGGATAGCTGGGCCCTTCCGGATGCTGCGGCCAGCCACGCAGAGTCCGGATTCTGCCCGTTCAGGCTGGAGGTGGCAAACAGCGCACCAGCGCCCGCGCCAATCCCAGCTGAAACCGACTTGTCTGCCCATGGTTCCAACATCAAGTGTCCGCGTAAGGTGAAAAGTCTCACGTCTACGGGGCCAAGCGCGCTGTCGACTTGGTGTTGAATCGGGTGTCCCGCGAATTCGGACACGAGGAACAGCACTGGCAACAATCGCAGACGGCCAGCGACCGCGACGTTGACCGCTGGCGAAGAGCCGTCCCCCGAAAACCAAGGGCCAAAGCCAGCGCTCAAGGCGAGCAGGGTCTCGGCGCGCGTTTTGTCTCGTTGGGCGCTGAGCGGCGACAGCTGCGACTCCGCCGGGGAACGCGCTGGCTGCCGGATTGGCGCAGCACTGTCCAATTCAGCTTGCTCGGGCTCCATGGGCGCAAAACTTTGGGCCTGTGCGAACACCAGTTCCAGGAGGGGCAGCACTGCTTGGCTGACCACATCGGCACCGCGGAGGTTCACCTGAGCGTGGCGATAACCGCTATTGCCGCCGAACTCGCCGTTCAACCACAGCCGAATGGCGCCGCGCTCCCGGGTGCGGGTTGCTTGTGATGCGGCGATCGCATCGTAGCGCTGGGCCAGTTCGGGAAGATGATCGTCATTGGGGGGCCGATTCGGCACCAACACGACTTTCATCCCGGCCGCGCGGAACTCCGCCAGCAGACGCTTCTCAGCCGCCTTCCAGGCGTCGGCCCCTTTTGTCTGCAACAAGACGACGGTAGGGGCCGCGAAAGCACGGGAGGCCAGAAGCAGCAGACAAACGAGCAGCCAGCACGTCCGAGCGCACCTTGCGAGCCTTCCTGAACCTATCGACACCTCTGCGTGCCGAGTGTCACAGCTCCGTTACTTCTTGGAAAGCAAAGAACGCGCCTTGCCGGCGTGTGGGCCGTTGGGATGATGCTTCAAATAAGAGGCGGCTGCTTCCCGCGCACCGGCCTGGTCGCCTATGCGAGATAGAGCTTGAAGCAAACGCCCGCGCGCACCTTCCGCTAGCGACCCGCTTGGAGCCCCGCGCAAATAGACGCGGAACCAGCGGACAGCCTGGGCGTTGTTTCCCTCCACTTCGTAGGCGAGTCGACCAAGAGTGAACGCGGCGACCAAAGCATTGGGGTGATTTGGAAAACGGCTGCGCAAGGTAGTCAATGCCGTGCGCGCTTTTGCAACTGAGCCCCCGAGACGAGCGGAGTCTGCCAGTAGCAGCAGATCCGAAGCGTTCACCGTCTGTGTCAGAGACTGGAAGCCAGCGGCATCAGCAGCTTCCAGTGCTTTGTCGAATTCGCCCTGCTTGGCGTAGTGCTTCCAACTGGTCGTCTTTGGCTGGCCGGGGGAAGGCAGCGATCTAACCCGCCCTGACGAAGGACCCTTGGGGGGGGGGACTGCGCTGCCCATACTGCCGTCGATTGCACTGCTGTCGATTGCACCGTCAGGCGCTGGGGCTGCGTCGCTGCCGTCCTCGGGAGCAGGTGGTGGCTCTATGTTGAGACTTTCGCCCGCCGCAACCACGCGCCCTTCGCCATCGATGCGCCCGCCGCTCACGCGAACCTTGCCGCGCATCACCGCCACGCGCAGTTGCTGCTCCAGCGGCTGCCAGTTGACGCTCAGCTGCGTCCCGAGCACCGTCACTCGATAGGGGCCAGCGACGAACTCCCAAACGCGGCTACCACCAGGCGTTACTCGGGCGTCAAGAGTGCCGGATTCGAGCGTCAGCCGGACGCGCTGTTCATCCAACTCAGTCAACCGGGCCTGAGCACCGACGGCCAGGTCAATGCGACTTTGGTCGGAAAAGTCGACAGCCACTGGCGCTCGGTCCGCATTTAGCCAAGCGTCTTTCGACAGCCAGCGGTCAGCGTGTTGCGCGGTCAACACTGACGTCGTCGCGGCCAGCTTTGGGCTTTCGGCTGGGCCGCTAGCGGGTGGGCTCGTCTGCGCTAGTGTCGCGTCGGAATTGGAGCTGGGACCCCATGCGAGCCACAAACTCAGCGTCGCCAAAGCACCGACAGCCCCCAACGAGAGCAGCCCGCGCGCAGAAAACAGGGCGCCAAAAATCGACGTTGACGCGGCTTTGCGAGTGCTTTCCCACTCGACCAGACGAGCTCTTTGTGCCGCCAATCGAGCGGCGTCCGGACCGGGGCCAAGCACGTCGCGCAGTGCAGCTCCGACCTCATGCGAGGGGTGGTCACTCACGAGTCTTCTCCCCAAGAGCTGTCATCAAAGTCAGCGTCATCCAAGTCGCCGTCGCCGGAGTTTCGCTGTTGCCGGAAACGCGCCACGACTTCCGGATAGCGTTCTGCGAACGCCTGAAAGCGCTTGTTGGCTTTTTGTAGCCGCCGCTTAATCGTTGCGAGTGAACAGTTGCAGAGCTCAGCTACTTCAGCCAAAGGCTTTTCTTCGACGAAGCGAAGAGTGAAGGCTAGACGTTCGCCAGCAGGCATTCGATTCAGCTCAGCATGAATGCGCGTCAACAGGTCCCGGCTCTCCGCGTCTTGTACGGTTTCGGTTGCGGGCTCGGGCGCGAGTGACTCCGTGCGGCGAAAGAGCCGACGAACCCCACGTTTGCGCAGCTCACTATAGACGGTGTTGACGGTGACCGACTGCACCCAGCCCCGCAGCTTCTCCGCTTCGCGCACCTTTGGTGCGTTGACCAGCAGCTTGCAGAATACCTGCTGCACGATGTCGTCGTGATCCTGGTCCGCTCCGAGCACCCGCCACACCATGCGATTGACCTCTGGTGCGAAGCGGTCATGCAGCATGGCCGCCGCGCCCGGATGACCACTGCGCAGTCGCTCAAGTAGTTCTTCGTCGCTTCCCCGCCAGCCCAACACCCGCACGCTGCCCGTCGGGCCAGACTTGGCGAGATTGCTGGATCCTGCGCTGGGCTCCCTGTCCGTCACGACTCGAAATGGTGCGCGCTCTCCGGCCCGAAGTTGGGCGGCGGCTATGGCGACCAGGGCTGACATACCCTACGGGACGCCTCACGTTCATCCGTGGGCTCAGCCCAGATGGTTGATTTGACCGCTGTCCGACCGCGGAGCCGATAGTCTTCCAATCCCCTCGGAAAGACAGGCTGGTTTCTTCTACAAAGCAGGCTGTGAGCGCCCACTGGCCTTGTTGCATGCCGCGTCGATCGTTTGGCGTCGTCGTGATGGTTTTCGCGTGCGTTTTGATCGCACCACTCGGATCGGCTCAGCCTTCCTCGAGTGCTGCTCCTAAAGCGACAGCGTCCGCTGCTGGGGGGGACAAGAAGCCGACCTCAGCGCACAAGCTGCCCCAGGCGACCGATCCCGATGTGGCCATCTATCTGCGTCCGGCACCGAAGGTCAGTGTGCTCACCTTTGGTCCGGGGGACGCGGCTTTTCTCAAGTTCGGGCACAACGCCATCCGGGTGCAAGATCCGGCGACCAAGACGGACTTCGTCTACAACTTCGGCACGTTTCGGTTTGATAACCCATTTCTGATCATCGACTTCCTGACCGGTAAGTTTCAGTACTGGCTCAGCGTGACAACCTTCGATCGCACGCTCGCCTACTACAAGGCTGCAGACCGAGACGTTGTCGAGCAAGAGTTGTTTCTCGGCCATCTCGCTGCTCATCAACTCAACGACATGTTGCGTGAGAATGCGAGGCCTGAAAACCGAGCCTACCTTTACGACTACTATCGCGACAACTGTTCCACGCGCGTGCGAGACGCGCTCGACGAGGTGCTAAAGGGCGCTCTGAAAGAGCGCTCACAGGAGCCAGCGAAGCTGACGTTACGTGAGCATACGCTTCGCGCTGTGGCTGATGATGTGTGGCTTTATTTAGGTCTCGACATTGCGATGGGTAGCTACATCGACCAGCCTGAGACGCGCTGGACGGAAATGTTTCTGCCGGAAAAGTTGCATGATGGTCTTGGGCGTGTGTTGTTCAGCGGGGTGCATGGCTCTGCGGCTCTCGTCAAAGAGCGCAAGCTGCACTACCGCTCGTCGAAGAAAAACCGGATGAGCAATCGTCCGCCGGAACGAACGTTCGCCTTTCTGAAAGCCGGGGTCGGCATCGGCGTCGTGATCGCTTTCCTGGGTTGGGAGGCATACCGGCGGCGTAAGCGCTGGGCGCAGGCCATGCTGGCGCTGTTGATTGGCGTTTACGGACTGGCGACTGGGGTTCTTGGACTGTTGTTCTTGTTTCTCTGGTTTGGGACCAATCATGTGGTCGCTTTCCACAACGAAAACATCCTGCAGTGCGCGCCATGGGCGGTTGCCCTCCCGGTCTGCGCCTGGGGCATCTTTCGTGGCAAATCAAAGTGGATCCGACTGGCATTCTTGCTGGTGCAGGCCGCCCTGGGCGCGGCGGTCCTGGGGCTGTTGCTGAAGGTCTTTCCATTCATGAGCCAGCAAAACGAGCGCATCATCGCCTTGCTCCTGCCAATTTGGTGCGGCGTGTTGTTCGCGCTCAACTTGTTGCGCCTGCGGGCCATGCGTCCGCTGTTGATCCCGGTGGAAGGGGACCAAGAACAGCGCGAGGAAGACGCCGCTTCTGAGCAGCCGGAAGAAGACCGCAGCGAGCAGAAAAAGCCCCCTCGCCGCCCTGAGCCAGACGAAGAAGAAGAGAGCGACGAAGTCCCGGTTGGCCCCAACAGCCAGCCAGCCCCCGCCTGACGTCCAAGCAGCCCTCCGCTCGTGGGGCAGCGCGGCGAATTCCCTTGCAATCGGCGGCCGGCGGACTAACTTCCCCGTTCCCTGGTTGAGGCACTATCCCTCAACCTGGTTCGGAGCGTAGCGCAGTCTGGTAGCGCACTTGACTGGGGGTCAAGGGGTCGTGGGTTCGAGTCCCGCCGCTCCGACTATTTCGCGCAGGGGATTCGTCGCGGTTTGGCGAATCGGGGTTCACCTGCTGTCCTGGTGCTGCCCCAGCTTTGGTCCACCGGCTCTGCTCAGGCTCTGGCTCTGCTCACTTGGTGGTGGATCGGCCCGAAGAAGGCTTGGATCCTCGGGCGTACGACTTTTCGAACGAACCGGGTCATCTGTGGTTGAGCTCGTCGAGCGTTATTTGCGTCACACAAGTCTTGCGCATCAGCACACGAATTAGTCAGCCATTTGCTGTCGCCTTGCACGAGAAAACAGAGTTTTGCATCGTTTGGTTGAGCTTGTCAGTAGCCGAACCGTTGCCGAAGGAGGAGCAGGTCTTCGCTCCACGTGTCTCACCGGTGCTGGTCGCAAGCAGCTATCAGATTCTACTGTCGTTCTGCGCTGCCAGCGCACGCTGACAAGTACTGACGGCCCCATTCGTGCAGCTCGACCTGGACGTTGTGACACGCCTACTCAAACCGGGTGGTTTTCGCGCTACGTGGCCACGTCCTAGGGCTGGGAGCTCAGGGGATCCCGCCAGCGACGAGTATCGAGCGTTTGCTGGTGCACTGCGTTGCTGGCGCGTCAGCAGCAACGACTCGGAAGTTCAAGCGGTAGTTCCAGCAAATGTGCGCCGCCGGGAGTTCCGGCCGGGGCGTCCCCTTCGCTCAAGCTGCTTGAGTCAGTAGGCAGGGCGGTATAGGTTGGTCGCCCCGACTCAAGAAATGCCCGACTCAAGAAATGACGGTACAGCCAACGCAGTCGGCTCCGGCTGACGCTGAAGATACGCAGTCAGGCCCGAGTTCGCATACTCGAGGTCTCGCGGAATTTACGCCTGGCCAGGTGATCGCCGGGAAGTATCAGCTCAAGCAGCGCGTTGGAGCTGGTCGGTTCGGTCAGGTTTTTCAGGCATTTCGTGTGGACCTACCGGACCACTTGCTGGCCATCAAGTTGCTGACGAGAGCGACCAATTCGCGCGAATTGATCTCGCGTGAACTGTCGGCTCTGGCTGCGGTGGCGCACCCCAATATCGTGCAGCTCAGTGATCACGGCGTCGAAAGCGACTTCGCTTGGTACACGATGCCCTGGTACGAAAGCATCAACCTACAGCAGCAGCTGAACCGGCCGGAGTCCGTGCGCCTCAGCATCGAGGAGGCTCATCGCCTGTTCGTGCCAGTCGCCGAAGCTCTCGTGGTGCTTCACGCGGAAGGATTTCGGCACCAGGATATCAAGCCTGAGAACATTCTTTTGGCGCAGTTCACTGGCGCTAGGGAGCGGCATCCGATCATCATCGACCTTGGCCTCGCCGCGACGCACGAGCAGCAGTTGCTAGGTGGCACGCCAGAGTTCATGCCACCGGAGCAAGCTCGTCGCATGCTGGGGGAAGCGGCTGAGGTTGGAGAGCGCGCCGATGTCTACAGCCTGGCGGCGACGGTGTTATTCAGTCTGGCGGAACCTGCGGTGCGGCAGGAGCTGTTCCGCAAGGCTGATGAAGACGCTGAGACTACAGATATTCTGAATCAGGTAATCGAGCAGGCCTGGCGACGAGTCGACCCCAACTCTGGTCTCTTTGCTGGTCTGCCGTACGTCGCGCGCTCCCCGATTGCCGAAGCGGCGCTGCGTTGGTTGGCGCCGCGGCCAGAGTCGCGTCCGAGTGCGAAGGAATTCGCTCGGGAGCTCGACGTGCTCTTGACCCGGCAGCGCTTCAATCAACGTCTCCGCCGGGGCGCTTTCATCCTGACGGGACTGCTGGCGCTTGCTCTGCCGATACTGTTCGTAGCCGACGCGCTGCTGAATGACATCACGACGTTGCGTGAACGCGCGGAGCGTCTGATGGGCGTTCGAGCCAAACTCGAGGCGACGACCGGGCTACTCAACGAAGAGAACGCGCAGTTGGCGTCTCAAAACCAGCAGCTGAACAGGCACAGCACGCGCACCCAACAGGAGCTACGCGAGGCTCAGGCACGTGTAGAAACGCAGCGGCAAAAACTCGAGGATCAAGCGAGTCGCCTCAAGAACGCCCGGGCCATGATGGCAGAACAAGCAGCGGATCTCGCTCGGAAGGAGCGCGAGAAGCTCCAGTTGTCAGAGCGGGGGATTCGTTTGGAATCCGAGTTGAAGCAGGCTTCGCAGCAGTACGAGGATCTCGCTCGCGAGCAACGCGCGCTGACGGAGAAGAACGTTCAGCTAGAAACCGAGCTGCGCGAAGCGAAGGCAGAAACTGCCAGCATCCGAGCCCGTGTCGATTCGCTCGGCCAGGAGCTGCGGCAACTCGCGGCGGTCAAGCGTCAACTCGAAAACGCGGCCAACGCCAAAGCTGCTGCGAGCGCTGGCGCACCGCAGCCAGCACCCGCGCCAGACGCTTCACAAGTCGGAGCACCAGACCCAGGGAATGAGCCGCCGTCCCGCTAAAACCTAGCGGCGTTAGCCGGTGGTCCCTAGACCCGTTGCGATGCCTTCAATGCTCGAAATGATGGCCCTCTCGAACGCTTCGAGTTCCTGCTGG
The DNA here is from genome assembly GCA_050304975.1 of Polyangiaceae bacterium. Lineage (GTDB taxonomy): Bacteria > Myxococcota_A > Polyangia > Polyangiales > Polyangiaceae > SZUA-265. The sequence goes on from JBNLEN010000077.1 coordinate 12,759, forward strand.
GGAGCGTCGTTTTCAATGCGCGAGCGGTAGTCTCGCAGCAACCTCACCTGAATGTAGTTCAGGGGATCCAAGTAGGGCTCCTTCAGGCTGATCGAGTGCTCGAGTGCGGCGTCTTCCGGGCGGCCCAAGAGACTGTGCCCGGTGATGCGCTCGAGTTCGCGAATGGTGCAATGGTACTCGTCGCGTATCAGCTTCAGGATCCGCTCGGCAGGTTCAACCGGGCTGGCCAGGGCTTGTACGTAGTAGCGCGCAATGTCTAAGTCCGTATTGCGGAGTGCGGTCTCGCAATTGCTGACCACACTCTTGAAGAATGGCCAGCTGTTGTACATGTCTTGCAGTTTGCTCAACGCTTCTTTGCCGTCGGCGCTGTTTTCTACGAAGGCTTCGAGGGCGGAGCCGAAGCCGTACCAAGCAGGGATGATCTGGCGCGACTGGACCCAGCGAAATACCCAAGGGATGGCGCGGACTTCACGCACGCTGGTCGCCATGTCCCGCTGGTGTGGTCGAGAACCGATCTTGACCAGCTCAACCTCTTTGGGGGTCACTTGCTCGAAATAGGTGACGAAGTCTTCCCGATCGATCAGCTCACGGTAGGCCGTGCTCGCCAGGCGCGCGAGTTTGTCAGCTGACTTGCGCCATTCTTGCTTGGCGTGCGGGGGATCGCTCAAGCGCTTGCTCCACAGCGCGCCGATCAAGTTGCAGAAGTGCGCGTTGGCGTCTTCGCTGATCGCGTAGTGGCGGGCCAACACCTCCCCCTGCTCGGTGAGTGCCTGCCCGAAGCGCGTCGAGTCAGGGGGCAATGCCATGATCGCGCGGTGGGTTGGACCACCACCGCGACCGATGCTGCCGCCGCGGCCATGAAAGAAGCGGATCTTGACGTCGTTCTTGGCCGCGACTTCCGCGAGGGCTACCTGCACCCGGTAGATTTCCCAGTTGCTGGCGAAGTAGCCGCCATCTTTGCTGCTATCCGAATAGCCGAGCATCACCGTTTGGCGCCGGCCCCGCGCGTCCAATTGGGCTTGGTAGGCGGGGTTCTTGAACAGCGCCTCGAGCATCTTGGGGGCCGCTCTCAAGTCCGCGATGGTCTCGAATAACGGCACGAGATCAAACCTACTGACGGGCTTTCCGGTCTCGTCAAAAGAGAACAACCCCTGGGCTTTGAGTAGCAGTACGCCCGCCAATGCCTGATGCGGTTCACTGGACATCGTCAGCACGAGCGATGAGACCGCTTCAGGACCCAGCACGCGGTGTGCGCGACGTGCGATGTTCAGCATGCTGAACAAGCGCCGGACCTCCGCGTCCTGTTCGAAACCAGCCGGCAATGGGTCGAACTCCGAGAACAGCGGGGCAATCAAACTGGTGTCTTGCTTGAGCACGTGTTCCGTGAACAGTGCCGTGAGCTGCTCAGCTTGCAGCCCGTCCGTTTTGATGCGGGAGTTTTCGAGCACGGCGCGCCCGGCGCTCTCGACCACCCGCGACCGTTCACGCAAGTCCATGCCAGCGCCGTGAAAACCGTAAAGTTTGACTTTGCGCAACAATCGCTCGAAGTCCAGCCAGCGGGAGCGATGGTAGCCGGCGCGGTCCAGACTCTCGTCCACGAGAGTCAGATCTCGTTCGAACTCCTCCAGCTTGCTGTAGGTGAACTGGGAGCGGGCCTCCCCCACCTCCATCATCGGAACCTTCATCGTGTGGTGCAGGCGCTCGGCCATCAGCGTTAGCTTCAACCGATAGGGTTCGCGATGGCGGTAGCGCAGCAACTTGCCAATGTCCTGTTCCGCGGACGCCATGTCTTCCAGATCTCGGTCGATCGTCTTCGACAGTTCGGCGGTCAGTGGCGCCCGGTAGTCGGCGTGGCTGAATTTTGGAGCTAGTCGCCGCAGATCTTCAGCGTACTTGCGCAAGACCGCGTGATGTTGCTTCTGCAACGCCTCGGCGAAGACTTCTGGGCGCAAGTTGGGGTTGTTGGCCATGTCGCTGCCGACCCAACTGCCGAGAGTTACCCGGGGGCGCATGCGGTCCGGTAACGGCCGCCCCACGCGGTAGCGGTATTGTCGATCCAGATCTTCGTGGAACTTGGCCAATGACTCGTAGATCGTGCGCCTGAAGAACGTCAGCGTGTGATCGATGTCGTCAGAGAGTTTGGGCTTCTCACTGCGGCTGAACTGCGTCGCCCACAGGACTTCGATCTTCTCGGCCACGCGCTGCAGCAGGTCCACCTGTTCGAAGGGCGAAGATAGATTCGGGTCGCGCAGCTTCATCAGCAAGGCGAACAACTCGCGTTGATGGGCGAGAATTCGCTGGCGCACGATTTTGGTCGGGTGCGCGGTGGCCACCAACCGCACGCCTTCCAAGGTGGCGGCATCCAGCAGCTCGCCGGGGTAGGACTGACCCAGCTTGTTCAAGGTCGCGTCGATCCCGCGGTACTTTCTCTGAAAGTGAACGGCCTCAACCAGCTTGCACAAAGCCAAGAACAGATGGAAAGCGCCCGCCCAGTCCCCCAACCAGTTCAGCGACTCTTGCGGGCTCTTGCCTTCGAGCGCGCGGTTGATGATGTTGGTCAGTTCTTTCCAGTTGGGCCCGCCGGGCTCTTGGCGCGCAAGTTTGGCCACTTGCCGCAGCTCTTCCACGCTGCGATAGAACTCGACCCCAGCGTGCTCCAGAAGCACCAAGCCCAACATCGACCCGAGCAGGCGTACGTCTTCACTCACAGGGTCGGTGGGATGATCGCCGTGGCGGCGAGGCGCGCTCTCCACCAGCGGTAACCGCGCGCGGATAGCCGAAGTGACCAGCTCATGGGGCAACGGAGCACCATTGGCATTGGCGCCATCGCCTCGCAGCAGTTCGTCGAAGCGGAACGCGCTCATACCGGAGCTGGCTGCGTCTTCCACTGTTCCAATTGTTAGGAGAGTTTGGGGCTGAAAACCAACGATTAGCTTGCGCTGAAGCTGGTCGAGGGCGCGTTTCCGTCTGGTTGGCCGGGAAGCGGTGCCGTTGGCGTCGGGCGCCTAAAACTCGATGGTGGGGGAAGTAAGCAAGAGTACGACTCCCGTGGCGCCCAGCAAGCCCGCGCCGCCCCAAGCGATGTTGGTCTGCAGCTGCAAGCGTTCTGCGAGGTCGTGCGTCTCCTGAGTCGAGCCGAGGCCCCCGCTGCTGGTGTTTTCCCGCATCGCCTTGTCCTGTGCATCGAGCGCCTGGGTACCGAAGTAGGTGGCGACTCCGGCGCCCACGACGCCCGCCCCAAGCAGCACCCAACCGAGCGTTTCCTGGGTTTTGCTGGGCACGCTGTCTTTGACATCTGGTGGAGGCGGTGGAGGCGGGGGCGGCGCATTGTCCTTCAGCGGCTCGAATTCGAACCGAGACTGGCGCCCGCGGACCACCTTGATTGTGTCCGTGCGGCGCTTGTCGCCGTCTTCCAGCAGCACCTCGTACTCACCGGGTTCGAGAAAAAAACGTGCGGGGATGACTTCGTTGCGCACGTGCGCGACGCTGACAGTGACCCCAAGTGGTTTAGCCAGATGCACGTACACCAAGCGAGCGCTCAGCTCGGATAGTCGCTTCTCAGATTGAGCCGCTTGATCGCGGCTGAGCCCTTCCCGCTCGAGCGCGCGTTTGTAGGCGCTCGCCGCTCGCGGTGAGTCGCCGGCGTGGTCCCAGGCGACGGCAGCGTTGAAGATCACGCTGGCGTGGGGCGCGAGCTGGTCGGCCTGCTCGAACAAGCGGGCTGCATCCCCATAGCTGCCGTCAGCGAAGGCCGCCTCGGCACGTTCGAACGCAGCCTGCGCCTCGGGTCCTGGGTCCGAGCTGCTTTCGGGTTGCGCTTCGCTGGTCTCTTCTGCTTCCGACTCAGCTGGCGGAGGGTCACCGGCATGCGAGGGATCGCACAGCGCGAGCAGCAGCAGCATGCCACTGAGAACTGGTCTGGATGCCAGCGGCTTTCGAGCCCACATCACTGGGACTTTGACTTCGAATAGGGACTTTGGGCAAGTCCCGGCTTTTCGGATCGGCTAGGGGGGGATTTTGAAGGTTTGGTCGTCCGGTGTTGTCGCTCTGGCCGCGGCTTGGGCCTGGGCTTGGCGGCAGTCTTGGACGACCCTTCGCTAAGTTTTCCGTCCTTAGTCGGGTCATTCACGGCGTTTGCTCGCGGCCGGTCTTTTGCCGTTTGCTGCGTGGCGGGATCTGCAGCGGGAACCGCTTGGCTTTCCGACGTGGGCTGGAGCTTCTGATTGGCGCCATCTTCAGCCGACTCCGCGGGGTTCGCAGCGGTCGCGCTTTGCGCCACGTCTCCCTCTTCGGATGACTGACTGGGGTTGTGGGCCGCGCCCTCAGCGGGTTCTGCTGCCGACGCGGAGCTCGGCTCGGACTTCTGGTTCAGAGCAAACAGTATGAAAGCTCCGACCAAAGCCGACATCACCGCTGCGACGAGGAGCCAGCTTCGGCTCGACTTGGGCGGCGCTGCCGGCACCACCGCCGAGATCTCCGTGTTGTCTTCCGTCTGAACTTCCGGGCTCGGGCTGTCATGCTGGGGCTGACTGCCGATGCCCTCGTGCCGCGTCAATTCTTCGTCGTCATCCAGGGCAGCAGGTAGGTCGCGCTGACCGCTCATCGGGCTGGGCGTGAACATTTCGCCGGAGGCTCGTGGTGAGCTCTGGCTCTGATCCTCTAGCGGCTGCCTCGTGATCTGTCCCATGCGTTGGCGCAGCGAACGCACTTCCGCGACGCTCTGCGCCCTGTCAGCTAGCTTGGCGCTGATGGTGCTCGTCACGAAGGCGCCCAGCTCCTGTGGGGTAGCCATGCCGTCGCAATCTTCCCAGGCCTTTTCCAGCGCCAAACGCAACTCTTCGGCGGTCGGGCAACGTTCATCAACGTCGACCGTGAGGGCCGAGGCGATCGCATCGTCCAGCGCTTTGGGCACTTCGAAGTCGATCTCCTTGGCGACGTCACTCAGCCGGGGCGGGTGCTCAGTGACGATGCTGAGCAGGGTCGACACGTCATCTTCGGAGGTGTGCAGGCGGCGTCCGGCGATCAGTTCCCAAGCCACGACACCAGCGGCCCAGACGTCACAGCGCCGGTCGATGGCGTGGCCGCGTGCCTGTTCCGGAGACATGTAGGAGATCTTGCCCTTGACCAAGCCGGTCTTGGTTCGCACTGCGCGGTCCGCCGCCTTGGCGACTCCGAAATCAGACAGTCGAGTCGCTCCCTGGATGCTGATCAAGATGTTCTGGGGAGAGAAGTCGCGGTGCACCAAATTGAGCGGGCTTCCGTCGGAAGACTTCAGCTCGTGCGCTGCATGCAGGCCAAGCAAAGCATCGTTGAGGATGCGCGCGATGTAGCGCAGGCTGAGCTCGGTCCCGGCCGCTTTCGCTTCACGCACCAGCCCCGCCAGCGTGTCGCCCTCCACATAGTCCATCACGAGGAACAGGCCGTAGGGATCTTCGTCGACCTCCAGCACCGGCACGACGTTCGGGTGCCGAATGCGGGCGGCTAGCTTGGCCTCTTCAAGCAGCTGCAGCTTGCTCTCCTCGTCGGAGCGCAAATGAGCGTGTACCAGTTTGAGCGCAACATCGCGCTCGAATCCCCCCACACCTGTGCTCTTGGCCAGGTATACAGTGGCCATTCCCCCAGTCCCGATGGGCAAGAGCAACTCGTACTTGCCCACCGTTTCAGGGAACGGCGGCTGGGATGCTGCTTGGGACGTCATGGCCATTGGCGAATGTGCCTACACTTTAGCATGGTCGCCGCGCAGGTGGATCCCGAGCACCGGATCCCAACGCCGCGGCCGAATCCGACAATCGTACCCAAGCCTACACATTCGATGAGCTGCTGGGTTGCTCTTGCGCGTCACTAATCGTTTGTCGCGTCCGGTCAGGGTCCGGCGCAGCCGCAAGAAGTTGCCGCGTGTAGGGCTCTTGGGGACTTTGGAGGATGATGTCCGCCGGGCCTGACTCGACGATTCGCCCCGCCTGCATCACCAAGATTTCGTCGGCAATCTGGCGGGCGCTAGCGAGATCGTGAGTGATGAGAAGCACCGCCAGCTGTCGCTCGTCGCACTGCCGGCGCAGGAGTTTGAGGATCCCCAAACGTAGCGAGACGTCCAGCATGCTCGTGGGTTCGTCCGCCAGAAGCACGCTGGGCTGAACAGCGAGCGCGCGGGCAATGGCGACGCGCTGGCGTTGTCCGCCGGACAACTCGTGGGGCAAGCGCTGCGCGAAGTCTGCCCCAGGGGACAATCCAACGCTCTCGAGCAACCGCTGGATGTGTGCGTCGCGCTCGGCACTTGGGGTGATGGCGTGCACGGCGAGCGGCCGCGCCAAATGGTAGTGCACGCGATGCAAAGGGTTGAGGGAGGCGAAGGGATCTTGAAAGACCAGCTGCACCTGGCGCCGGTAGGCGCGCGAGGCGCGCTTTCGCGTCGCCACCACCTCACCTTGCGACAGCAGTTGACCAGAATCCGGTGAAGTGAGCCTGGCAATCACCCGTGCGACTGTACTCTTGCCACTGCCGGAGGCGCCAACCAGGGCCGTGATCCGACCACGGTGCAGCTTTAAGTCGACGTTTGACATCGCGTGCACGGTCGTCGAGCGAGGGCCGGCGAAGCGCTTACTCACACTGCGCAATTCCATCACCACGTCCGGATCGCTCACTGGTTTGGCTCCTGCTCGGCGTCGGGAGAATTCAGCCAGCATGCGCTGCGATGGCTCCTCGTCTGGCCGGGTTGCGCTGTGTTCGCCGTCTGCTCCGTTGGTAGTGGTCGAAAAGGGGGCACTTCCGCGCGGCATACTTCGAGCGTGTGTCGGCATCTGGGATGGTACGCGCAACCCGAAGGAAGGTTTTGGAGCGCTGGAGGGGTGCCGGGAATTTCGACCAAATCCAGCTGACGGTGCACGCTGGGTGAGCACGCGACGAGGTCCGCGGTGTAGGGATGACGAGCGGCCCGCCGCAATCGCTCCGAAGGCCCGAGTTCGACCAGGCGCCCCGCGTACAGCACGCCCAAGCGGTCAGCGTACTCGAACAGTAGACTGAGGTCGTGTGTGATGAACAGAACAGAGAAGCCCAACTTCGCTCGTAGGTCCCTTAGTTGTTCGAGGATTTCTCTTTGAACGATCACGTCCAAGGCGGTCGTGGGTTCGTCCAAGATCAGCAATCGGGGCTCGAGAGCCAGCGCGATGGCGATCACCGCTCTCTGACGCATGCCTCCCGAGAGTTGGTGCGGATAACTCGAAAGTTGTTGCGTTCCCATGCCCACCAACTCCATCAGCTGTGCACCTCGCTGAGGTTCGAAGCGAGCGTGAGCACGCAGGACGTCGTCGATCTGCTGTCCGACGGTGAGCACGGGATTGAGCGCGTTCATCGCGCTCTGCAGGACGAGCGCCACTTCTCGCCATCGAATCTTCCTCAACTCATTCAGGGGCGTGCGTAGCAGGTCGCGTCCGCCGAGCAGCACTTGGCCGCCGGTGATGATCCCCGGGGGGCGCAGGATCCGAACGATGGCGTGGGCAACGGTGCTCTTGCCGCTGCCGGACTCGCCCGCCAGACCCAGCATTTCTCCGCTCGAAATATCGAACGACACATCATTGACCGCCCGCACGCGCCCGCTGGTCGTGGCGTACTCGACGCGCAGATCACGCACGGATAGCAGCGTTTCCGACAGTCCGTGCTGCCCGCTGTGCGACCCGCTTTCAGTCACTTGGGAGCCTCGCCCGTGGATTCGTCGTGCATCACAACGGCCGTGACGCCGTGCAGTTGGAATGAGTCAGCCCCGGGTTGTGCCGATTGCAGTCTCGGATTGGAAAGTTCGTCGATCGCACTGTTGATGAGCACCAGCGCAAAGCCCACGAGCGCCACGCACAGGCCGGTGGGCAAGATCTCCCACCAGGCTCCGGTGAGGATCGCGCCATTGTTGGATGCCCAGTACAAGTTGGTTCCCCAAGTGACGACCGAAACGTCACCTAGCCCCAGGAACTCAAGTCCAACCTGCGCGCCAATCGCGTAGACCGTGGCGCTGATGAAACCAGAGACCATCAGTGAGGTCATGTTGGGCAAGAGCTCAGCCAGGATGATGCGCAGGTGAGACTCGCCCGCCACCCAGGCCGCAAGCACGAAGTCCTTTTGGCGCAAGCTCAGGGTCTGGGCGCGCAACATGCGTGCGTTCCAGGCCCAGCCAGTCACGATCAGCACGAAGGCTAGAGTCGTTGGGCCTTGAGGGAGGTAACCGGCGATCATCACCGCGAGCGGCAGTCCGGGCATGATCAGAAACACGTTGATCAGCAGCGAAAGTAGCTCATCCACCCAACCGCCGAAGTACGCGGCTGCCGTGCCAATCACGGCGCCAATGGTCATCACCGCTAGACCCACGATGAAGCCGACCAACAAGGTCAGACGTGCGCCCGCTAGGGTTTGCGACAGCACGTCCTTGCCTTCGCCGGTGGTGCCAAGCCAGTGTTCCGCTGATGGGGGCTCCGAAGGCATGCCCAGGTATTCGGTTGGGTCGTGGGGGGTCAGGCTGGGGCCAAACAAACTCAAGAGAAGAAAGAAGCCCAGGATTGCGAGGCCCAGTCGTGCGCTGCGCCTGCGTAGCATAGCTCTTAGCCACTGCCTCACGAGCGCGCCCTCGGATCAAGGCTGACGTACAGCACATCAACTAGCCAGTTGGCCGCAAGTACAGCGAACGTGATGCAAAGAAACAACCCCTGGATCAGTGGATAGTCCTGAGACTGCACCGCCTCTATCATCAGATAGCCAAGCCCGGGGTAGGAGAACACAATCTCGGTCAGCAGCGAGCCACTCAACACGAACCCGAGGGCCATGCCGAAGCTGGTGATATTAGGAAGTAGCGCATTGCGTGCCGCATACGCGAAGGTGACGCGCTTCGGACTGAGGCCCTTGGCGTGTGCCAACGTCACGTAATCTTCGCCGAGTACCGAAATCATGTTGTTGCGCATGCTCAGCAGCCAGCCGCCGAGCGTGGCGATTACGATCACTCCGGCCGGCAACAGGGCGTGTTCCAGCACGCTACTGATGAACTCGAGACTGAGCCCAGGGGCGAGATCGTCACTGTAGGCGTGCCGCATCGGCAACCAGCCCAGGCTGAATCCAAACACATACAAGCCAAACATCGCTAGCCAGAAGTATGGGAACGCCCCAAGGAACGTCAGCGTGGGAGGCAGCAGGTTGTCCAGCCACGAACCCCTGCGCCAGGCCGCCAGGACCCCCAAGGTCGTGCCCAGGCTGAAGGAGATGACGACAGCGCTACCGGCCAGCAATAGAGTCCACACCAGACCGGTGGCGATCACGTCGCTGACCGGGGCTGGAAAGTGGGCCACGCTCGTACCCAGCTGCCCTTGAAACAGGTTGGCGACGTAATCGAGGTACTGCACGTGCAGCGGTGCGTCGGTGATGCCAAAAGCGACGCTCAGCGCAGCGAAAGCCTCCGGAGATATTTGCCCCCGAAAACGCGCCATCACTGCCGCCGCCGGATCACCCGGCATCAACCTCGGGATGACGAAGTTCAGGCTGAGGGATACCCAGGCTGCGAGCAAATAAAACCCTAGGCGACGCAGTAAGTGAGCCAACGATCCTCTCGTGCTGGTGGTGTTTACCTTGTTCATTTCGACCAAGCCACCGACGCGATCAGACGGCGCGCCGGAAGTGGTATCTGGAGGCTCTAGCAGAAGCGCGGTGCGATCTGAACAATCGCGGTGGGCTAAGTGTTGAGCCAGCTAACTCTTGCGGGGCGTCAGCTTATGCCAGACTGTGCTGCCAGATCACCCACGGTAGCGTCGGCTCTTGTAGCGCGACGTTTGCTGTCTTGGGCAGTTGTCACGTTGAAACCAATGAAACGACGCCATTTTGCGCCTTGCATCGCTCTGTTGATCGCCACCACCGCTGGTTGTTCGGATGGGGCCGGCCCCCACGAGGATGCAGCCCAGCCGGGTGGTGGCGAGGCCGCAATGGGCTCAGGGGGCTCGGCTCCAAAGCAGCCCGAGGTGTTCACCGTGTCCGAACCGATGAGAGAGTACACTGGGCCTGGTGAGGCGCCTCACTTTCCGCCTCAACAACACGCCAGCAACTATTGCACCTACCCAGAGGTGGCCGATCTCGAAGACGTGCGGCAGGCCTATCAGATTTGGAAAGACGAGTTGCTGACGTCAGATGGCGCGCGGGGATTTTTGAGGGTCGTGCGCCCCGACACCCCTGACGGCCTGCCCAACTCCAGCGTATCCGAGGGGATCGCGTACGGCATGTTGTTGGCTGCGTACCTGGATGATCAAGATACCTTCGATGCGCTCTGGAATTACTCTCAGGAGTTCGCGGATCAAGATGGGCTGATGCAGTGGTACATCGACCCGACCGGTGAAATTACGTGTCCCATGCGGGATGGCGCCTGCAGTGCGGCGACCGACGCAGATGAGGACATGGCTTGGGCGCTGTTAGTGGCCGATCGCCAATGGGGTGGGGGGAAATCGCGAGTCGGTGACAGCTACTGGAACCTCGCTGTTGAGCAGATTGAACGCATCTGGGCCTACGAGATCGAGCCCGGCACCCTGATAGTCAAGCCAGGTAATGCTTGGGGCGGATGGAATGTGACCAACCCATCGTACTATGCACCTGCCTACTACCGTGTGTTCGCCGAAGTCACGGACAACCCGGGATGGATCAGCGTCGCGGAAAAGAGCTACGATCTGATCGAGAAAAGCCTGAACGAGGACAATGGCAACCAGGAAAATGGACTGGTTCCCGCTTGGATGAATGGGCGCGGTGAGCCAGTCAAAGCTTGGGAAGATACTGAGCGCGAGGACGGGAGTGTGAGCGTCGCACCGCTGCATTATCAGTATGACTCGGCTCGCATGCCGTTTCGGGTCGCCCAAGACTACTGCTATTTCGGCGCGCCAAGGGCCAAAGCGTACTTGGACAAGGTCAATGACTTCTTCGCCGAACAGGGGGCGCTGGGAATTACGGATGGCTACGAGTTGGACGGGACTCCCCGAACGGAGGCTTCGATGGAGGGGTCCGACTCGGCCGTGTTCGTGGCTGCCGCTGGCGTCGGCGCGATGGCGGATGCAGAGAGAACAGAGTTCGTCGCCCAGACCTACGAGCGCCTGACCGACTTCGAGGCCGTGCTCGTGCGGAGCGAGTATTATCAGCGCTCTTGGACCGCATTGGGCCTATTGATGATGAACGGAACTTTTTTCGACCTCACCCAATACGCCCGCCCAGAATGAGAGCACACCAATGCCAGCGCGAAGAATGCCAGCTGGATGCATCACGCCAACGACACACACAGCGGCGGCCCCGACAACGCCGCGGCGAAACAAACCAGCTAACGGCACGGCGAGAGAAAAAAGCGCTACGCCAGGCCGATACATCAGCTATCGTCCATGATTCAGGCGCTTTTGGCCCCAGCGGAGACCCGGAATAATGAGTTTCAACAATCAGATTCGCACTGACGAGGTGACGGCCCTGCTGCAGCAGCGCTTCGACCCATCCCCGCTCCCCGAACCCTTCCGGCTCAGCATCGTTGAGGGACCAGACGCTGGTGGAACCATCGCCCTCGATGGCTCACAGCCGTCTCGCGTCTTGGTCGGTACCGCGCAGGCCTGCACGGTCAAGCTGTCCGATCGCACCGTTTCGCGTCGGCATGTAGCGCTGGACGTGGTGGGTAAACGTGTGCGGGTGACGGACCTTGGCTCCACCAACGGCACGCGCGTCAACGGCATCGCCGTTACCGAAGCGTTTCTCGATGGGGGGGAAGTCGTCAGCGTTGGGGCGACGAGCTTTCGCTTGGACCGTGAAGACGCACGCCCGCAAGTGCACGTGTCGAACAAGACGGCGTACGGCCAAATGATCGGCGCGAGCACGGAGATGCGCCGGCTATACCCGCTGTGTGAGCGTCTGGCCCAGTCCGACGTGCCAGTCGTGATCGAAGGCGAGGCAGGGACGGGCAAAGAGTTGTTGGCGGAAGCGCTGCATCATGAGGGGACACGTGCCCAAGGCCCTTTGGTGGTGCTCGATTGCACCGCCGTGCCCGCAAATTTGCTTGAAGCCGAGCTGTTCGGACATGCGCCAGGCGCGTTTGCCGGGGCGATGATGGCGCGCCCTGGGGTGTTTGAGCAGGCCAACGGCGGCACGCTCGTGATCGATGAGATCGGGGACTTGGATCCGGCGTTGCAATCGAAGTTGCTGCGCGCCCTGGAACGGCAGGAGATCCGCCCCGTTGGTAGTAATCAGGTGTTGCGCGTGGACGTCCGTTTGATCGCGACCACACGCAAAGACTTGGATCGCGAAGTGCAGTCCGGGCGCTTCCGTGACGACCTACTGCAGCGTATCGCGGTGGCGCGCATTGAACTCCCGCCGCTAAGGCATCGTCGCGGCGACATCCCGCTCTTGGTGCGGCACTTCTGCCGTGAGCTCCAAGGAGATGAGGGCAGCCTCAGTCAAGAGCTGCTGCGCAGCTGGGAAGACTACGCGTGGCCAGGTAACGTGCGGGAGCTGCGCAACACATTGGCGCGCCACCTGGCTCTGGGAGAGCTCGCGCACATCACCCAGACCGGTGGGCCGCAGGCTGCCGAAGCGGAGCTTCACGCCGCTGGGGACGACCAGGCGGACATTTTTGAAGTCGCGTTGGCGCTGCCCTTGGGTGACGCGCGCCAAAAGGTCGTGGAAGAGTTCGAGCGGCGCTACGTGGAGCGGATGCTCGAAAGTCATCGCGGCAACGTCACCCGCGCTGCGGAGAGTGCCGGAGTAGCACGCCGCTACTTCCAAATCCTCAAAGCGCGTGTGGCCAAGAAGAAAGCTGAAGGTCAGGCGATCCGCTAGATCGAGGTTCACCTGATATCGCTGCGGCGCCCGCCGCATCATCCGGCAGCGGGCGGTGCCTGATAGATCCCCAGACGGGACCTCCACAATTATGGCTCACTCTTCAGCCCCGAGGGTCGAGCCAGCGCATGCCAACAGGGTGGTGGACCCGTCTGCGGGAATGGCTTCTCCCAAGAACCTGATTTTGCGGCGCTCCGTGCTGGGACAGCTTGCCACGAGCTCTGCTGCCCCAACCCCACGTTCGGCGTCGACGTAGCACCAGCCATCCGCCGTGGATTGGTCGTCGTGCTGGCAGCTGTTCAGTTCGGCGGAGCCAGCGGGCAGTTGCGAAATCAGGCAGCCGCAGTGGCGAGCGCAGTCTTGATCCGAGCTACACCAGCCCTGATCCTGCAGCTCCTGCGATGCCGCTTCCCATTGCGCCTGAGTCGGTTGGGACCGAACGCCTTGGCACTCACATTCGGGTTGATCGGGGCGAACCTCGATGATCTGACATTCAGCGACGCCCGCGGAATCTACAGCCAAGCTTCGGTCCAAGCACAACGCCTGGAGTTTGCCTTTGAGTTTGTTCACAATGGCCCGCATGGCTGGGCGGTAACCAAAATCTGAGGCATTGGGCGCGCTCAGCTGTTTGGGACAGATCGAGGCAACCACGGAGCCCTCGCCCAGCCTCTGAAGCACTCGCAGCTGTCTGAGCGATGGGTAGGCTTTGGCGAAGCGCTGAGTGTTGTCGTAGCTGCCGTCTTCGGCAAGACACAGCGGACTGCGATGGGGTTCATCCGACTCGAATCCCGTGCAGTCGCAAGAGGGCAGAGGAGTCCCGGCTTGCAGTGCCTTCTGGTCCTCCTCGACTGTCGGGCAGGTGCGGGCTTGCTCCAGAGGGAAGATGCAAGCGAACTGCAAATCGTCCCGTGCCAAGTTGGTGCTCTCATGACCATTGATGGGGTTTTCCAGACGTCCGACATCTGGTGAGACCAACGCGCTCGACGTTGCCGGATTTTCTCCAACTCGCGGCTCGATCGACTCGCGCATCAGCGCGTCCCCCGGAGGAGCGCCGGCTTCACCCAGCAGCCAAGCCCAGTGGACTGCAGGAGTGCCTGTGGTGGATGCGGCGGCAGGCAGGTACTCAAGGGGGGCGCTTGGCGCCGGATCCTTCGCTAGATCTTGCCAAGGCACGCCCAACAGTCCCACCAAGAAAACCTCGTCTGCGGAGGCGCGACCGGCACCCCCCCTGGCTCCCGGAAACAATGGATTGTCGATCCGATCCTGGGCTCCACAATCGTTCGGATCAAGCGTGTCAGATAAGGGACACAACTGCGGTGATGAGAGCGCGTTCACGTAACGCTGCTCGGGGTACAAGAGATCCAGACCAAAACGCCGCTTTTGATCAAAACAGCGCAGGTTTGCTGGATCTGGACTGGGCTCCTCGGTGATGTCGAATCGGCCCGAGTTGTTGGCGCAGCCTGCTCCGACGCTTTGCCCCTTCTCGTTCGTTTCACTGGGACACCCCTCTGGTGGGGCCAGCGCGCACGAGTGACAGCACGCCGCATCGGGATCCGTCTCGCAGACGTCCGACGCGCGGTAAGCGGCGCGCGGGATCCCGGGTTCGAGTTGGGCTTGCGATAGCAGCCAGCTGTGCTCGTGCTCGCGGAACGAGCAGTCGTTTTCGTCGCTCAACATCAGTACCAAGAGCAGCGAATCCGGGCGCAAGAACGCGCGCCGCTGAGCCAACAGCTCTTGGTCGATCAAGCGTTGCCCAGCGCCATCGCGCACGGCCCTGGCGCAGCGCGCTGAGGTGTCGCCTTCGCGGCAGGCCTGTCGCTCCATGGCTTGGTACGGAGTGGGGTCAATCAAGAAGCGATACCAAGCTTCGAGCCCAGATTCCCAACCGCAGCCAAAATCGCCGGCGCGCGGCACCAGCTCGGTGAAGCTTTGCATGAACGGTCCCGGATCTTCTCCACGACGCCAACTGAGCACGCCGGAGTTCGAGGCAATGTCGCTGGCTCGCGGTCGGGTGGCGAGCAAGTGACCCATATCCGCTTGTTGGGGCTGCTGGCAGTCGTGAGGCGAACCGAACCCACCCAGGCTACTGGTGATGACGCCCACCTGGATGTCCGCTAGCGGCTCGAATTCGGGTTTGCTGCCCGGTTCGCAAGTCTCTTCGATGTTGCTTCGAAGTTGGCGACTGCCATCGGCGCGGACGCAAGGTGGAGTGATCAGCGTGTTGATCAGGTCGGGCAGCGCTTTGGCCAAGGTTCGCTGCTTGTCGGCCATGGATGCTGAGTTGTCGACGACCAGAAGCAAGTCCAACTTGGTTGGAGATGTTTGGTCGAACCTGGTGGTGAGAATACTCGTGGTGCGTGGCTCGACGGTGCCGATTGGGCGATCAATGCACCCGCTCGTCACCCCGAACGACGACAGCACCGCAGCACTCACCACCACTGCGCCTGATAGCGCACGCGTAGGTGGTCTCATCTGCGTTCCTTTCACCTGGGCAATGGCAGGAACGCAGCGGCGAGATCACAGCAGCTACTTCTTCTTGGCTTTTTTCTTCGCCTGCTTCTTGCTGGCGTGTTTCTTGGGCGGTTTCAGTCCCACCACGCTGGCGGGAGCCGCGTCGTCCTCTTCTTCCCCGCCGAGGATGCGGATGTTGACGATATTGGTGAAACCGGGGCTGCGGCTGGAGCCGAACACCATCACGATACGGTCACCCTTCTTCGCCAGTCCTTCTTCGAGCAGGATCTCTTCACCTTCCATCGTCAGGGCGTGGCTGGTGGACTTCTTCTTGACCAACCTAGGCAGGATACCGAAGCCCAGGGCCATGCGCCGCACGGTGTATTCGTTAGGGCTGAAGATGACGATCGGGATGGGAAGCCGTTCGCCGGCCATGTAGCGCGCCGTGTAGCCGCTCTCGGTGAATACCGCAATCAGCGCGGCGTCTGCCTCGAGAGCACCGCGGGCGGCGGCGTGCACGGTGGCACGCGGCACGGATACCCCGCGCGCGCCTGAGCGCCAGTTGGGGGAATAGATCCAATCGCCGAAGATATCCTGCTCAGTCTTGCGGATGATCGTGGACATGGTCTCGACGGCGAGTACGGGAAACTTGCCGGCGGCAGTTTCGCCACTGAGCATCACTGCGCTGGTGCCGTCGTAGATGGCGTTGGCCACATCGGACGCTTCGGCGCGCGTCGGGCGTGGGTTGGTGATCATCGATTCAAGCATTTGAGTCGCCGTGATCACCGGTTTGCAGGCTTCCACGCACTTGGCGATGATCTTCTTCTGCAAGGCCGGTACGGCCTCAGCCCCGAGCTCAACGCCCATGTCGCCGCGGGCGACCA
>JBNLEN010000078.1:0-28749 GCA_050304975.1 Polyangiaceae bacterium
TTTCAAGCGGCTCAGTCTTCAGACTGAGCCGCTTCTTTTGGGGCCTCCGAACTCGGGTCCGGCGCCGGCTTGGGAGTTCCATCGCCACATCGGATGGCACTAAGAACGGAATCCCGCCCACGCGGCTGGGCGAGCAATAGCCGGCCACCGTGGGCCGCCAACAGGCTGCCAACGCCCACGGTGTGATCGGTCTCAAGCAGCTCGAGCTGCTTTCCAACAGGAGAAAGCCCCGAGAACCGAGTTTGGCCCGAGAACGCGTCCAGCACCAGCCAGCCGTGGGGGGCGCCGTCCCGCGGATCGTGATCGAATAGAAACAGGGGAACCCCTGCACCGACATCCTGATCTTCGACGAACTCCGCGCTGACGGACCCATCTGGCGAAACCCTGGCGATGCGAACCACCCCGCCACGAGTGCCGGGTGAGCTCTTGGCATCGCGCCAAACCGCCATGAGTGAGCCTCCATGCCCAGCCACGATGTCAAATCCCTGCACAAATCCATCCTGCGGGGTCACTCTGATGGGATCCCCCAAAGCCGTCCCGTCCGCCTCGAGCCTCAGGAGTTCAATCCAGCTGGGGGAGAGTTGCAGCACCGACGGGTCTTCCAATTCTTCGTCAGGCGGCGCTTCATCCGCACCTGGCTTGCGCCCCAGCGCCTGCCAAGCCAACCAGAAACCGTCGGCGCGCTGAGCCAGACGAGGAGATTCCGCATCAACCCCGTCTGGTGTGACGCGCTTGGCGGGCGTGGGGCTGCCCAGCTGATCGAGCTCGAACGTGCTGAGCGCGATGTATCCCACGTTTTGTCCTCGGTCCCATTCGTCCCAGACGACCGCTCCGGATGGGTGAGCTCCGGCGCTCAGCACGAGGTCGAAGGCCGGCGAATCATCCACCCCCATGTCCAATTCGCCTCCCCACTGCGGCTCTGCGCCGCGTCGCACGGCCACCAGCTGCAGCGCGCCGCCTGCCGCATCGTTGTTGGCCACGGCAGCGATCACTTGCTGGTCTAGAGCGACGACTCGTGGCGGAGAAGCATCCCCCACCAGTTGGGTGAGGTCGATCAGCTCGCCCTGCCCCACATCCGCATCAACCAGCGCGACGCCCGCCTGAGTCTGGCGGCCGTCGCCACGGGTGTAGCTCACAGCGAAGCCTTGTTCGAAGACCACGGCATTGCCGAGTTCGACCGCGAAGGGCATGGGGCGCTCGCGCTCAGCGTCCTCCGCGCTCAGAGGCGTGCCGTCGGTCTTTGCACGAATGGTGAAGTGCGAACCCGGCTTTGCGCCTTGGCAGCGGCGCTGCGGATCCGGCTTGGCCGTCGGAACATCGGGCTCAATTTCGTCCGCCTCGCAGCGGCAACCAGAAACGGCCAACGCCAGTGCCAGGACGCAGACGCTTCTGGCCCAGATGGGTCCGCAGTCCAGATGAGGGTTGGGCAGTTTCTGCATGGTCGAGTCTGAACTATGCTACCAAAGCTCCCGCGTGGCCTAACATGCCGTCGAAGCGCTTAACACGCCCATACATTCCGAACCCGCTGTTGAAGGCGCTGTATCGACAGTTCTTTGACAACATCGCGGTGGACCAAGCGTGGCTGGATGCCGTGCGCGAACATGCCTCACGCGGCACGGTGGTCTACATCCTGCGGAACCTGAATTTCATCGACTTTCTGGCGCTTGATCACCTGACGAAACGCTTCGGTCTCCCGCAAATCCGTTTCGCCAATGACCTCGGCCTTTGGATCCTCAACCCGATGGGCAAAGGCTGGCTCAACGCGCTCTTTCCCAGGCGGGATGTTACCCCCGCGGACGAGTTGAAGGACGCCCTGTCCAGCCCGGACGGGTCCGCGGCATTGTTTCTCAAACGCCCGCCCAGTGTTCTGGATGTGGTCGGAGGAGCCAGTGGCGGGCGCGGATTGCGAGAGGGCGAAGATCTGATGAACGCGCTCATCCGCCACCAGCGCGAAAGCGAGCGTCCCATCCTGCTGGTCCCTCAACTGTTCGTCTGGACCAAGCGCCCTGCGACGCGTGGCACCAACGCCATCGATCGCGTGCTTGGCCCTCGAGACTGGCCCAGCCCGGCGCGCGTCGTGGCCCAATACCTGTCCAACTACGGCAGCGTCACGCTGCGCGCCGGAGAGCCGATCAATCTCAAGGACTTCCTACAAGAGGTCGGCTCGGCTTCGGACGCCAGTATCCTCAACAAACTCACCTACACCATGTTGCGTCGCCTCGAACGCGAGCGCCGCAGCATCACCGGGCCGGCGATAAAGCCGCCTGAGAGGATCCGGCAGGAGATCCTGCGCAGTCACCGCTTTCGCGCGGCCGTGGACAAGCTAGCGTCGACGCCGGAAGAACACCGGCAACTGCTGAAGGATGCCGACGAGATCTTGAGCAAGATGCAAGCGCTCCCCAGCGGAGTCGCCACCAGCGTCTTCGACGTCGCCCTGGAGCGCATCTTCAGTGCCATCTATCACGGCATAGAGATTGACGAAGCTGGCCTGAAGCATGTGCGCGAGTGCGCCAAGGAAGGCACGCTGATCCTACTGCCCAGTCACAAGAGCCACATCGATTACCTGGTCGTGTCGTACATGTTCTACCAGGTAAACCTGCCGCTGCCGCTGATCGTGGCTGGAGAGAATCTCTCGTTCTTTCCCATGGGCGCCATCTTTCGCCGCGCGGGTGCCTTCTTCATTCGCCGGAGTTTCCGCGGGGATCGGCTGTACGCGGCCGTGGTAGATGCCTACGTGCGCCGGCTGATCAAAGAGGGCTACTCGATTGAAGTGTTTTTGGAGGGCATGCGCAGCCGCACTGGCAAGCTGCTCTCACCGAAGTTCGGCTTGCTGAATATGATCGTGGCTGGCGCGCTGAGCCAAGACTCCAGACCGGTGCACTTCGTGCCAATTAGCATTGGCTACGAACGCATCGTCGAAACGGAATCATTTCACGCAGAGATCAGCGGTGGCGAAAAGGTCGCCGAAGACGCCGCAGGCTTGTTGAGCGCGACCGAAGTGCTGCGGCATCGCTATGGGCGCATCAACCTGCAATTCGGACAGGTGATGAGCCTGGATGAAATCGCCCGGGAGCTCGGCCTCGAAGGCAGCTCCGATATGACACCGAAGCAGGCTCGCGCCGTCGTCACTCGGCTCGGCAACCGCGCGATGGACGAAATCAATCGCGTGACAGCGGTTACGCCGGGGGCGCTCACCGCACTGGCCGCTCTCAGTCACCACCGTCGCGGCATCGCCCACGACAAGCTGGTGCGGCATTGCGAACGGCTGTTTCGCACGCTGCGCTCGCTCGGCGCCCGCTGGACCCCCGCGCTGGCCACCCCCACAGGCGTGCTCAAACGCGAAGCTATCCGTGAGTCAGTGCAGATGTTCGCCGATGCAGACATGCTGGAGGTGCACTCAACCAGCGAACTTTCACGTCTGCGCGAAGGGCGCAAAAAGCGAAAAGCCGGCAGCGGCGCCGTCTACACCATCGTCGAGGCCAAGCGCGTCGAGTTCGACACCTCGAAGAACATCCTGGTGCACTTCTTCGTCGAGCGCGCACTGGTGGCGACAGCGATGCTCTCTCCTAGTGAAGGGCCACTGCAGCGCGAAGTCTTGAGCGAACGCGTGCAGTACCTGTCCCGCTTGTTCAAATTCGAATTCCGTTTCCGCGTCGGCCAACCCTTTGAGGAAATTTTCGACGACGTCCTGAGCGGCATGGCCGAAGCTGGCGACATAGAAATTAGCGCCCAGTCCGAGGTAGCACCGGGACATGGCCGAGATGGCTGGAGCGGACACAAATGGCTGCTAGCCTATGCATCGTTGATTCGGAATTTCCTCGAAAGTTACCGCATTTTCGTGCGCAGTCTGGCGGCCCTGCTCGATGACGAGCTGGCAGACAAGGATCTGCTCAAGCGCGCGCTGGATACAGGCAATCGCATGTACCTAGCCGGCGAGGTAGAGCGCCGTGAAGCCGTCAGCAAACCCGTGATGCAGAACGCGCTGGCATCGTTCCAAGACGCCGGAGTGCTGCGCAGCAATCGCGGTAAGCTGCAGCTTTCGGTGGACCACCAAACGGAAGCTGCGCTGCGCGAACTGGAGGCCCCGATCGCGGGATACCTAGATCGCGAGGGCAGACTGTGACCCGAGCAGTGACGCATTGGCCAACCATCGCAGCGCTGCTGCTGGCGACCGGATGTATCGGTGCCCCCACGCCGCTGGCTCCCAACTTCCGCGGATCCGTCGGCTTGCCCCATCGCGGCGTTCAAACCGGCGCCGTCGAACTGCCGCGAACCGGCGAAGGATTTCGTCGCTATCGGCCGCAGGGGAACGCCTATTGGGGCCAACCAGAGTTGGTCAGCGCCGTGCAGCGGGTCGCGGCCAGAGTCGAAGAGCGCTTTCCCGGAGGGCCCGAACTGGTGCTCGGGGACCTGTCCGCTCGGCACGGCGGCAAAATCCCCCGTCATAACTCCCACCGCTCGGGCCGCGACATCGATCTGCTTTGGTACGTGATGACTCCCGCTGGGCGACCGCGCCTCAACCCTGGTTTCATCCGCGTCGGGGCGGACGGTCTGGCGCAAGATCCTGCCAGCGGCGACATCTTCCGCCTGGATGTCGAACGCCAGTGGTTCGTGATCAAAGAGCTACTCCAGGCCCCGGACATCCACATCCAATGGATGTTTTGCAGTCAAGCCATCGAAGCATTGCTGATCGAGTACGCGCGCGCCAAGGGCGAGCCAGATGAGCTGGTCTGGGCGGCACAAAACGTGATGTTGCAGCCGGCAGATAGTCTGCCTCACGATGACCACATTCACTTGCGGATCAGCTGCACCCCGGAAACCAGCGTCACCGGCTGCGCCGGGGGCGGTCCCCATTGGCAATGGCTGCCCCCTTTGCCCACTCTCGGTGAACTTACTGAACAAGATCTGCGAGAAATTGGCCAGCATGATCCCCTCGGCGTACAAGCTGTAGCCGAGGACCAAGTTGAGAAAAGCAAAGAAGCGGACGCCAGTTGAGCGCTCCTCCAACGCGGGCAGCTCCGGAGAAGACGCGCCTCGCATCCTGCAGGGTGATTGCCTCGATAGAGTCCCGGAGCTCGTGGCTCAGCATGGGCGCTTTCAGCTGATCTATGTCGATCCGCCGTTCAACGCGGGCGGCACCCGACGAGCCCGGGAGCAAGATGGCGAGCGCATCCACGGAGCCCACGCCTACGTCGACTACTGGGGCGGGTTGGACAATTTCCTGGAGATGCTCGAGCCTCGTTTGGAAGTCTTCCGCGACGCTCTGAGTCGAGAAGGCAGCTTGTGGCTACAGCTCGATCACCGCGCCATCCACGACGTCAAAGTCGCCCTGGACCGAGTTTTCGGTCGCAGCGCGTTCGCCGGTGAAGTCATCTGGGTGCCCGGCAACGGGGGCAAGAAGCGCCGCGGACCGAGCGTCACCCATCAGACCATTCTGATCTATCAGCGTGGCGAACGCATGATTTGGAACGGCGATGACCCAGCGTTGCGAGAGCCATTCAGTGACACCAGCCTGCGCATGCACTTCAAACATCGCGACACCAGTGGCCGCCGCTATCGCGAACGGCACATCAACGGTAAGACCTACCGCTACTACGCAGACGTGGGGCGCCGCATTGGCAGCGTTTGGCAAGACTGCCCCGCCATGAGCGCCAACACACCGCTGACCAAAGAAACCACGGGCTACCCCACCCAAAAGCCCGAGAGCCTGCTGGAACGAGTGGTTCGGGCCGCTAGTGTCGAAGGCGGCAGTGTGCTGGATCCGATGTGCGGCTCTGGTACCACCGTGGCCGTGGCTGCCCGACTCCGACGCCGCTACGCCGCGTGTGATCTGAGCGACTTAGCCTGCCGCATCGCACGGCAGCGGGTGAAGGATGCGCTCGCTGAGCACGCGTCTGGATCCCGAGCCGCCAGCGGCGAGTAACTCGCCGGCATCAGCTGAAGCTGCATGCTATGAAGCCTGAGTATGCTCGACTTCAGCCTCAGTGACGAACAAAAGGCACTCATCGGACAGGCGCGCCGCTTCGCGGAAGAGCGCATCATCCCAGTCGCCGCCAAAGCCGACCAGGAAGCCAAGCTGCCGATGGACGTATTCAAGGACGCTTGGGAGCTGGGCCTCGTCAATACCATCGTGCCCGAGCAGTACGGTGGCCTCGGCATGTGCCACCTGGATAACTCTCTGCTCACCGAGCAGCTGGCGTACGGCTGCAGCGGCATCCAGACCAGCATCATGGCCAACATCCTGGCACTCACGCCCATCTTGCTGGCTGGAACTGATGAACAGAAGAAGAAGTACCTCGGCCTGCTCACGAGCGAGCCGCTGTTCGCCAGCTACTGCACGACCGAGCCGAGCGCCGGCTCGGACGTGGCCGGAATGAAGACGCGCTTCGAGCAGGTGGGTGATGAATACGTCCTGAACGGCGAGAAGTGTTGGATCACCAACGCGTCGCTGGCGCGCTTTTACGTGGTCTTCGCGACCAGCGATGTCAGCAAGCGCCATCAAGGCATCGCGGCGTTCATCGTCGACCGCGACAGCCCCGGGCTGAGCGTGGGCCCGCACGAAGACAAATTGGGACAACGAGCCAGTGATACGGCCGCGGTCAGCTTCGAAGATGTCAAGGTCCCGAAAGCCAACCTCCTGGCACCTGAGGGCAGAGGCTTCAAGCTGGCCATGACCACATTCAACCAGACTCGGCCTGATATTGCCGCTATTGCCACAGGTCTGATGGAGCGCTGCTTGGACGAATCCGTCCGGTATGCGAAAGAACGCAAGGCTTTCGGCGTCGCCATCGGCCAGCATCAAATGGTGCAAGCCATGATCGCCGAGATGGCCATTCGCACGGAAGCCACAAGACTGCTGTACCGCAAGGCAGCGTGGAACCTGGACAACGGCGTTTCCAACCCAATGGACTCGGCTTTTGCCAAAGCATTCGGCGCCGACGCCGCCATGCAAACCGCGATTGACGCCGTACAAGTGTTTGGGGGGAACGGCTACGTCAAAGACTACCCGGTGGAAAAATTGATGCGGGACGCGAAGCTGCTTCAAATCTATGAGGGCACTTCCCAGATCCAACGCGTGGTGATCGCCAAGAGTCTGCTAAAAGACTGAGACTCAACAACTGATGCTCAGCTGAGCAGGCCGGCTAGGTCAACGCGGCGGCGCGCTTGGCTAGCTCCCTCAGCGCGTCCGGGTCCTTCAGTGTGCCGAGATTGGCGACTTCTTCGAGCGGTCTTCCCTGCAGTATCTTCTTCACCGGAACTTCGAGTTTTTTCCCGCTGAGTGTGTACGGCACAGCTCTGATGCGCACGAAAGTGTCGGGCACATGCCGCGGGGAGAGCTTCTCGCGAAGATGTCGCTTCAGCGCGAGCGTGAAGTCTTCTGGCATGTCATCGCCATCCGCTCCATTGAGCACGACGAAGAGCCAAAGCTTGCCTTCCTGCCCCAGCTCCGAAGTATCCACCACCAGGCTGTCCTGGATCTCAGGCAACTCTTCGACGACGCGGTAGAACTCACTCGTCCCCATCCGCACCCCGCCGCGATTCAGAGTCGAGTCGGACCGACCATAGATGACCGCGGCGCCATCTTCGAACTGCCGGATCCAATCACCGTGGCGCCAGACTCCTGGGAACTTGGAGAAGTAGCTACGTTCATAGCGCTTGCCCCCTACATCATTCCAGAAATAGAGGGGCATGCAGGGCATCGGACGTTTGATGACCAACTCTCCCACTTCGCCAATCAGGCGCTGTCCCGCTTCGTCGAATGACTGAACGTCCGCGCCCAAACCCGAGCATTGCAGCTCTCCGGCATGCACGGAAAGCCACGGACAGCTGAGCACAAAGGCGGTGCACAAGTCCGTACCGCCAGACACCGATCCCAGCAGCAAGTCTTGACCAACGTTTTCATACACCCACTCGAAACCTTCCGCGGGCAGCGGAGCTCCCGTGGACCCAACCCCCCGAATACGCGTCAGATCGAGCCCAGACAAGTCGAGCTCTCGCGCTCGACAGGCCATCAAGAAAGGCGCGCTGGTGCCGAAGTAGGTGAACCGTTCATCCGCAGCGAGACGCCAGAGCGCACCAAGATCTGGGTAACCCGGGTTGCCTTCGTAGAGCACGATAGTCGCCCCGACCAAAAGCCCACTCACCAGATAGTTCCACATCATCCAGCCGGTGGTGGAAAACCAAAAGAAGCGGTCCTCTGGGCCGAGGTTGCTGTGCAGGCCGAGTACCTTGTAGTGCTCCAGCAAGATCCCTCCGTGCCCGTGGACAATGGCTTTGGGCATGCCCGTGGTGCCAGACGAGTACAGGATCCATAACGGATGCTCGAACGGCAGCGCCGCAAACTCGAGCGGCGCTGTTTCAGCATTCAATTGCTCCCAGCTCACGCCGGATGGGCGGTCTTCGCCTTGGCTCAGCCACACCAGGCTGGGCTCCCCGGGCAGTTGCTCGTGGATCTGCTGAACCTCGCTGCGGCGGTCGAACCACTTGCCGCCATAGGCGTAGCCATCAACGGCGATCAATACCTTTGGTTCGATCTGCCGGAAGCGATCGAGCACCGAGCCCACGCCAAACTCGGGAGGACAGCTCGACCAAATCGCCCCCAAGCTAGCGCACGCCATGAACGCAATGGCCGCCTCGGGGGTGTTCGACAAGTACCCTGCGACTCGGTCCCCCTGCCCCACGCCCAGCTTGACTAGCCCCGCTCGACAGCGGGCGACAGCTTCGCCAAGCTCCCCGAAAGTCAACTGCCGCCGAGCTCCGGAATCGCTCAGTGCGAGGATCGCGACGGCCTCTGCTCGAGCATCCGCGTGACGCAGCAGATGCTCTGCAAAATTCAACTGCCCACCAGCGAACCACTCAGTTCCTGGCATCTCGGCTTTGGTGAGAGCTGCTTGTGGTGGCGCTCGCCAGATGACGCCGAAGAACTTGGCGATTGCACTCCAGAACTGGTCCAGATGCTGGACGGACCACTGGTGCAACGCCGCATAGCCCTGCGCATCCTGCCCGGGCAACGCCAGCCCCTGTTCAGATTTCAGAAATTCGCAAAACTTGGATAAGTTGGATTCACACACCCTGCGCTCGGGTGGCGTGTACAGCAGTCGGCCCCGTGAGCTTAGACGTGAGCTTGGATTCACGACCTTGAGTATAGTTCGCTAATCGTGCTTTGGCTCGGGCTTGTCGGCCTGGGACGAAAGCAAGCGCCGGGCAGCGATCCGCAACTGCTGCATCTCGCCGCGGAATTGTCCGCCCGCAAAACGCTCCGAGTGCTGCACGGCTAGCATTTCTACCGCCTGGTATTGACGAGCGCGTAGATGCTGCCGAGCACGACGAATAAACTCGAGTTCGGCGCTCAAGCCGACGTGCCGAGGACGGGCGGCTGACGCCCGACCACGCGCGCGTGCTGCAGCTTGCCCCGACGGTTCAACCGCAGCCTCTGTGTCCGTCGACCCTACGCCTGCCGACCCTATGCCTGTCGACCCTGTGTCTGTCGAGGTGCCGGAAGACGGCGCCGCCGACGACGATTCAACGAGAGGCCATGCGACCACTTCCATACCCGGCTGTGATTCCAGTTGCAGCCCGGCATGTGCTGACTGCGCTGCACTCGACGTCGCCAACGACTCGTCCAGCTCCGCCCCGTCCACGGCATCTACTGAGGACTGCACGGCTGAGGACTGCACGGCCGGCGACAGCGTCAACCCAGCCCAGATGCCAGCGCCGGCGACCACGGCGCCAAGCCCCACTTTCGCGAGCAACGCCCCCGCGACCCCAGCTCCAGAAGTCGCAGTCGCGATGCCTGCTGCGGGTGCACCGCTCGTCAGAGCGCCGGCGGATGCGCTACCCTGGACGCCACCGGACAGCACCGACGTGGCAGCGCTGCTAGTCGCCACGAGCGCGATGGTCGCGTCTCTGACGTGCTCCGGTGCACACTGGGCACGTGCCGAGCCCAGCAGCTCCTGGAGCAGCTCCGAAGGCTGCTCGTCCAACAAGCGCTTCGGCTCACTCATCGTCGCCTCCTTCAAGAAGCTCAGCCTCCAGTCTGGCGCCCGATAGGCGCGTGTGGCTCTCTCGTGTCGCTCGGTATTGCGACTGATAGCGGTCCAACTTGCGCTGGAAATGGTCTCGGGCGAGACGCAGCCGGGATGCGACCGTGCCGCGACTCACTCCGAGGGCCTCCGCAATTTCTGGAGTGCTCAAGCCCTCGATTTCGAAGAGCGCGAAAACGGTTCGCTGGTCCTGGTTGAGATCGACCAACAACTCGTTCAACAGAGCCCGCGCCTTGCCGCGGTCGCACTGTTGTTCCGGACTCGGCGTGCCAGCCTGGAGCGGATGTTCTTCTAACGGCTCGTGACCGGGCCTGCGCCCGCGACGCGCTTCTTTCGCGATCCGGACGACGACCGAAAAGATGTAGCTCTTTTCCTTTCCGGGGCGGATGCGCAGCGCGTTCTTGGTCACCACGAGCCACACTCGTTGGCAAGCATCCTCGCGGTCCGGCTCGGTAATTCCCAGGTAGCGCAGGGAGCGCCAGACGAAGTCCAGGTGCAGCTCGACCAGGCGCCGCGCCACCTCCCCCACTTGGCGCTCGGTGCTGGCGGGCATGAAGCTTTCGTCCGTCTCAGCCCCCGTCATCGATGTCTCCACCGCCGCCACCCGGGGCCTCGCTCGACGGGGAGGTGGAACGTTCGCCGCCGTCTGCGGCCCAGTCCTGGCTGGCCGTCGAGGGGGCGGGGGCGAGCTAGGAGCAGCCAAGGCCATGGCAGAGCCATGAGCCGAGCTCGCACCAGAGATCACTCGATCTTCGCCGTCGGCAGTGAAATCCAGGCGACGAACAGCGCGGATCGGAGGCCCAGCGCTCACATTTGCCACCCGAGCGCCAGCGCGGCGCTCACCCCGGTATCCTGTCGGAAAACGGTCTCGCGGTCGACCTTCAGTGATATGGGAGAAATCGGCCAATGAGCGCCAAGTTGCAGCTGCGTCACAGCAGCGCCCCAGCGCCCCAGGAGCATGGCGTTCAGCTCTCCGAGAGCAAACACATCTTGACCGCCGCCCGCTTCGCCGACTTGGACCGCGGACAACACGCCGACGTGGGTCGCCATGCAGGGGCCAAACTGTAGGTGCTCCCCCCAAGCAAACAACGGTGGGCAGATGTGCGCACCCGCGGCCCAGTAGCCATACTCCACCTCAGCCACGCTCACCTCCCCGAGGCGGGTTGTGCTCGTCGGAGGCTGGTAAGCCAGTTGCAGCCCGAAATAGCTCTCTCCCCAGACTGGCGACCGGTGAGACATCCAGGCCCCAACGCGAGCCGCAATCCGTGAATCTGGGGCCACGCTGGTTCGCGTTTCCACTCCGAGGAAAGGCACCAACTTCCAAGGCGACTCAGGCTCAGGTTCCCGCCCGGGTCCAAAATCGAACACCGGGTATTCCAGCGCGGATTCTGGGGGAGGCACCGGCCCGACCGGGGTCAGCATCGCGTCGGGCGGCGTCGGGCTTTCGATCTTCGCTACCGAATCGGCAACTTGCGGGTGTTCCGTCGAGAGCTCTTCATCCGACGTCACGTCGGATGGTTCTTCGAGGGGCAGTGTGTCCAAATGAACGGCTAAGCTGATAGTCAGCCCGCGGATCACGTCTTTGCAAGCTGCGGCTCGCAAGTGCTTGTGCCATCCCAAACGCGGGGCACTCAGCTCACCAACTGTGTATTCGTCTGAGCTTGCTACGTACCAAACCAATTCGGATGTGCCCTCAGTCGGATCACCCAACAGCTGAGAAAGTTCATTGGCTAACCACTCCGGCGCCGGGCACTCAGCCGTCGGCTGATACCGAAGCTGCCGGAGCCACGCCTGCTCGCTGTCGGAGACGTCAGGCCGTTCATAGGCGGCGGACGCGCCGGCCACCAGCGAAAGCGCCACGCCATATGCAGACAACCTCGTTAACCCGCGCTTCAACCTCCTGAGCGTGGTCGGTGGTCGTGAACTCTGCCTCCCCATCCCCGCCAGGCTAGCAGCGAGCCCGCTGCGCCGCTCGCTGTTTCTCCAAACATGGGAGATTGTTTCGCCGCCGACTCGGCTTGCGCTGAAAAAAGTCAGCCCAATTAGCCGAGTGATCTGATTCGGTCACTTCAGACATAGCGAGCTCATGAGGTTCTGGAATTGCCTGGTTTTGAGTGGAGTGGTCGTCAGCTGCGGTTCGGGCAAAATCGAATTAGCCGCGGATGAGCCGGACCGCGATCGCCCATTGTTGATCGTGGATGACGACGCTGGGCTTATCAACTCTCCCCACCTGGGCACTCCGCAAGTCGACCGACGCCCAGTGGTGAGTGCAGGTCGACCGGTGGCTCCCATCAGCGGTGGCAGTCTGCTCTTCTCCGAAGATGGGCAGCGCCTGGTCGCATCGGATCCTGGACGTGACAAGCTATGGCTGGTGGATGTTGCGACGGGCACTGTCCTGCGTACGATCGAGCTGCCGCAAGGTGCGCAGCCTTTCCGACTCGCCATAGATCCGAGCGGACGCTTCCACGCCACGCTGCGCGGCTCCGGTGAGATCCTGAGCTTCGACGACCAGGACCAGCTCGTTCATCGTGCCGCGTGCAGCGTCCCCCTGGGCATCGCCTACTCGAATCGCCTACAAAGCTTGCTGATCGCCTGCCGAGACGGGCGACTGCTTGGCATGCCGGCGTCGGAAGGACCCGCCAAGACGTTGGCCCAGTTACCGCTGGATTTGCGAGATGTGGTGGTGGTCCCTCAGACTGAACAGCAGCAAGAGCGGCTGTACGTGACGCGTTTCAAGACATCGGAAGTGCTGGAGTTGGACTTCGCGCATGAGCTCCGAGTCAAGACAACCAACACGCTGCCCAATGCCCTCGGCGTCGAAATCGCCCCACTGCCGCCACAGCCGAACGCAGATAGCGACGAGGGCGTTCGTGGTGAGCGTGAGGATCAGGATGCGGCAGTGCCTCCCTCGCCCGGTGAAGACATGCCCGTCGAGTCCCAAGAGCCCAGTACGGCGGGACCCGATGCCCTACCGGCGGACGAGGCTCGACGGGTCTTCACCCCGTCCGTCGCCTGGAGCGCAGTGGCTACGGCAGCTGGTCCTGTGGTCGTACACCAACGAGGGACCGAGACGACAATCGAAGCCCAACGGCAGAACTCCCCGTACGGCGGATCTGGCTTCTGCGGAGGCGGGTTGGTCTCCAGCGGCATATCCAGCGTGACCGCCAACGGTGATGTGACCACGCTCGGCGTACTCGCGAACGTCGTCCTTCCGGTCAGCGTGAGCGTTTCGTCCGACAGCCGGTATGTAGCCGTTGCGGAAGCGGGTCAGCGCGATCCAAACGCGCCACTCCGCTTTATCGCTCCCGAAGAACCGATCATCATGGACGACGTGGGGTCGGTCTCAGCCTGGATCTACGAGCGCGCCTCGCTGACCATTCCGAACGACCCAGAGCTCGGCGTCGACCGCTGCGAGCCGGCAATACACACGGTGACTGCCCCAGCCTCCCAAACCCGTCCCCAGGCGATCGCCGTTGCGTTCAGCCCGACACAAGCCGATCAGCTAGCGACGCTACTACGTCAACCCGCCACGCTGCTGCTCACCACCCTCGACGCTCACGACACCCCCACGCGCGAAATCGTGCTCGAAGACAGCAGCATACTCGACACCGGGCACGACTTGTTCCATCAGGCCACCTCAGCCAACATCTCCTGCGCCAACTGCCACCCCGAAGGCGGGGAAGATGGACGCACCTGGAGGTTTTCGGACGTTGGCGTCCGGCGTACTCAAGCACTGAACATCGGCTTGGAAGGCACTGCGCCGTTTCACTGGAACGGTGAATTCGCCGACATCTCCGAACTGATGAAGGAAGTCTTGGGCCGGCGGATGGGAGCCGCACAGCAGTCGACACAAAGAGCAGCTGCGTTGCGAGATTGGCTATTTTCCCTCGAGCCTACTCAGCCCAGCATCCACCCCGACTCCGAATTGGTGAGCAAGGGCGCTGAGCTGTTCACGAGCCATGGCTGCGCTACGTGCCACACGCATTCAGGCATGACCAAGAGCTACGACGTCGGCACTTCTGAGGGGGCGCCGCTGCAGGCGCCAAGCTTACGGAGCATCGCCTACCGCGCGCCATTCATGCACGACGGCTGCGCCGAAAGCCTGGAGGCCCGATTCGAACCCGAATGCGGAGGCGACAATCACGGCGACACGGCAAACTTGAGCCAAGTGGATCGCGAAGCGTTGGTCGCCTATCTAAAAACGCTCTAAGGTTCACGCCACCAAACTTGAACCTCTAGCCAGGCTCAGCGCCCGACTGGTAACATTCAGCCGACGGCGACGCGCATATCGTCCAGGCCGCCCTTGTTGAGGGCTGCCTGAAGAGCGAGACGCAGCAACTCTTTGCGTTCAACGCCCATGGCATCGGCCAACTTAACGGCCGTGCTCGGCTTCAGCACTTTGTCACCGCGCTCGACTTGTGCCACGCGCGGGCGAGAAACCCCGAGTGCCGTGGCCACATCCAAAAAGGATAAGCCCTGAGAATGACGCAGCTTCTTGATACGCATTCCGACGTCTGGCAGAGGCGAACCTCGACGCACTTTGATTTTGTAACGCAAGCCTTCACGCTTGAGCAGTTGTGAAAGCGCCGCCTCAGCGATGGCGCGCTTGTTTGAGCCGATGGCATGCGCGTAGGCACACGCGAGTTCGACACTTATCGGCTCCGAACCGCGCTCGATTCTAGCCACTCGATAGGGCTGAACCTGCAGTTTGCGCGCTACGTGGTCAACGTCGAGCCCAGCTTGTTCACGGGCCCGCCTGATTTCTTCTCCAACCTGTGGCCGTTTCTTTTTCACGCCCACGTTTATTCCGGCTTGGGTTGCTTCACGCAAGGGCAAAGGTTCAGGTCACCTGAATTGCAGACAAGAACGTCGCACCCCTTCCCTAGAGCGTCGTACTTTCCAGCCCCCTTGCACGCTCGGCTATCATCCGATCGCATTCAAAATCACGAGTGCGATCTTCTGCATCGCTACCTCGACATCAATCTGTACTGAATGAAGTCAGCACATCGGAGCGAAACATTGCCGTTAAGTCGCGCCGCCATGCAGCGCGCATGGCGAGTGGAGAGAAACCCGGCGTTTTCCTGCCACACAAAGCCATCAAAACGCTACGAGAAACCTAGCGCGACGCGCTGAGCAGCACTTTGAGCAGTATCCCGGCGACGCCAGAGCACGCCGTCGAGTGCGTAATGCGTCACCTGCGGGAGTGCCAGGAGCGGCACCAACCAGGCCTTCCAAGCTTCACTCGATGCCAATGCAGCCCCGGGAAACAGCCAATCGTGTTCGCGATACACCAAGTGATTCCAGGCCCATTCCTCCGAGTACGCCAATAGCAAGAGCACCAGCAGAAACATGCCAACTCCCGCGGCCGCGATATTGCGGGTTAGTGTCGGCTCGGCCTGCGTCGCCCGAGCTTTGGAGTACGCCCATAGCAAGACCATGTAGGGCACGCCGTGGACGATGACGTTCGTCACCGTGAAGTCGAAGTCACTGTTGGTAAACACAATGCCGACCGACCAAATCGCGGCAGTCGACAGCACCACAATCAGCTTGCCCAAATGCAGCTCCTGGCGGTGAACCAAGTGCCAGGCCTGGCGCCCGACAAACAGCACTAGTGAGAATATCCACACGCCCCACGCCCACGGCTCCAGCGTGGCAGCGACCGCAAGGCTGACGAAGTCCCCCTCAACGAACCAATTGAAGCGAGTGACATCCAAGTTGGCATGCCAATAGATCACGGGAAATAGCGTGCTGGCGTAAATAGCACCGTCGTCGATCCACTTGTCGGCCAACGACTGCTTGGCACGCGCTCGATACAGCGCCGTCCACCCCACCTGCTGTCGGATGAAGTGAAACACAGCGACGTACGCCAACACGCGCCAAAACCACAGATCCCCGGCGCGGTACAGCAGCACTCCGCCCAGATACAGAGCGAGCGGCAATCCCCAGTAGCGCACCCGATGTCGTCGGACTTCGTAAGCATCGAAGTAGGTGCGAAACAGAGTCGAATAGACGTGCGCGACATCCACTAGCAAGACGAAGGCAACCCACCCCCATTCGGGCAGGTCGCCACCGCCGAAGCCCAGCCAGTGCCCCAAGCCGACGAGGGCGAGCGCCAGTGCCGCGCTGCCGCCGAAGGCCGCCAGATCGATGCGGGGGCCCCAAAGCCACGGACCCAGGCTGATCACTTGCTTGCTCACGCCGCTCCCGAGCTTATCCCGGCGCCGGGCCGCCGTCACTGCCGCTGGGCGCTTCGCTTGGGGGCGCTGCCCCCTGTAGCTGCCCCAACACCTCGGATGCGGCGCGCAGTCCCCAGTACTGGGCCTCTTCAAACAGCGCCAACCCCGACAGATCCGAGTGTGCGAAACGAACTCGCCCGCGGGGCTCGGCTGCTGCCTGGCGCGCGCCACCCCAAATCAGTCCCGGCGAAGGGCGCACCATCGCGTGCCCCCACCGCCAAACGTCCACGCGCTGAACGTAGTCCAGCAGATCCGGATGCGCACTCTGCAAGTCGCTCACGACGCCCTCGACCAAGTCTTCGCGCTTGGCCGAAAGCAACCATCTCCGGGCCTCGACCGGTTCGTACTGCGACAGCGGGTAGTAGTAGCTCCAAACGGTCGGGCCTCGATCTCGCAGGGTCTGATGGCTGGCGTCGACATAACCCAGAGCGGGACTCTCGTAGATCACGCTATCCCATGCCAGGTCGACCCCGCGCTGCTTCGGTCTGCCTGAAAGGTGCAGATTGGCAACCAACCACGCGCTGTAGCTGAACGGTTTGAGAAATTCCGGGGGCTGGGCGCGAAACTCGCTAAAGATGCGCTGGGCGACGAAACGTGGCACCGCCAGGATCACCTGTTCGGCTTCCAACACGCGGCTCGTGCCGGTGTCGGCCTCGAGCACGTTCAAACGCACCCGCTCAGCGCTCTGGGATACGTCCGTCACGAGTTGGTTCAGGCGTAACTGCTTTTCACACTTGGAGCGCAGATGGTTCACAATGCGTCCGTTGCCCTCAGGCCAGGTCAGAAAAGGAGCCGACTCTTCCTTGGACGATGGCACCCGGGCGGCGAAGTAGAACAGCATTGCCCAGGCGCTGGTCTGCGCTAGCGTCGTTCCATAGTCGTCGCGGCAAGCGTACTCCACGTACCAGCGCAATCGCGCTGAAGTGTAGTCATGGTCATCCAGCCAACGGGCGGCGTTGATCCTGTCCAACGCCTTCAGCTCCTCCGCATCCGAGCAAAACGCTGAGGGAATCGTGAATGCACGCCGCCCCTTGGAGTCGCGATAGTCCGCGTAGGCCCGCGTCTGCTTTGAAAACCGCCGCCACTGATCAAGATCCTCCGGGCTCGCGCCAGCCACAGGAAACAAGCCTTCATGCCAGCTGCCTTCGGCGAACAAGCGCTCTTCAGGAGAACGGACCAGCTGGGTTTCTTTGGCTGTTGGCGGATCGGTGCTGCTGAGCGCTCCCATCTCATCCAGCAATGCGATCAAGTCGTGGTGGTGTGGAAGCGGCAGCGGCACATAGTGAGCCCCCCAAGGATGCGGGACGATGCCCTCTTCCGACGAACAACTCGTACCACCCGGCTGCGCTTCGAGGTCGAAAACGACAAAGTCGTGGATACCTTCGCGGCGCAGCTTCCAGGCCGCGCTCAAGCCCGCTGGACCGGCGCCCACGATCGCGACTTGCAGCCGCTCTGTCGGCGCGCCAGAAACCGGCTTCGGCCCGTTGCGCAGCAAATGGCCAACATCATGACGAGCTCCAAGGAACGCCCCAGGCAAGTCTCGCGCGCGCTTGCACGCGGGCGCGCCGCCCATCAACGGCGTGCCCCACAGGGCGGTCAAGGCTTGCCGGCGCGAGAGTTTCATGGTCGCAGCTGAGGTGCGTCGCCGGACCGGCTGCGACTATTCACAACACACGGTGACCGACCCCACCCCCGTGACCCCACCACTCGTCTGCACTACGCCCGGGCAGGTCGCGGCAGGGATCTCATACGAGCGAGTTTCGTCGTAGTAGGTCGTGCCCATCTGGTTGTAGGTGGGGTCCGTGCTCGGATCGAGTTCGATCGGAGTGCAGGTTCCGTCGGTGGGCACTTGTGTGCCTACGGTCGTCGGGTCGTTGGTGCACTGATCACCGGTGTGTTCGGTGATGAAATCCGGGCAGGTCACGGTGCAGCCGCAACCGCAATCTCGCGCGTCGGTGACGTCGGTGTGAAAGATCTGCCGGTCGGGAAATGCTGCAGGGCACGACCAAACCCCGATGCGGTAAGCGCACATGCCGATGATGCCCTGAGGCGGACTCGGCAGACATTGGGTACCTCCACCGCAGCCCGCCCCCGCCACACTCGGTAGCGCACAACCGAGAGCGTTGAACTCCCAGTCCACTTCTGGCCGATTGTCGATGTTGGTCTGGCAAGTGCCGGTCGTGTTGGCGGGCGGGTGTAGCGTCGCTGTGATGCTTTCAGCCGGCGGATCGCCGACGATCACAGGCAACAGGATCTCTCCACACTCTCCGGTTTCGAACCATTGCGATGGGTCGAGCGTCCACGGGATGCCCCCGCAATTGGTGCCTTCCCAAACGATGGGTTCCAGTTCACACGTTTGCCCGTTGGTGTTGCAATTGCAGCTGCACGCCAGCGGATCACCGGTTGGGTTTTGGTGCAAGTCAGTCACTTCGACGTTGCTGTAGGCGCCAGCGCAGGCCGGGACTTGGCCCTGCCCAACGGTGGACAGCGCAATCGCCGTCCACCCAGACGGTGCGTTGGGCATGCAGCGATAGCCCGCCTGGCAGTTGGGGTCCGCGCAGTCAACTAAGTTGTCATTGTTGTCATCGACGCCGTTGGTGCAATCTTCGAGCACCACTTCGCATTGGCTGTTGATGCAGTCTTCACCCGGGTCACACACATCACCGCAGCCGCCACAGTTCTGCAAGTCGTTGGTCAGATCTTTGCAGGATGTACCGCAAGCGACAAATGGCGCCTGACAGTCCGCAACACAAAAGCCACCGGAACAGACCTGGCCCGGGTCGCAGTCGTTGCCGCACGCTCCACAGTGCTCGGTATCCACGTTGGTATCGGCGCAGCGGTCATCACACAGGCGTAGACCTTGACTGCAGTCTGGCCGGCATTGTCCCTGCTGACAGACTTCATCGCCTGGACACGGATTGTCACAATCACCGCAGAAGTTGATGTCATTCTGCAGGTCGACGCAGCTGCCCTCACACAGCGACAGCTCACCATCGCAAACACAGTCGCCATCCACACAGGCGGAGTCCTCCGGGCAGGCGCTATCGCACGCTCCGCAGTGTTCGGCGTCCTCCTGCGTGTCGACGCATTGCATGCCGCAGGGCTCCAGCCCCGGGTCGCAGGCAATTCCGGCGTCGGCCATGGCGGTGCCCGCGTCATCGCCCGTGTCGTCATCGCCCGTGTCGTCATCGAGATCATCATCGAGGTCGTCGTCGACATCATCGTCGAGATCGTCGTCGGCATCATCATCCGACGAGCCCGCGTCCCCATCCCCGAGACTCTCCGGACGCCCGAAACGATCCTCGAACTCACTCGCCGTGAGGAACGTGTGTCGTTCTCCGTCACAACCGCTCAGCAGAAGTAGGGTGCCGACCAGCAACGAATAGACCAGCAACGAATAGTACCGAGGGTTCATCAGCACATGCATTAGAAGCTCCCCCGAACCAAGACCCGAGCGTCTCCTGGCTGCGCGCTCACGAAAACCCCCTCGCCCAAAGCTTGGGCGTCGTCAGAGTCGCTGTCGATCCACAAGTATGCCGCCACGCCCAAAGCAAGCGCCCCAACACCCAAGCCCGCATAACCGATACCGGTGAACATTTTCTCGTCTCCTTGCGCCTGTTCCAGCGCGTCCACGTCGGCGGTATCCACCGCAGGGTGGCAAAACTCGCGCACGCACAAGTCACCGATCCTGGACTGGGCCGCAGCCTGGTCGTCTTTTGCTTTTCCGGCCTGGATCAACCCAAATACTCCGCCGCCAATGGCAGCGACGCCGACGCCAGCCAACAACCAAGTGCCCGCGGGGATCCCCCCCTCGTTCGGCTTGTCTTCCACGCCCGATTGGGGGGGGGCTTGCTCCGATTTCGGTGGAGTCGCCGGCGAGCCTTCCTCGAATTTCACCGACACGGTCGCGGTCTTGTTCTCCTCGGCGACGAATTGGGTTTCGAAGACCTGTCCGTTCAACGACGTGGCCTCCAAGCGATGCGCTCCAGGGTCAACGGTCACGGGCCCCGCCAACGACGCTTCGCCCAGCTGAACGCCGTCCAACTTGATGCGACTTTGTGCGGCGTCGCCTTCGCGCAGGATCATCACCCTCGGGATGCGAGCTTCCAGTTGCTCACGCGAAGCTTTCATCTCGTCCGCCTCGCTCAAGGATTGCTGATCCGCCTCATACTCGGCGATGCGATACTCACCCAGAGCCTCGTTCAGACGGCCTAGGTGCTCTTTGCAGCGCGCGATGTGAAAACGCACCTGCGGCGTGAGTTTTACCTGTGCCACCTGCTCGAACTTGCGCAGAGCCGCCGCCCAGTTTCCCGCGGCCTCCAAGGAGAGCCCTTCCCTAAACGCATTGCGAGCTTCCGCGAGCTCTGTGGGGGTCTGAGCCAACGCCGGCGCAGGAACTGCGACAATCAGCGCACTGCCCGACAGCGTCCCACCCAGCAAAGCTGCCGCCAACGGCCTTGGAAACTTCGTCATCATCCCCGACACATCACTAAGCCAATCCATCGTCCGAGGCGGAGCCTAACACGGCCACCAAGCGCTTGACGACGCAGCCGATGGCAATTGAGGGCACTCGCCAGCGCCGGGGGAGTAAGAAACGCAACGACATTGGCGTACCCAGCAACGGAACGTCAGTCCTTACGGAAGCCGCACTTACCGACAAAATGCGACCCGGCCGACCACTTTCCGTCCAACCGGAGAGACAGCTGGGATCCCAAAAAATGGCTAAAGGGAGTCGCACCCCGGGCTCAGTTCGTGTACTGATCGAAGCGTTTTAGCGGACTTATCCGCGGTTTTGAGAGGCGAAGCATGGATATTCAGTGGGCACCGTTCGCACAAGCAGTCGTCGCATCCGTGGTCTACTGCGCCATTGGCGTCATCATGTTCGGGTTGAGCTTTCTGATCATCAAGATGATGACCCCGTTCTCGCTGCGAAAAGAAATCGAAGAAGATCAGAACACCGCGCTGGGCATTGTCATCGGCTCCGTGATCATCGGGCTGAGTTTGATCATCTCCGCCGCAGTGGGTGGCTGATCCCCAACAACCGGCCGCGCCAGGTCGTTTGACCACTGGAGGGAGTGGCAGTGCTGCGCCAAGCCGCGGCGACGCGCCAGCTCGGTCCAATGTCGAAGCCCCAGGTCGACAGCGGGCTCGGCCGCGCGATCCGCTCTGGTTGCTTGCGATGGTGCTGGTCATCGCGACCGCGGGTCTGGTCTACGAATTGTCCATGGCCGCTGTCGCCAGCTATCTGCTGGGCGACTCGGTTCGGCAGTTCTCGCTGATCATTGGCATCTACCTTTCCGCGCTCGGACTTGGCGCCTACCTGTCCAAGTACGTCGCGCAGCGGGTCGCCTGGGTGTTCGTCGACGTGGAGCTTGGCGCCGCGATCATCGGCGGTTTGAGTGCCCCAGGGCTTTTTTTGGCCTTCGCGTACACAGACTCGTTCGCTGTCTTGCTGTACGCCGCCGTGGTTGCCGTCGGGACCTTGGTTGGCCTCGAATTGCCCCTGCTGATCCGCGTATTAGAACGTCACGTCACGTTCAAAGACCTAATCGCCAAAGCCCTCACCTTCGACTACGCCGGCGCGCTGTTGGGCTCCCTCGGCTTTTCTTTGTTGCTGGTGCCTCAGGTTGGCTTGGTACGCAGCTCAGTCGTGTGCGGGGCGCTGAACGCGGCCGTCGCGTTAGCGTCCACGTGGGTGCTGCCGCGTCTGGCTGCCGACGGCGCTGAGTCCGGCGGCCCTGAGTCCAGCACGCCCGACTTCCGCGCTGCGCGGCTGCGAGCGAGCTTGGTCCTCCTCGGGTTGTTGGCGCTGCTGCCTTTCACCGATCGGGTGCTACAAATCGGCGAAGAAACGATGTTTCCGGGCAAGGTTGTGTACAGTGAACAGTCACCGTATCAACGTGTCGTGGTCACGCAGCGCAAAGCCGGATTCGAATTGTTCCTGAATGGCAATCTGCAGTTCGCCTCGCGTGATGAAGCTCGTTACCACGAGGCCCTGGTGCACCCAGCGTTCTTGGTCAACGAAACGGCCCAAAGGGTCTTGATCGGAGGCGGTGGTGACGGCCTCGCCGCTCGCGAGGTGCTGAAATGGCCCGATGTGACGCGTTTGGTGCTCGTCGATCTGGATCCGGCAATGACTAACCTAGGCCGAGAATTCGAGCCACTGCGGGAACTCAACCGGGGCTCGCTGCATGATCCTCGCGTGCAGATCGTCAACCAAGACGCGATGGCATTTCTGCGCAAAGCCGGCGAACAGTTTGACATCGTGCTCTTGGATTTCCCCGACCCCAGCAACTATTCACTGGGTAAGTTGTACTCCGAACGCTTCTACAGCCTAGTGCGACAACACCTGGCCCCTGGCGGCGCTATCGTGGTTCAGGCCAGCTCTCCCCTGCTCGCGCGACAGACATTTTGGTGCAACGTGACAACGCTGGAGGCGGTAGGCCTCCACACCTGGCCCTATCACGCGCTGGTTCCGTCGTTCGGAGAATGGGGCTTCGTGCTAGCCGCCCACGAGCCCTTCGAAGCCGCGGCGCACCCTCCGCTGCAACCCGCGAGCCGTCGTGGGATCGAGCTGAGCTATCTGAACGATCAGGTGCTCGACCAGATGTTCCGCTTCAGCGCTGACACCTCACGCCTGGATGTGCCCAGCAATCGATTGAATACGCAGGCGCTGGTGCACTTCTACCTGGATGAGTGGAGCCGGGTGAACTGATCCCTCGGCTCCAAGAACCGCAGCCGCTCGCCTCAGAGGCCGCGAACGTATTCGACCAGCGCAGCGCTGCCCAAGCTCACGTCCATATCTGGCGGCAAGGCCTCAACGATCCACAGCACCTTCCAGGGCGCTGAGGTTTGTCCGGCTTCCAAGGTCACATAGGCACCTTGCTGCTCCAGCTCCACGTAGTCCCGAGCGCCATCGGCGTAGATCTCGATTTCGCCCTCTGCGGGTGCTTGCTGCTCGGCGGGGATGTCGTCGAAACGCTTTAGGAACAACACGCCTTGATCGACGTGCGCCAACCAGCCTTCGGCGCCATCGGTCACGTTCTTCAGGCCCGTGCCATTGATCCCAGCATTGTCGTAGTCCAGCCAGGTGATGCCGTCGACGGCGGTCGTTGCCAGCTCTTCTTTGGTGACCACGCTGCCTGACGGGTAGAAGCTGATCCCACTGGAGCGGACGCGCGTGATTTCCCAGGGCGCCACTTGAATGGCCGCGCTTCCGCCGTTGGTGATCGTGTACTCCAGTTCGAGGTGGCTGGCCATCGCGCGAAAGCGCTTCGTAATGCTGACGGTATCGGTCCCCTGCACGGTCGGAGCGCTGGTGAACAAGACCGAATCCCCATCAAT
Organism: Polyangiaceae bacterium; assembly: GCA_050304975.1. Taxonomy (GTDB): domain Bacteria; phylum Myxococcota_A; class Polyangia; order Polyangiales; family Polyangiaceae; genus SZUA-265. The sequence continues at coordinate 23,624 of JBNLEN010000078.1, forward strand.
CGCGTGGGTGTAGGTTGTGTCATCCAACGGCGGCGGCCAGCCCCAACTGTCTTGGGGACTCGTCCAGAAACTCGACCCGTAGTTGAGCGCATTGACCATATCGCTAGTCAACAGCTCGGTGGCGTCCAGTCTCAGGCTGGTAATGCGCCCGGTGCTCCCGTTCGCTTCGAGGAATACGTTGCCCCCTGTCTGAAGCTTGTAAATCTCACCTTCGACGGTGGGCATGTTCCCCCCGGTCGGATTTGGCATTGGCATCGGGTCCATCATCGTCGTGTCAGCTGGTGGCGGCATCATCGTCGGCATACCCATCGCGGTGGGCATCGGATTGAGGTCGCTGTCCATCCCCCCGCCCGCGGTGTTGTCAGGGACCACCTGATCCGGAGTACCCCCAGTGCCGCCACTTGGCGGAGGATTGGAGGGGCTTTCGTCAGCAGGCGCGCTGCAACCCGATACCCCAAGGCACGAGGCGACGACCAAGCAAACGAAACGGCCAATGCGATGCATCTACTGATTGTTCCCCAGCGCCCACCAGGTTGCCAGACCGGCACCCCGCTCCAAGTGCAGAAGCGGCCTGCAGCCGGGAGTTTGCGCCGTCACTGCACAGCGTCCGTCTGAAAATGTCCTCAAACCATCACCCAGCGCGAGCCAATCGATCGCGCTCCGGATTGATCCCACCACAAAGACACGCTTAGCTAGCAGCGGCTAGGAGGTGATGTGGATACAGAAACGGCCATCATCGGTGCCGGTCCAGCGGGCTTGAGCGTCGCTGCGATGTTATCCGAGCGCGGGCAGCGAGCTCTGTTGCTCGACGCGGCACCGCGCGTCGGAGATAGCTGGCGGGCCCACTATGACCGTTTGCATCTGCACACGCCCAAACAAACCTCAGCCTTGCCCGGCTTGCGCTTCCCCAAGGACTACCCCACGTTCCCTAGTCGCGACGAAGTCGCGAGTTATTTGGAGACATACGCCCAGCACTTCAAACTGCAACCACGCCTAGGTCAGCGTGTCGTGCGGGCTGAGCCCGACGGGAAACAATGGCTGCTGACTCTTGCTAGCGGTCAGCAGCTCACCGCCAGGTCCTTGGTCGTGGCCAGCGGTAATACCCGCGTGCCCGTGGTGCCGACGTTCGACGGGCAGTCGCGCTTCGCCGGACAGCTTTCACACACTGCCGGCTACAAGAACTCGAAGCCATTTCTCAACCAGCGGGTGCTGGTCGTCGGCTTCGGCAATTCCGCCAGTGAAATAGCCCTGGATCTCGCGGAGCACGACGTACAGGTGGCGCTCAGCGTGCGCGGCCCCGTCAACGTCTTCAGCCGAGACAGCTTGGAGCTGATGCGATTTGGACCAGCGCGTTGGTTCAAAGCCTGGGGCTCGTCAACCCTCCCTTTATTGGTGCAAGACGCCTACATGAAGCTGGAGGCCCGGGCGCAGCTGGGACCGCTCTCTGACTACGGCCTGAAGCCACTCGAATACGGTCCCGTCACGGCGATGGTGAAGTACGGTCAGGTACCGATGATCGACGTTGGCACCTTGGCGTGCATTCGTTCAGGCCAGATCGGGCTCTACCCAGGTATCCGAGAGTTCACCGGGTCCGGCGTAGTGTTTGAAGACGGTCGCTCGCTGGAGGTGGATGCGATCTTGCTCGGTACAGGCTACAGCCCCGGGCTTCCAGATTTCCTGCCGCAAGTCGAAGCACAGCTCGACGAGCGCGGCCGACCGCGCGCCGTGGTCGCCGCCGAGGCGGGCGGTAGGGCGCCTTCAAACCTGTACTTCGTCGGTTTCCGCACCGCAGGCCTGGGTGCCTTGAACACCATCGCCAAAGACGCTGTTATTGTCGCTGAGGCGATCGCAAGCTCAATCAAGTAGCGCGGTGACCAACTCTGGGTACAGACACACCAGCGTCAAGCCGATCAATTGAATGATGATGAACGGCACGACTCCCCTGTAGATAGTCGTGGTCTTCACTTCCGGTGGCGCCACCCCACGCAGGTAGAAGATCGCAAAGCCGAACGGGGGCGTCAGGAAGCTAGTCTGCAAGTTCATGCCGATCATCACGCCGAACCAGACCAGATCAATGCCTAGGATCTTTGCGGCCGGCACCAGCAGGGGCAAAATGATGAACGCGATTTCGAAGAAATCGATGAAGAAGCCGAGCACGAAGATCACCAGGTTGGCGACGATCAGCAAGCCCACTTTGCCCCCGGGCAAGCCGGTCAGCAGCTCTTCGATCCAGACGTCACCGTCCAGACCGCGGAACACCAGTGAAAATGCCGTGGCGCCGATCAGCAGGAAGATCACCATCGAGCTGAGACGCGTGGTGTAGCGCATCGTCTCCTTCAGAGACTCCCAGCTGAGCCGCTTGTTCAGCGCTGCCAGGATCATCGCTCCCACGGCGCCCAATGCCCCAGCTTCGGTGGGCGTTGCCACCCCGGCGAAGATGCTGCCCAAGACGAGCAAGATCAGCATCAGCGGTGGGATCAACACCAGCACCACGCGCTTGCCCAGCGCGGCGCCCTTCACTTCCAGCTGCTCAGCGGGAAGGGCTGGCGCCGCATCCGGTTTCAGCCAAGCCACACCAAACGTGTACATGGCGTACATACCCGCCAGCATCAGGCCGGGGATGAGCGCACCGACGAACAGATCACCTACCGACACGCCCAATTGATCCGCCAAGACCACCAGCACCACGCTGGGCGGAATGATCTGCCCCAGAGTGCCGCAAGCCGTGATCACACCCGCCGAAAGCGACTTGGAGTAGTTGTAGCGCAGCATCACGGGCAGAGAAATGAGCCCCATCGCCACCACGGATGCCCCCACCACCCCGGTCGCGGCAGCCAGCAGCGCTCCGACGAACACCACCGCCAGAGCCAAACCACCGCGCACGGGGCCAAACAACATGCCGATGGTCGTCAGCAGATCTTCGGCCAGCTTGCTCTTTTCGAGCATGGTGCCCATGAAGATGAAGAACGGCACGGCGAGCAGAATGTAGTTGCTCATGATGCCGAACACGCGGCTGGGGAATGCGTACAGCAGATCCCAATCGAAGTATTCGACCTCAACGCCGATGAAGGCGAACAACAGGGCGATGCCGCCCAGCACGAACGCCACCCGATATCCCGAAAAGATCAGGACGAAGGTAACGACGAACATCAAAGGCCCGAGCAGCTCATCCATCACTCGCGCCCCCCGTGTTTTTTGGCTCTGCGCTTTTGTTTTTTGGCTCTGCGCTTTCGCCCTCGGGTTTCGAAGCGGACGCCTCGCCAGCGGGCGGATCCTGCCCCATGAGCACCAACACCTTGCTCAGCAGCTCCGATATCACTTGCACCAGCAGCAGCACGAACGCCACAGGCACCATCGCCTTGAGCGGATAGCGCGGTAAGCCGCCAGGATCCGGCGACTGCTCCTGGATCGAAATCGATTCCACGATGCCGGGCCAAGTCACCACGATCGCAAAGATGCAGAACGGGATCAGCAGCAGCACCCCACCTGACAGGTCGACCCAGGCTTGCGCCTTCGGGCTCAGGCGGCTGTAGAGCACATCCACCCGCACGTGCTCGTCACGCTTGAGGGTGTACGCCGCCCCCAGCAAGAACAGCAGGCTGAACATATACCACTGCCCCTCGATCAAGCCGTTGGAGCTCATGTCTGCGCCGATGAACTTGCCCCCGTAGCGAGCGACCGCATTCCACGCGCCAACCAACACCATGAGCAGGGCCAACCAAGAGATGGCGCGGCCGCTCCATTCCCCGAAGCGGTCAATTGCGGCGATGATCTTGTGCAAGTTTCACCCCGCTGGCGGCTTGAACATGGCCTGCGCATAGGCCAGCTCCGCGGTGCCGAACCAAGCATTCATATCATCACGAGCGGACTTCCAATGCTCGTACACCTGCTTGTAGCCGGCCTCTTTCGCAGCTTGTTCTTCCAGCAGCTCACGCGACTGCGTGGCGGCAGCATCCATGATGTCCTGACTGAAAGGCTTCAGCTGCACGCCTTCCTTGAGCAGCCGTTTGAACGCCTGGGGATTGCCGAGATCGTAGCGGGTCTGCATACCGACGGAGGCCTCGATCGCAGCTGTCTGCAATACCTCTTGATAGTCTTTGGGCAACTGCTCCCACGATTTCTTGTTGATCAAGAATGTCAGCGCGGGGCCCGGCTCCCACCAACCGGGGTAGTAATAGAGCTTGGCTACCTTATGAAAGCCGAGCTTCTCATCATCGTAAGGTCCGACCCATTCGGTCGCGTCAATCGCCCCGCGCTCCAGTGCCGGGAAGATATCCCCGCCCGCAAGCACTTGCACGGTGGCTCCCAAACGGCTCATCACCTGGCCCCCCAGCCCTGGGATGCGCATCTTCAGGCCTTTGAGGTCCTCGGCCGAGTTGATCTCTCGCTTGAACCAGCCGCCCATCTGCGTCCCCGTGTTGCCGCCGGGCAGGTTGATCACGTTGAAGTCGTTGTATAGGCCGCGGATCAGGTCCATGCCGCCCCCCTGCAGCAGCCAGGCGGCGTGCTGGCGGGCGGTCATGCCGAAGGGCACGCAGGTATCGAAGGCCAGCGCTGGATTTTTGCCCGTGAAGTAGTAACTGGCGGTGTGAGTGATATCGACGCTGCCGTTTTGCGCTGCGTCAAGCACCTCGAGACCGGGCACGATCTCACCCGCCGCGTGGATCTTGATTGTGAATCGGCCGTCGGTGAGCGCCGCCACGCGTTGGGACAGAGACTCAGCGGCTCCAAAAATCGTGTCCAGACCGCGAGGAAAAGACGACGCCAGTCGCCAACGGACCTTTTTGCCCTTTTTCCCCCCTGAACTGCCCGCTGCCCCCGGCCCGCCGTCACCGGACTTGGAGCAACCGAGGGCCAGGGCCGCCGCGCCTGCGGCCGCCAGCTGCGGCAGCGCTTTTCCTACGAATCTTCTGCGTTCCATTTGTGTTCCTTGAAGCCGACACCGCCAACCATGGCCACCGAGGGATGTCAACCCACAGGGCGATAGCGTGCAATTTTTCCAGGCAGGGTTTGGGTGTTCTCCCGCAACAGCCGAAGAGCACCAAGACGCGGACTTGCGGATACTCCACGATTTCGCGCTTTGCAAAGCGGTGCAAAAAAGAGGGGGTCACTTCGCTCTCCGAAAA
>JBNLEN010000079.1:0-28736 GCA_050304975.1 Polyangiaceae bacterium
TGGCTTGTGGGGAAGGCATGGAAGTTCCTGAGAGCGGGGACCAGCCAACCTACGGCCGTGGCGACCCCTCGGGCAAAGCGTGAGTCGGTCATCAATACAAGCGTCGGGAGATGGCGCCCAGCAAACTCGAGTTTGCGCAATTCATTGCGCTGACGGGGCGTCGCCATCGCCCCTCGCGAGTAGATCACCGCTCCTTTCCTGTCGGCGTAGCGGTACTCGCCGTCTGAGTGCTGGATGGTCTCGGCCATGAAGCGCGACCACTCTTCATCCGTGGGCGGCTGGTAGCCGTGCACCATGATGCGGATGCTTCCCGTGTCGTGCCAAACGAACTGCGGATGCCTACCCATGTCCGAGAAATCTACCACGTGGACGACAACGCGCCGCTTCAAGTGAGCTGGCGGATACGGGTAATCACCCCGGATGCGTCAAAATTTGTGGAATGTGGTCTAGTTACCCACCACAGCTGGATGCAAACAACCCCTGGGACTCCACGGCTTGGCACGTGCCGCCGTCGCAAATATAGGCGGGGTGACAAACGTCGCCAGGTTGGTCGCAAGGTTGTCCGCCCAGTTGCATTTCGCCACAGATGCGCTCGATACAATCCGAGCTCAGATCGGGGCACAGGCAGGACGCGCCATCCACGCAATCGAGGATACTCTGGCAGGGCTGACCGCGCTCCGACTTGGGAACGCACAGCGGGGGAGTTTGGGATTCATCGCAGCGCGAGGTCTTGTCGCAGGATACGATAGCTAGCTGGTTTTCCACAGCATCAAACAGGCAGGGTTGCCCGCTTGTAGGAAGTAGCTCGCACAGACCTTCGCTGTCCGTGCTCCGCTTACAACGCAGGTCGCCACCGCAATAGGCGGCTCCCCCGGTGAAGGCATCGACGCCGCAACGCTCTCCCTCGCCCGGCGGAGCGTGGCACGTCAAATCGTCGAGTTCGCAATATGAGCCGCCTACGCAATGGCGCGTGTCATCGCACGCCTCGCCTTCGGTCGGATAAGGAGCGCACACGCCCGAGCGGCACGTCAGCCCTGAGTCGCAACTACCACCCCCCGTGCATTCTTCCCCCAGAACGTTGGTTCCAGGCATGTAGCTCGGTCCTGGCTCACAGATCCCGGCTTCGCAGACATACAGATTGGGACACAGTCCAACCTCGGGCCCGCAGGCTCCGCCCGGCTCTGCCGAGGGGACACAGGTGCCGCACTCGCCCTCGAGACTGCAGGCCAGAGATTCGCACTGTGATGAAAACGAGCACTGAGCGCCCTCGGCCAATGTGCCTGGAGTCACGCAGTCGGGCAGGCTGCCGTCCCGCAGCTCTTCGCAGGAAGCCGTCTCATAGCGTTCGGCGCACTCGAGAAGTTTCTCAACCGTGCGGGTGCTGCCTTCCGAAAAGGCGAGATCAGGGCAGTTGAACGTCGCTTGCAAGCAGGTGTTGTTCGCGCCCTGACACATTGAGTAGGCGTTACAAGCGGCCAGTACATACTTGATGCAAGCCGCCACTCGGTCAGCGTGCGGGCCAGCAGTGGTGTCCGCGTCTTCCCCCCCAGCGCCAGTCGTCGCCCCTCCCGCTGGCTCGTCGGCACCGCCTTGGCTGGTTGCACCAGCCTGGCTCGAAGAGCCCCCGGCGCCTCCCTCGGAGGGGCCGAGTCGGGGGGCTTCGTCCGCGGAAGTCTCCGCGTGGGTTGCGGTGTCGCTATCGGACGAAGAGCAATTCAACGCCAAACAACACGCCAGACATAGCCAACCGGGTGCGCCCTTGCTTTCGGTCATCGCCATCACCAGTGCCAGGCTTAGACGGAAAATCAAAGCCAGCGTTCAGCTTTGCTCAGGGCGCTCCGGGAGCGCTGGATCGCCGCGATCTGCGCGGACGCATATCCGGTGAAACGCGTTGTTCCGGTCCGTTTTTTCGGCTGCAGCGGGCACCAGCGCAAGCTTTACGCCGATCCGGTGCCCGCGTGCCGTGCTTTGGGACCTAACGAACGACCATCACACTGCAACCAGCGTGATGCACCACGCGATCTGAGACCGAGCCCAGGAAAAACCGAGAGATCGCCGAACCGCCATGAGAGCCGACGACGACCAGGTCATAGCCGTCCTTTGCTTTCGCGCAGATCTCATCTGCGGGATGTCCGATCTTATCTTCTGCTTCCCACTTGACCGAGGTCTCATTTAGTCGCGGACAGAACTTCTTCATGTCGATCGGATCTGGGGGGCCTGCACGCTCGCCTCTGGCAATACCCCCGTAGTATGCCAACTGGGAGTCCAAAAATTCGCGCACTTGCAGCACGCTTAGCGGCGCGTTGGTCGCTTCGGCAATATCCAATGCCGTCTGGAGTGCACGCTCAGAGTGTTTGGACCCATCAACTGCAACCAATATTTTCTTGACGCTGTTCATCGCTCGTCCTCCTTTCAATCGGGGCCTTTCAGCGCTTGAAAAGGTGCAATGCCCGTGCCAGGGAATCGGCGTCCGCTTGCGTGCCCATCGGTGCAAGGCGCGAAAAACTCGCGCGAGCGGCTGAGGCCAAGAGCGAACGGGCGTCGCCCGTGAACGGGGCATGTCGCCACATTCGGCAAGCTCGAGGCCGGCAAGCTTGGGGGCGCCTCCCGAGCCGCCGTTGGCCCCTGACCAAGACGCGGCAGTTTCCGGGGCCGAAATGGGAGCGCCCGGAAGCGGGCTGGTGTTTGCGCGTCGAGCGCCAGGACGCCCCCGTGCCAACCCGCCGGAGCCCAGGAGGCGCCGCGGCATATCAGCGTCAAACGCCGCAGAAACGCTCCGGAACTTGACTCGGACAAGCATTAGAGGCACCCTATTCGCCAGCTTGTCCGACGGCGCGTTCGACGTGGGCGGAACCAGCTGGAAAATGCGTTGGCCACCAGAAAAGGGGCGCATGGCAAGACCCGGAGTGGACGCGGTGATTCGCTGCCGTCGGCTGTATGTGGCGCTTGTCCGAGCCTCAAAGTCCAGGAGCCATCATGAGAAGGAAAAGAAACTAAAGCATGTCAATGAAACTATTCGTTGGTGGTCTCAGCTGGGATACCGACACAGAGGGTTTACGTCGCGGGTTTGAGTCGTTTGGTCAGTTGGAGGACGTCGCCGTCATTCTGGACCGCGACACAGGACGGTCTCGTGGGTTTGGCTTCGTGACCTTTGCGGACGCGGCCGACGGGAAGACCGCGATCGCCGAAATGGACGGCGCGGAGTTGGATGGGCGCACGCTGCGCGTCAACGAAGCTGAGCAGCGCGCTCCTCGCGGAGCGGGTGGTGGCGGTGGTGGCGGCGGGCGTCAAGCTTTCGGCGGTGGCCCACCGAAGCGCCCCAAGAAGGGGGGCAGTCGCCGCGGCAGCCGAGACGATCGCTGGTAGGCGGCTCTAGCGTGACCGTCGGGTGCAGGGCACCCGGTGGTCATGCCCGTTCTGAACTGAGTCTTCAACTAGCGAGGTAGCTTTGAGAAACAGACCGTCGATTACCAAACGCAACCGTGAAAAGAGCCGCTCCGACCGCAAGAAAGACAAAGCCGAAGAGCGTCAGCGGCGGAAAGAGGCGCGTGCCGAGCGCTCCTCCGACACGGAGGATGGTGAAGATCCGGACATAGCTGGTATCGTTTGCGGGCCCCAACCACTCGACGTGGAGTTGTTTGGTGCGACCAGCCTCACGGATGACTAGCTTACAACGCCGCGGCTTGAGCCTGACTGGCGCATGGGCGCAGGGGCTCGAGCCGTAGCGCTTACGGCACGAAAGCGCCGCAGGGCACGGTGTCGGCCAGTAGAGCGTGATTATTGTTCGCGGCGTCGTCGGTCCAAATGAACGGCTTCATGCCGTTGCTGCACCGCAGCTCGGCCCCCAACGCGATCCCTTCGTTGGCGGCTCCAGAGAGAGAGCTCGGGGACTGATATTTCGCCCGCACGACGAAGCGGCCATGGGTATTTGAGCCTGGCGTGGTGTCGATGTCGATGACGCTGGCTACGTCGGCGCAGCTAGCTCCACAGTACGACCAGAGGTAGCCGACGTCGCGGTCAAGTTCGAGCGCGTTCACACTGACGTGGCCGCTCGAAAACTCCGACAGCTTCTGTGCGCCGCTTCCGTCCGTACTCAACGCGAACACGTACAGCACGCCGGTGGCTTCCACGCCGACTACAAACAGGCCTGAGCCATGGGACGGATAGTCGAGTGGGTCGTACGCCTTGTTGAGGTTTTCATCGTAGTAGGCTTTTGCGACCAGCGCGGCGTCTGGAATCCAGGTGATCCCCTCGAGGCCGCGGTTTGCCGGTGCGGCGGGAAGCTCACCCGTGAGGTTCCACTCATGCGTGGCCACCAGATCGCTCGCGGGAGCAGCCGTATCGAATCGCAGGACACTCAAGCGGCTGACGTCGCCGTCGTCATTGTCTCTCTCGGTGGTGACGTAAGCTGCTGCTTCAGTGAAGTCCGCGCGTGTGACTCCCTCGGCGTCCGGAGAGCCCGCGCCGTCCGGGTAGTTGAGAGTCTTGCCGCTGCCCCAAGCATTGGCTGCGTCCGGCGTCCATGAGGTGCCGACTGGAAGCAATCGATAAAGCACTGAAGGGCTATTCTGCACCGCCCACAGCACGTCGCCGGCGGCGCTGGCTCCTGGCTCGAGCGTGAGCCCGCTCAGATTCTTGTCGAACGTATCAGCCGAGTCCGAGTAGCTCGTGTTGTTGAGCCCAGGCCATAGGTTTTCTGTGAGCTCACCCTCACACGGGTTGGCGGTGCCTTTGCTGGGCACGTCCAGACTGATGAAGGGCCCACCAGCTGGACAGCGACCGTAAGTACGCGGAGCGTGCTCCTGCCAAGCGTAGGAGTCGACCAGCGTCGTTCCGTCTGGGAGGAACAGTCGCGCGGCGTCCGACCCACCGAGCCCGAATCCGAACTGGGCTTCCTCGAGGACCAGGTATCTGCCCGCCGCGATGATCGTGCCATTCGGGATGGCATAGCTGTGGGTATCGTCATCATCGCGGAACACGTAGCCAGAGACGTCCACTGGTGTCAGAGCCGCGTTGTAGAGCTCGACCCAATCGCCGGGATCTCCGTCGCTGGACTCGATCTCGTTGAGCAAAACTCTGGCGGAGCAGTCGTTGGGGGCGCCTTTGGTTTGCGTGGTCGTCACCTGCAATCGTGAGCTGCCGTCTGGACAGGAGCCATAGCTGGTGGCCGCATGTTCGGTCCAACTGAATGCACTGATGATTGTGACGCCGTCCGCCGCGAAGAGGCGCGCCGCGTCGGCGCTGCCCAAACCGAACCCGAGGTCTGATTGCTCCAAGACCAAAAAGCCCCCGGCAGGGATCTTGGTGCCTGCTGCAATGACGTACACGTTGTCGTCATTGTCGTCTTTGATGATCAGGTTGGAGACGTCTGCCTGTGTGGGGGCGGCGTTGAACAGTTCGATCCAGTCGTTGGGCACGCCGTTCGTCGAAACGACCTCATTGATTGATATCAAGGACAAGTCCGTCTCTGGTCCCGAATCCTGCGATCCACTATCGGGAGGGCCGGCGTCCAGGGAGCCAAGCGGGCGACTACCGGCATCGAGATCGCCGCCGTCGACATCACGGCCAGCATCAACACTGCCAGCATCAGCGCCGGGGCCACCGGCATCCGCTGCGGTAACACCGGCGTCAGGCTGGCGTGTACTAGCGTCTGTCGACGCAGAGCCGCCATCAGTCGCGTCTTGTGCTCTCTCGTCCGGGCGCAGCTTGCCGTCTTCGATGCCGAGCAACCCCTGACAACCGAGTGCTGTAGACAGGAACAACAGCGTGGCGACGCCGAAACGGGAGCGAGGACCTCTTTCGTGCGCGTGCATCCTAGAACTGCCCCTGCATCAACAAGCCAGCGACATTTGTCGTGAAGCTCGGTCCCAGCTCGACTTGGGGGCTAGCGGGTTCTTCGGTGCTGCCCACCAAGTACAGCGTAGCCCCAGTGGCGGTCAGCACGCTGCCGGAGATCAAAAAGACCGTCGCCAAATTGGAGGCATCCACCGCATCGTTTCGCAGCTTCAACCCGGTGTTATCGCAAAAGTTGTCGCTGTCACAGCGGTCTGCTTGTTGGGAGTCGTCATTCAGACTGAGCGCGCGCAGCCCAAAGTATCCACTCAGCGTCAGTCCAATCACCCCAACTCCACCGACCACCAGTCCTAGCGTCTCCAGGGGGAAAGCTCTGGGCTCCTGTTCAAGGTTGGGATTCGGTGAGGGCGAGTTCAGGCTCGAGGTATTCCCTGTTGCGGTGCTCGGCTGTGCGGCACTCGCTGCAGGAGGCACTGGCTCGGAGAGCGAAGGGCCTGGAGTAGCGACGGCAGTCGCGGGCGTATCGTGCTCGTCTTCCAGTTGCGGAATCGTGACCTGCTGGACATCGGCGTTGCTGCCGACCGTGAGCGTCAGGGTCCAGGTTTGCTTGCCGGTGGCGCTGACTTCGAGCAGATGCTCTCCGGGGTCGACCGGAGCAGGGATGCCCCAGGCTCCCGCACCTACGCTGTTGCCGTCACGGGTTACCTCCAAGCCTGGTAGCGCTGCCACTTCGTCAGGGACGATAATGCTCAACTTTGACAGGCTGGGCTCGAGCGCCTGCTGGCGTTCGCGGGCGAATCGTTCCCGTTCTTTTTGCCCTTCAGCTAGGGAGCGGCCGACGACGCTCCCATACGTCGCCCAAGCGCTCGCAGTTTGTCCGCTGCGCTCCTGGCAAAGCGCCAGAGCGAGTAGCGTGCCGGTCGCGGGGTCTTGGGCGAAGCTTTCCTCCAGCTTGGGGCAAGCGGAGGCGTAGTCGCCGCCGTCCATTAGCGTCTTGGCCTCTCGGAAGAGCGCCTCGGCAAGCGCTGCGTCCCCGGCCTGAGCTGGAGCGGGCGAAAGGGTCGTTGCGAGCAGCATGGCGAGAAGTCGCGAGCCATGGACCGCAAGATGGGGCACGGGGTGGGGCAGCTTCATCAGTGTCGTTGGTCGATCAGTGAATCGATATCAGCCTTGCTGTTGCCAGATGGCGCACGGCTGCTGTTGGTGGCCGGCTTCTTCGTAGCTGGCTGCGGAGCTTTGGGCTTTGTGATGGTCTTGCTCGGAGCCAGCGTGGGCTTTGTTGCCTGGGCCGTTGGGGGTGCAGGGGCGACGGTCGGCACGTGCGCTGCCGAAGCGCTCGCTGCAACTTGTACAGTTGGCGCTGGCTCAGGAGCTGCCGCTGCGCTGGGTACGACCGCCGCCGCACCTCCAAGCACGGGAATTTCTTCAGCCGAATCGCGCGCTGCGGGGGCGCTGGCAGAAGCAGTCTCCACAGAGGCGGAAGCCGGGCCTTGCTCGAACGTCGCGCCGGGGGTGCGCAGCCAAAGTGTGAGCGCCGCCAGTGCTGCCAGAGCGAAAAAGCCCAGACCGAACGCGACCTTGCTCTTTGAGGCGGCTGCGGTCGCCCCCCAAGCTGCTAGGGTGCTTCCATGGGGCTGCGGCGCGGTGTTGGCTGCAATGGCGGACGGTAGAGGGGCGGGCGGAGCCAATGGGGCGGTGCCAGTCACCGCCGCGATACGCTGAAGCGACGGGCGCGACCAATCCGGACTGAACTCGGCGAGCGCTTCGGCGAGCGCCGGAATGGTCTGAAAGCGTGCGCCGGGGTCCTTCTCCATGCAGCGCTCGAGCACGCGCTCCAGTCGCGCCGCGACTTCCGGACGGCGGCTGCGAACAGGAGCTGGCTGCTCGAACAGCGTGCGGTGCATGAGCTCCGCCATCGTGTCGGCGGCGAATGGAGGGCAGCCCGTGAGCAGTGTGTACAACACCGTTCCCAGCGCCCATACGTCGCTGCGGCCGTCCGCGTGCCGCGACGAGCGCATCTGCTCTGGTGCCATGTGGTAGGGCGAGCCCATCATGACGGCGGTCATGGTCAAGTCAGTGCCGCTTTCCTGGATCTTTGAGATGCCGAAGTCGAGAACCTTGACGGACTCCGTCCCGTCGCGGCGCGTGATGACGAACAGGTTGGCGGGCTTCAGGTCTCGGTGAATGATCCCATTGGCGTGCGCTTCTGCGACGGCTTCCGCGGCTTGAAGTACGAATCCCACCGCCTGCTCAACAGGCAACACGCCTCGCTCTTGCAGCCAGCGTGCGAGATCGATTCCATCGAGGTACTCCATGACCATGTAGGGAATGCCATTGTCGAGCTCACCGACGTCCGTGACGCGCACGACATGTTCCCCTTTGATCTTGACCGCCGCCCTGGCTTCGCGCGCGAAGCGAGCAACCGTTTGCGGATCATCCAAGCCCTCAGCTCGCATGAATTTGATCGCGACCTTGTCATCCAGCTGGATGTGATGGGCGGCGAAGACATCCCCCATGCCCCCGCTGCCGAGCCGCTCTCCGAGTCGGTACTTGCCGCCGATTATCTCTCCAACTTGTAGCGGCAACTCACTCATCTAGAGACTTTCCGAGAACCCAATTCGGATGCCTCACAAGATCCGAAAAGTCAACACGCAGGGGACGGGTAGGAGAGGGTGCGACGGTGCTCTCATTGGAATTTCGGGGAAGCTTCCAGGCGAAGGACCAGCTGCGATCGCTAGTGTCGGTGGTGGCGCTGCTGTGCTCGCTGCCAGGCTTCCCCTGATCTGCTAGCGTAGCCCGCGATGGCTGGGCGTGTGCCAACTTGGGAGTCTGATCTGAACGCCGACAAGGGGGCGTGGGAGCGCTCGGCGTCGGTTTACCGCAGTGCCCCGTCCAGCGCCGAACCCGGGCGCTACGTGCTCTACGGTTCACACGCCTGCCCTTGGGCGACGCGCTCAAAAATGCTGCTCCAGATGCTGGGCTTGGAAGAGGCCATCGCAACCGTTGACTGCGATCCGCTGTTTGGAGTGATTGACGAAGAGACCCAGCGCACCGGGTGGGTGTTCAGCGACGAGTTTCCTGAGCCACTGTACAATCTGCGCTCCCTGCGGGAACTCTATCTCTTGGGCAATCCACAGCATGACTCCAAGAGCACGACGCCGGCTCTATGGGACCGGCAAGACAAGTGCGTTTTGCACAACGAGTCCAAGGAGCTGATCCTGATTCTGCACGACAGCTTCCGGTCTTTGGCGAAGCACCCCGAAGTTGACCTCTTTCCAGAACATCTGCGGACCGCGATTGACGACTTTTACGAAGCGCACTACGCGCCGCTGTTTGATGGCGTGTACCGGGCTGGGTTTGCGACCAAGCAGAAGGTGCTGGACGACCAACTCGACAGCATGTTCGAAGCGCTGGATCAGCTCGAGGTGCGCTTGAGCAAACAGCGCTGGGCGTTGGGAGAGCGCTTCACATTCGCTGATTTGGCTTTGTTTCCCACGCTGTGGCGTTTCGACTTCGTCTACAACATTCACTTCAAGTGCAGCAGAAGGCGGATCGTCGACTATCCGGCCCTGCGCGAATACGTGAAAGAAATGTATTCGTGGCCTGTGATTCGAGCGACCAATTCTGTCGAACTAACACGTCGGCATTACTATTGCTCACACTACACCATCAATCCGCACCGTCTGGTGGCCAAGGTGGATCTGAGCTGGATGGACATGCCTCACGAACGCGGGCACCTCGCGCAACAATCGCCGCACTGGTTCATGACGTCAGACTGACGTTCGCTGGCGGGCAAATTGGAGAGCCGCGACGCTGGGCTGACTAGCGCTAGCTGGTGGGCGCCAACGTGACGTCAATCATGCGGGCGGGACCGGGAGTCGACGAGACCGTATCGGTGACGGCTGGCGGCAAAGTTTCGAAGTTCGTTTGGGCGTCAAATGCTCGACACCACCCCGCCAGTATGCAGTCCAGCACAGCAGCGCTGTACTTGTCCCCTGGGCAGCGGCCCCGGCCCAGGCCAAAAACCACGGTGGAGTGTTTGAGTGGGCTTCCGTCTTTGTGGAACGTCGGGTCCCCTTGAAAGCGCGCGGGCTGGAATTCCCGGCAGTCTTTGAAGACCTCCGGGTCGTGGTGGAGAAATCGTGGGAACAGCGCGATCCAATCCCCACCTGTAAAGTGCACAGCCCGCTCGTCGTTGACGGTCAGATCGAAGTCTTCGCTGATTTCACGATACATGTTTGGTCGCGAAAACAGACGCAGCACCTCAGTGACGATGGAGCGACGCAGGTCTCCGTCATCCTCGCGGATAGAACTAACGAGCGCGGCGTCTTGAATCACGCTGGCATACATCCAAACGCTGGTGGGCAGCAAATTGACCATCGAGCCCCACATCAGCATCAACAAGGTACGCAGTCGCTCCTCGTCGCTCAGGGCACCTGTGTTGAGCACGCGCTCTGACAAGGTCTTGATGACGGGCGTCTCCGCGCGAGCGAGCGCGGGGGCGAGTCGGTCCATCAGGGCCTTTTCGGCGTCGAGCCCTTTGGGGTCCAAGCTTGGATTGGAACCGGCAAAGCGAGTTGAGACCGAGGAGGAGTAGGTCAAGAAGTCGTCAACGAAACGTTCGTCGAAAACTTCCGGCCCGAACAGTGCACCCACCGTCGCTGGCATCAGCGTGCGTTGCGCCAGGGACTGAATGGTCATCAGCGTCGGTCCGCGCAGCTCCTGTCGGAGACCATCTAGAGAGTCCTTGAATCCCCGGTCAAAGCTGGACAACGTGTCCCTCAACTCTTGTCCGCGCAGGGAGCGAATCAATCCCGAGCTCAGGTTGCGCACTCCTTCGTCGTCTGCGACCACGTTGCCCAAACCAAAGCGCAGCTTGGATTGGCGGGATACAGGGCTGAAGTCGACTTGCGGAGCCGTCAGCAGCGGCTGAAAGACGTGGGGATCGAGCACGTAGGTGATGCGTTTACCCCCTTCAACCACTACGGTGAAAACCAGGCCGTGCTCGCGGGCGCACTCGGCAAGGAATCGCTCGGGCTCGGCCCGAATGCGTTGGGCGAGACCTGAGTCATCGACGACCGGAGGAACGATTGTTTTCACTGCGGCGCTCTCTTCCTGAAGCCAACTCGTGGATTAGACAAACGTGTTGTGGGACTTCCACGCAGCATGCGTGTGCAGCATCGCAACTGGCCACACCCAGAAATGCAGACCAACCAGAATCATGAGCTCGCTCAGTTCGTGCATTCGGGGTAGACCAGCCATCGACTTTTCAGCGAGCGGCGTCGCTCCGGGGCCGTGCAATCGGTACGAGGCCGTCGTGGCGGGACCGGTGAGTACTTTCCAAAACAACCCCGGGCGCAGCAGCAGCTTGCGTGGATTCGGACGGCAGCCCACCAGCGTCGCGATCCGATCGAGATAGCGGATCCAGCTGATGACGACGTTGGGTTGAACCTGTTCTGGGAACGTCTCAGCGCTCTCACGCACCTGCTCGACAATGGCGCCGCGCATGGCGCGCTGACTCGGCAACGCCAGCTTACCCGCGGCGATCAGGGCAAAGAGCCGCGCCTGCAGTTCCCCCGTGGGAGGGATCGCCCCGATTGCGGGGCGCGCGAAGCCGCAGAATGCGAGCCGATCCCCCACTTCTGGCATGAACATGCGCAGGTAGAGCAGGCCCGGGTGCCGCTGGCCGACGCCATCAGGCAGCATCAGGAACGGGAAGGTTGGATTGTAGCCGTGGGCGAACAGCACCAGATCTGCTGGTTGGCGCACGCCATCAGCGAATACGACTGCGTCCTTGTCGAAGCTGACGACCTGCTTTCTGATCTTTAGGCGCCCCGCACATGCCGGCGCGATGAAGTCGTCGTTCTTCGTCACGGTTTGCGACATGGGGCCAGCTTCAGACTGTTCCAGCATTTGAGCGCGGAAGGCGGCTTCCTTGGTTGCCACACCGAGCTTCATGCACAGCCGGCGCCTGAACGTCATGAACCAATTTCTCACGCCGATCGGCGACGAATAGCGCAGACGATTGGTGTCGTAGTCGTTGGCGATACCGTTCAGCGGATTGATGCGCGGGATGATGAACTTGCCGCGGCGAATGCTGAGAAATGCTTCTTTGGCTACTCGGGAAACGTCAGCCGCAATGTCGACCCCCGACTCACCCGAGCCAACCACGACCACGCGTTTGCCCTCGCAGCCTTCCGGGTTCTTGTATTTGGCAACATGTCGGATCTCGCCCTCGAAGCCGTCGGCGCCTGGCAAGCGAATGGATTTCGGCTGGATGTTGAGACCCGAGCAAACCACCAAACGATCAGCGGTGTGATTTTCTTCTTCCCCCGTGGCGTCGTTGGTGACAGTCACGACCCAGCTGCCGTCCGGCTGCGCGACGGCCTTCTGCACGGTGTGACGAAGGTGCAGGCTGGGTCCTAGCCCAAAGTGTTCGACATACTTTTCCAAGTACTCCTGGTAGCCGCTGTGATGAAGGTGCTTGCACGAGTCACTCTCCGGCGGAAAGTCAGAGAAAGCCGTGACCCAAGGAGAACTGGTCAGCGTGCACGATTTCCAGACACCTCCGTCAAACTCTTCGGTGTATCGGAAAACGCCTCCGACACCTGGCTGACGCTCGAAGCACTTGACCTCCAGTCCCTGCTCACGACACTCCTTCGCGACGACCAGCCCGACTGGCCCAGCGCCAATCACGATCACGCTGCCAGGCTTGGAGGCGTTACTACCGGTCTCCAGCGGACTGCGATTGGACTTGAGCATCCGCGTTTCGTGCAGCGCGAAACCGATAGCCCAACCCCAAAACAGGATCGCCAACACAGTTGCAGGCGGGTTGGGGAAGTCGAGCACCGCAATCACGGGCAGTCCGACCAGCAGCAGAAACGGCAGTAATGAGACGAAACTGAGGCATAGCAGTCTCAACCTGGCCCAAACGCGGGTTCCGAAGGGCGGCTTCTTCTGAGCCGCGTCCATGGCTCGCAACAAGCCGTACGGATCGTACTGGCGTTCGAACGCCAGCGCTTTCTCATCCACGCTGGGCGCACTGCGGCCGGTGTCACTCAGTTCTGGGCCGAGACCCCGAATTTCACTCGCTACCATTTGGCGTTCCCCTCAACCCATCGAGGTTCGTTGTTCAGCAACCTCACGGATATGATCGGACGCGACACCGGCATTGTTGACGATGTCGGCGAAAGCCTCCTTGTCCAACACCAGCACGTCCAGCTCATCCGCTGCCTCAACCGTTGCCATGCGCACTCCGGTGGTTAACAACCCGACTTCGCCGAAGAACTGTCCCGGAACCAGCTCAGCGACTTCCGTTCGCGAGCCGTATTCATCGTCCACGTAGACCTTGGCGTGGCCGGAAGTGAGGATGTAGAAGTGCTCAGCCACGTCACCTTGGCGTACGATTGGCGCGCCAGTCGAGTAGTGCTCGGTGCGCAGCCGCCCTTGCACAGCTATCTTGGTCAAGTCCAGTCGCACGGCTTCCTGCCCTCTGGCAGCCAGACTGGACAGGGGCCACGCGAGCATCCATGGCAATGCGAGCAGCCCGGCTGTCAGGGGGAGCGACAAGGCATAGACCTCAGCACTCCAAAGCACACCAGCCGACAATAGCCAGCCAACAAGAAAAATGATCAATCTCTGAGAACGCCTGTCTTCCATGCCGCTATCCGTGCACTGAGTGTTGTTTCACTCTACTTCCTGTTTCGCCGTACGTCTTGCGTGGATCGGGGGTGAGCGTTAGGGCTCAGCGAGCGCAAGTGAGATGTCGGCCGCCATCTATGGGAGTCGTCGTGCCGGTAATCCAACCAGATTGATCCGAAGCTAGGAACAAGATCAAACCAGCCACTTCTTCTGCTTGGCCGACGCGGCCCATGGGATGCGTCGTCTTGCTGTGCTCCAAGAAGGCAGCATATTTGCTTTCATCCAGTCCACCCGTTCGGTGGAGTCCGCTGACCACGACTCCAGGATTCACGGCGTTGACCCGAACGCCACGGCTTGCCAATTCCAGCGCCGCGCAGCGCGTCAGTTGATCCAAAGCGGATTTGCTACTGCAGTAGGCGAGCACGCCAGGGAATGAGCGCATGCCGTTGACGCTGGAGACATTGACGATGGCGCCGCGAGCCTTTTCCAAATGAGGTAGAGCGAGCTGCATCAGGTGAAAGACGCCAACAACGTTGACGTCAAACATCCGCTGCCAATCGTCGAGACTTGTCGACTCCAGAGTGCCGAACTCGATGATGCCGGCTGCGTTGACTAGCGCGTTCAGCCCACCGAATTCTTCGACTGCCCGCTGAACGGCACGCTCGCGATCAGCAGCCTTCGTCACGTCGGCTGTGACGGCGATGGCGCGGCCGCCTTGTTCGACAATCTGCCCCACCACTTCCTCCAGGGCTGTGGTGCGCCGACCCACAGCGACCACACTCGCGCCCGCTTTCGCGAACTCCAAAGCCGTCGCTTTACCGATCCCGCTGGATCCCCCTGTAACTAGAGCAACCTTCCCAGCAAACCCCGCAGTCATGGCGCGGCAGAGTATACAATTGGCTCCGCGAATACAATTGCCCCGAGCCCACGCTGGGCCAAGTGGTCACGATTCGTGGAAATGCGAAGCAATGTCGACCCGCTCACTGTTGACGGACCTGTCCAGATCTACCTCAGGTAGACCAAAGAGCTTGCCGCGGTGGATCGAAACCAGCTGAAGAAGTCCAAGCAACACAGCCGTGCCGAGCAGCGCATACGCTAGCAGCACGGGGTCAGTACGAAGGTCATCCAGATAAACGGCCGTGGACACGACCTCAGCCAGAGCGAATCCGACAATCAATCGAGTCAAGTTGCGCGAGCTGATCTTTGCGGCCAACCAGGAGCCGATAGGGGCACCCCAGGCGACGACGGGAAACGCCGCAACCCAGAAGCCAAACACATCGAAGCGCCCGACTGGCGCCGGCGAATTCAGTGCGCTCGTGAACGCGAGCTGGCCACTTGGGGTCAACGTAACTGGACGTCCCGATACGCTAGCCAGGTGCTGCTGGCCAGCGTCGAGGCTGACTAGCAGCTGACCTTCACCCACCCCAAGTACGGCGAACCCAAGGCAGGAAATGGCAGCCATCAAGATCACACTCGTAGGAACCCCAACCTTTGGGTCCACTGTGAAGAAAATGGTCAATGCCAGATAGATCATCACGTCCGCGCCGGAGCCTACCAACGCCGCACTGATCCCCCCGAGCAGCCCGGCAGCCGTTAACCCGAGGGTCATGGGCAGATTCAGCGGCGGCATCAATCTGTGGATCTCCCGCACTGGGATCTGAGCGCCGCGGAAGACGACGAACGCCATTGCCGTCAGCACGATCGTGAACGTGACCTTCACGTAGGAGCCTGGGATCAGTGGAGGTAGGAACGGCCGGCTCGGATCACTGCCAAGCAGCACCACGGCCAGAAAACCTACCACTGCGCCGATCCCCGCAACGCCGACCGCGCGCCACTCGACGGGACGCCGATTGATCACGATCGCTAAGCTGGCGGTACCCATACCCACGGTCTGGATGCACAACGAGAAGCTGCGCGCTACCTCCGATGGGACCTCAAGCAGCTTGGTGAAGACTGGGAACGCTACCGCTCCGCCGCCTTGTGGGGTCAGGCCTGCGACGACGCTGCCAAAAATCATCGTCACCGCCGCCGCCCAGTGCTCGGCGACGCGGGGCCACAGATCCAGAGAAACGACGGCAATCAGCCATGCCAGGCTGACGAGGGCTGACAAACCGAGTCCTCGTGCAGCCCTGCGCTGGATGCCGCGTTCACGCGCGGTGCGCGCGGCCGAGATGAGTTCCGCGATGGCGGAGTCCAGTTGGAGCGGGTCCAAGGGACGGGCCGCCGGCGCGAGCGCCACACGCTGTTGCTCTTTCACCCCGTCGCTCATCGGCTGTATCGTCTCACGGTTGCTGAACAATTAGGCCTAGTCATTGGTGGAAGTCTCGGGCTAGCGTTTGCTGGAGACGATGCGGTCAATTGGGGGCTATGAGTTACTCGATTTCTTGGGAGAAAGTAATCACGGGCTGTACTTCCGCGCCCATCCGCCCGAGCGCCTGCAACTCGATGTTGAATCCGTCGCCATCAAGATCCTCGTCGATCAGGCCAGCGAGCATCAGTTTAACGCTTTAGCTCATGAGGTTCGGGTGCTGGCTAGTCTGGTGTCCCCCTACACGGTGCGGGTGTTTGAGGCGGGGCATGAAGCGGGGCGGCTCTACTATTCGATGGAGTACATGACGATGGGCACGTTGGCTCAACCCTCCACCCAGCCCAGCACCGCCGACGTGTTGCGTGCTATCGCCCATGCTTCCAGCGGTTTGGCCTTGCTGCACGCGCGAGGCATCGTTCATCGCGACTTCAAGCCGGCCAAGGTGCTTTTGCATTCGGAGGGGGGCAAGTTGAATGATCTCGGGATCGCCGAAGCACACAATAATGGGATGCGGCGGGCTGTGCCAACGGGGTCGATCGGCTTCATGGCTCCGGAGGTAGCTCGCGGCCAGCCAGCAACTGTGCTGAGCGACATCTTCTCCGTCGGGGCGACGATTCACCGAGTGTTGACGGGCCGTTGTCTCTTCCCGGACATGCCGCGGGACCACCTGCAGACGGCGCTGCGACATGTGGCGGTAACCCTGCCGCACGTTCATCCCAGTTTGCCCGAGCCGGTCCACGAAATTGTCAGCGCGTGCACCGCCATCAGGCCCGAGGAACGACCACAATCTGCGCAAGAGATTGCGCGGCAACTTCTTGCCCATAGTCGTTCGTCGCCACCGTTGGCGCCTCGCGATCCAGGCGGGCACCCCGCCTAGCCGCGGGCGGGCACATCAATCGTCTGTACTATTCTTGGCCCGGCGCGCGGGCAACGCGGACAATGGCGCACGATGTCCACCCAATTCACAGATGCGCGTGACGGAAAAAGAACGACTCAGCCAGCTCCGGCAGGCTTTCTTCGCGGCTGGAGGACCCTGAGTCTGCTGCCCGTGGCGGCACTGGCCTACGTCGCTGGAACGCTGACGGCTTCGGGGTCGCAGGACGCGCCGCAGACGACAACTCCCAATGATTCCGCGGCGATGGCAAAGCCGTGCAGCGGGTCCGATACCGCTCGAACCGAGCACGCAACCCCAGCGGACGACGAAGCTGAGGCTGCCGTCGCTGCGCCGCCGGTCGATTCGGAGGACGCATCCGATGAGGGCTTCACGGTGCAGGTTGCCGCCTACCAAGATCTCGGAGATGCCGAGCAGTACGCCGCTAACCTGACTGAGCGAGGCTTGAGGGCGCATCTTGCAGAGGCCCCTGATGGCAGTCGTTGGCACTCCGTGCGACTGGGGCCATTCGACAGTCGTGCCAAGGCCGAGGGAGCGCGCTTTCAGCTAAAGGTGCACGAGCGGAAGGCGGCCTTTGTCGAGCCGAGGTCGAACGGAAAGTACCACGTGCAAGTGGGCTCGTTCCAAACTCGAGAGAAAGCGGAGCCGGTGGCCGCGCGCTTTTCTGCTGCGGGTCACAATACCAAAATCACACGCGTGAAGATGGGTGAGGAGTACTGGCATTGTGTCCGGATCGGACCTTTTGATACCGAAGAAGAGGCGGACACCTATCGAGAGCTCATTGGCGATCTGCCCGGAGAAGCGGTGGTGATCCCCTACGGTCCGCCCAAGCCTTGAGCGCACTGCTGCGGAGCAGTGACTTGGCCGGCTCAGTTCGCCTGAGAAAGCACTTCGCTCAGTAGCTCATTGAGTTCGTGAATTCTGAAAGGCTTCTGAATGAACGCGAACTGGTGCTTCGACTGACTCGCTAGTTCAGGGGAGAAGCCGCTCATTACGACTGCTGGTAGGTCGGCCTTGTCTGTTCGGAGCTTCGCCAGGAGTTCATGCCCGTTGGCGCCTGAACCCAGCGCGAAGTCCGTCAGCAGCAGGTCAACCTCCGCGCCCTGCTGCTTCCACAAGCTCTCCGCCTCGCTCGCATTCGACGCGCAAAGGACGCTGTGCCCAGAGCGTTCGAGCCCGCGCTTGATCATGGACCGTACTGAGGCCTGGTCCTCCACGAGCAAGACGCACAGTTGCTTCGGGCTGGAGGCGAAACGCGGCTCGGGCGGCTGGCGCGTAGCTGGAGGCTTCGAGGCGCGTGGCAGCGACACGCGGA
Organism: Polyangiaceae bacterium; assembly: GCA_050304975.1. Taxonomy (GTDB): domain Bacteria; phylum Myxococcota_A; class Polyangia; order Polyangiales; family Polyangiaceae; genus SZUA-265. Next base: position 17,950 of record JBNLEN010000079.1, read on the forward strand.
ATGTGGTGCCTTTGCCCTTCTCACTGTCCACCGTGATCTGTCCGCCGTGCTGGGTCACGATCCCATAGGCCGTGGCGAGCCCGATGCCTGAGCCTTCGTCCGCAGCTTTTGTCGTGAAGAACGGTTCAAAGACTTTCGGCAGATCCGCTGCGTCAATGCCCCGCCCTGTGTCCGAGACGGTCAGGATTACACTCTCCGGCGATGACGAGTCCGATCCGACTTCTATCGTCAGTGTGCCCTCTCCGCGCATCGCGTCACGCGCGTTGATCGCCAGGTTCATCACGACCTGGTCAAGCATCGCCGAGTCGGCGAGAACGAAGGCCTCTTCTGCAAGCTGGGTTTCGATTTGTACCGTGGGAGCGAACAGGCGACGAATGACCTTCAGGATCGCGCGGACGCTCTCAGATAGGTCTAGCGGCGCAACCGTCATGGGTCGCCGCTTCGAGAACGTCAGCAACTGCTCAACCAGTCGAGCTCCGCGGTTGGCAGCGCCTACGACCTCGGCTGCGATCGCCCGGTCGGAGTCCGTGGCTACAGTCTCCTCCAGCAGCGAGGCGCCTCCGAGAATCGCGGCCAAGATGTTGTTGAAATCGTGGGCTATGGCCCCTGCAAGACGCCCAATGGATTCCATTCGCTGGGCATCACGCAGCTGATTTTCCAGCTTTAGTCGGTCGCTGATGTCGCGCGCCACCCCGAGATAGACGGGCTCTCCCTCCAGTTCGGCGGCGACGACCACCGTCTCGACTGGAACTCGGGTCCCATCTTTGCGCACATGCACGCTTTGACGACCCGTGGCGCTACCCCGCGGGGCCGACAGGCGTTCCCGAACGCGCTCCTGGTAGTCGGGGGGCACCAGGTCGGATATCCGCATTTGGAGCAGCTCTTCGCGCGTGTATCCGAGCTGCTCACAGGCGGCGTCATTCACTTCCAAGATGTTTGCCGATGGACCGGCGATGAATACCGCGTCTGGCAGGTTCTGAACGATCGCTTGAAATCGATGCTCACCCTCTGCACGTCGGGATTCAGCGACCTTTTGGGCGGAGATGTCGTAAGCGTGCCCGACAATCTGTTTGACGAGGCCGTCGGCACCTCGTGTCAGGGGACGATCGCTGCTTGAGACCCAGACGAAGCTGCCATCCTTGCGAATCACGCGATATTCGAGACGCATGGAATCGTCCGTGGGTGCATGCCGCAGTGCGTGATGGTACTGGCGAACCTGCGGCATGTCGTCGGGATGGATGATTCGCGCTAGCAGTGCCGGTTCGCGATTCGTCTCCTCGAGCGTGTAGCCAAAGTCCTCAGCCCAACGCGAGCTGATGAACACATTATGGTTCTCTTCTAGATCGTAGACGTAGACGATACCTCCGAGAGCATCGAGCACGCTGGCGAGAAAATCGGGGCTTTGGCGCGGCACCTGCCGTGAGTTTGCCACAACTTGCAGGCTAAAGAGAGCCCAATCAGTGGGGGGACGAGTGCTGCCCGGTCGCGGCTCTCACCCGCCGGACGCTGGCTTCCGGGGCAACGCGCTCAATGCGCCGCCGCCAAGGCACCCCAGCTACCCAGTGCAACGGGGCCCCTGATTCCAGGCAGCAACAAACGTTCGAGCCACAGAGCAGCCCCCGCGTAGCCTACGGCGTGCCGAGCGGGGCGCATCTTCGCAAGCTGGGTCCAAGGCAGCCCCTAGCAGGGGGGGCGCCGTTCGTCGTGCGCTACGCAGTATTTGGGCAGGATCACAGAGAAGGTTGACCCGTGGTCCCGTTGGCTGACTACTTCGATCTGCCCACCGTGCGCATCCACGAGCTGTCGCACAATCCAGAGTCCAAGCCCGAATCCTCCGTAATTTCTGTGAGATACTAGGCGTTCGAAGCGGTCGAAAATGCGAGCCTGATCAGCTGGTGCAATGCCGTGGCCGTGGTCGCGGACAGCCAGAACGACCGACTGCGGCTCGTCGATGAGCTCTACCTCAACCGGCTTCCCGTCGCCGTACTTCACCGCGTTGGCAACGAGATTGGTCACGATTTGGTCAATCCGTCCTGAATCCCAGACGCCCCAAACTTCCGTGACCTTGGGACCTATGATCTCTGGCGCGTCATCACCATCGAACCGCTCCAAAACGTCACGGACGAGCCCGCTGAGTTCCGTGCGGCTGGGTTCGAGTTTGAGGCGTTTGGCGGTAATGCGTGACACATCCAGTAGCTGGTCGATCAACTTACCCAAACGCACCACCTGGCGAGTTGCCCCTTGCAGTTTCTCTTCCAAACGGCCATCCCAGGGGTTGGTCCCCTGCTTCTTGGCGGTGCGTAGCAACCCCTGAGTCGTCAGCTGCAGGGCGGTGAGCGGCGTTTTCAATTCATGGGACGCGATTGACAGGAAGGTGTCACGCGCCTCAACTGCTTCCTGAGCTTCCCTTAGCAGTCGTTGTCGCTCCCGCTCGCGCTTGCGCCGCTCCGATATGTCTACGATGGACGCGAGGACCATTCGCCCAGTTGGCCCATGAATGGGGTTCAGGTCGATTTCTACTGGAATGCGCGTTCCGTTTTTGGTGAGCGCCCAGAGTTCACGGTCTACGGCCATGGCGCGCTGTTGCGGCTCGCGTTGGTAGCGGGCGCGATGCTGTCGGTGTTGGGCGCGAGTACCCGGCGGTAGCAGCGTCTCGATGCTGCGCTCGAACAACTCGTCACGCGTGAACCCAAATAGGCGCTCAGCTTCCGCGTTGACGAGTATGATGCGATTGCGCTCATCGGTTAGCACCATCGCGTTGGGCGCAGCTTCCACTACTTGGTAGAGTTGTGCCTGCTCGGTCTTTTGCTGCGTGATATCCTGCGCCACGCTGGAGGCGCCCACGGGTCTGCCTGATGCGTCCAGAATCGGAGAGATGGTTAGGGCAACGTAGATCTTGCGTCCGGCCTTGGACACGCGCACGGTTTCCAAGTTTTGAACCCCTTTGCTGGCCGCGATGGAACTCAAGATCTGGTCCAATTCTTCTCGCTTATCGGGGGGCACGATCAGCCGAATATGCTGGCCGATTGCCTCCTCCGCGTCGTACCCATAGAGGCGTTCTGCAGCCGGATTCCAGTGCGTCACTTTGCCTTGTAGATCGATGCCGAGTATTGGGGCGTGGCTAGAACGGACGATGGCGCTCCAGTGCTGCAGATCCCAACGCGCCTGAAGTAGTTCAAGCGCAGCGCCCAGATGTAGCCCAAACATGCGAATCGCGACCATCTCGTCGTCGTTGTAGCCATCTCGGCGTTTCGTTCCGCAGAACAGCGCGCCGGAGATTTGCGAGTTGGCGCCCCAAAGTGGGGTCAGAGCCACATCGTGGATGCCGTCTCCCAAGAAGACGGCATCATGCTGAACGTGTGCGACCGCGCATAGCTGAGCGTGATTCAGCAGTGTGAAGGTCTGATCTCGCATGACGTGTGCGGTCAATCCAACGTCTGTGGGGCAACAGCGGTGGACGATCTCGCCGCGCCCCGCGGCGGCATACAAGTCGACTAGGCTCTTGTCCGGCGTGAGCACCGCGATCTGACAGGCATCCAACCCCAAGAGGTCTCGCGCGGTGGTGAGCGCATTCAGACACAAGTTGTGATTGTTCGTTGCGTCCAACAGACGCGCTGAGCGTCCAAGGACTGCTTGAACCAGCGCTTGCTTGGAACGAGAGGGCGGGGCGCTAGAGGTTCTGCGCTGCCGCTCGTCTTCCGGTGATGCGAGGTTCACGGGAGCCTGCTTCGGTTAGGTGCCGATTGGGTCAGTGACGCGACCGCGGCCAAGAGTTCATCCAGCTCTACAGGCTTCGGGAGGTATGCTGAGACGCCCGCCTGATGGCCGATGGCACTATTTCGGTCCGCACTCAAGACCAAGACCGGTGGACACTGGGGCTGATGGTGAACGTGAGCCAAGAACTCCCAACCGTTCATGCGTGGCATCATCAGATCCAAAATCAGCAGGGCCGGGGTGCGCTGGTTCACCAGCGCGAGGGCCTGCAAACCATCCCGGGCGCAGGTCACCGAGTATCCTTCGGCGGTTAGGACCTCGCTGACGGCTTGCAATGTGTCCTGATCGTCATCAACCACCAACACCTCGCCGGAAGCCTGAGTGCGCGAATGCGAGTCCGATTGGATTTCGTGATCCGTTTGTACCATCGCCCAGTGCTCCCCCTTCCCGAGTTGTTCGCTGCGTCATGCATGCAGAAGCAGTAATCATGCCCGAGCAGCGCGGGGCGCACCCGATTGCCCGTCGCGTCGCAATTTATCGGCGACGGCCGACGTCTAGAGTCGCCCGGCGAGCTCTGACGTTACTGAATGGTAATTAGGCGCGGTCACCACCGTTACCCAGCGGTGACGGGTGAGCGCACACCCGCGCAACTCACTACTCGCCTGACCAGCGTGGCAAAAGGCGACAAATTTCTCGATTCGGGACGCCAGCTGGGGTAACGCCCCCCGGGCGATCATCGCCGTAGCCAACCCGCTGGGCGACGCTAAGCTTTAGTAAAGAGAGAGCGCGTGTGGGGGCACTCGCGAGGAAGTCGTATGCAAACGTCTGAGTCTCAGAGCAATGCAGAACCGCTGCAGATCCTTCTGGTCGAGGACGAACCGGAGATCGCCGGTCCGCTCGCAGAAGTGTTGTCTGAACAAGGGCACTGCGTTCGGGTCGAACACGACGGTGGACGCGGGCTCTCTCAATTGAAGCACAACCTGTTCGATTTAATGATATCGGATATTCGCTTGCCGACCGTCGATGGTTTGGAATTGTTCGACTGGGTTCAACATCATCGGCCTTCGACGGCAGTCGTGCTGATGAGCGCGTATGGTTCAGTTCCTGAAGCAGTTTCCGCCATTCGGCAGGATGCTGTTCACTACTTGCATAAGCCCTTTGAGCTCGATGAGTTGCTGGGGACGGTCGAAGAAGTGGCCGAGCGGTTGCTGCTGTCTGGGGCTCGTGGGGCGGAGGGAGACCCACAGAACCCTGTGGAGGCGCTGCTGATAGGCCGCAGCGCAGCGATGCGAGCGGCGAAGGCTCGGATCCGGGCGACGGCTGGTTCCGACGCGCCAGTGTTCATTCATGGTGAGACAGGGACCGGAAAGGAGCTAGCTGCTCGTGCAATTCACGCAGCCAGTAGCCGGAGCCAGGGGCCGTTCGTAGCGGTCAACTGCGGGGCTCTGCCTGAGAACTTGGTCGAGTCAGAGTTGTTCGGTCATTTGCGCGGTGCCTTTACCGGTGCGGTTCAGTCGCGCGAGGGCCACTTTGTTAGCGCCTCAGGAGGCACGTTGTTCCTGGACGAGGTGACAGAGATGTCTCCGCAATGCCAGGTGAAACTGATGAGGGTGTTGCAAGAGGGGACCCTGCAGCCGGTTGGAAGTGACAAGCTTGTGCGAGTTGACGTGCGGGTTCTCGCCGCGACGAATCGTAACTTGAGGGAGTTGATACAGGGTGGGCGGTTCAGAGAGGACTTGTTCTACCGGCTTCGAGTGCTGGATGTGCACATGCCCGCGCTGCGGGAGCGCAAGGATGACTTGCCGTTGCTGGTTAGGCATTTTCTCAAAAAGTATTCAAGCGCCTCGGATTCCGCGCGCGGAATTTCAGCGTACGCCTGGGCATTGTTGAGGCGTTACGCTTTTCCGGGAAACGTTCGCGAGCTGGAGCATATCATTCAGCACGCGCTAGTGCTCAGCGCCGGGGGGCAGATCGAAGCAGGGCACTTGCCGCTTGAGGTGTCTGGGGCATCGGACGCGTCCAAGAGCGAGCGCCCGTCTCTCTCCGAAGCGGTCGCGGAATTTGAGCAGGAGTTCATTCTGCGGACGTTGGATGAGGTGAATTGGAACAAGCGCCACGCCGCAGATCGTTTGGGGATTTCCCGAAAGAATCTTTGGGAGAAACTCAAGCGAATGGAATCCAAACCTGGCTGAGATGGGAAACTTGTCGGTGTTACCGATCGGTGACGCTCGAATTCAGGTTCGTTCTAGCGCGGTAATCTCGCCACGCGCAAGTATTGGAAAGTTCATGGATCGCCCATTGGCCTAGGCGTTGCATTCGCTTTTGTCATGCAAACGGTGACCAACGAATCACGGGCGGAAAACAACAACCTTCTAGCTGTCTCAGCGGTCTTGATGGAGATTCAGCGCTCGGGGGGGCGGACTGTGTGCTGCTCTTGTTCTGGAGTTGCGGACATAGATGAATTGGGTGATGTGCCCTTTTGTCCCGACTGTTTAGAGCGGGCTCACGCCAGTGTGGATGATTATGAGCTGGGGGGCGAACAGTGATGGTTCCAGTCGTCACGAGGATAGTGCCATGATTTTGAGACCAATCGTTCAATACGACCTGCAGCTTTCACTGCAGACGCCCGGATCTCCCCTGTGGATTCTGCTGGCGGAAGACGACGAGGAGCTACGAGAAGTGCTTGTGGAATTTCTGGAAACTGAGGGCTATCGGGTGACGGCCGTGGGCAGCGGGGCCGAGGTGCAGGAAGTGCTGGCATCCGCCGCGAGCGCCGAGGATCCCAGGGTGCCGGATGTGTTGCTCACTGACTATCGGATGCCGGCGCCCAACGGGATGAGCTTGCTGCAGGCCGCTAAGTTTGAGGGCTGGCCGATGCGGGTGATACTCATGTCCGCCTACGTGAGCTCAGAAATGCGGCACGACGTGCAGCGGATGCAAGCTAAGCTTCTGTACAAGCCCTTCGAGTTGGAGCAACTAATTAATGTGCTCGAAGAAAGTGTCGCGCCCGACGTGTCGGTCATGTGAGGCTCGGACTCGCGCCGCGATCGCGGCGTGCAAACCGAGTGATAGGGCTCGCTGAGTCTTTAGGCGAAGCGTACGCTGTAGATAGGGGGCAAATTGTTGGCGACGGTGGTCCACGTGTCGCCGCGATCTTCGCTAACGTAGAGATTTCCGGTGGTGGTGCCGAAAGCGAGCGACTCACCGCTGAGAGCGAGTGCGTGACGGTAGATAACGTCATAAGCGTTGTCTTGCGGGAGACCAGCTCGGAGCTGTTGCCAGGATTTGCCACCGTCCTGTGTGCGGGCAACGAACAGTCCTCCGTCAATCGTCATTCGTTTCTGGTCGGATGTCCCCGGGACTACCCACGCCGTCTGACCATCCTCATCATCAGCGACGATCGGAAATCCAAAGTGCACACCCTGCTCGGGCTGACTGACTTTGCTCCAGCTAGCTGCGCCGTCGGTGCTGTAGAACACTCCACAATGATTTTGCTGCCAGACGTGGTCGGGCTGACCAGGACAGCACTGAATGAAATGTGCGTCATGACCCCACTCAGCTTTGGGATCTGGCAGGTAGTCGTTGGTCATGCCTTGGTTTCGGCCGCTCCAAGTCTGGCCACCATCTCGGGTTTCGAGCACGCCAGCGGTGGAGATGGCGACCCGGATGCGTTTCGGATCGCGAGGGTCAATGTCGATGGAATGGATCCCCGGCGCGAACTCCCCTCCTTCTGAGGCGGGAGTTCCGAACCAGTGGGTCTTGCCGTTGCCTTCACCATCAAACAGGTTGCCGCCCCGGCTCTCATGATCCCACAAGCCGCGGTTGAGCTCGAAATGATCCCCGCCATCGGTGCTGATGAATAGCCCCCCAGGGATGGTTCCGACGTACACGTGCCCGCCAGGAGCAAACCCGAGCACCCACAGCTTGAGCAGCGTAGCTGTGCGCGTGGTGAATCGAGTTTCACCGTCACCCTCCTCGCCGGGATCTGGAGGAGCGAGGTAACGGGCTCCCTCTGGGTACTTGATCTGGGAGGCGTCGGTCCAGCTAGCTCCTTCGTCTGTCGAACGCGAGAGCTTGGCTCCCCAGTGCCCAAAACCGAGGGCTGCCCAAAGCGTGCCGGTATGGGGATCGCGCGCGGCATAGTTGACGCTGACTCCAGCGTGGCCGACGAGGCGGGGCTCGTACCTAGCGTCCCCACGTTCAGCGATAAACGTGCCCTTACGAGTGCCAATGATGATTCGCTTTGACATGTGCTGCTCCTACGATGCTGCCTTTGCACGGGCGGGTTAGCCGCCGCTGAGCGCCTGGGCGATGAAAACCCGAGCGTCAGGGCTCAAGTGATCCGTCAAGTTCCTGCGGTCGACCACCATCTCCTCATTGACGAAGATGTTGACGTGCTGGCGCAGCCGCCCGCGCTCGTCACAAATGTAAAACCCGACGCCGGGCGCCAGCTTTTCCAAGGCTTCGATTACCTCGGCCACGTTGCTGGCTGCCAATGACAGTGGTGCTGCCTGCAGCTGCGGAAATATATCAGGCAAGTGTCGGGTGAACGTTACCTGGGCCATTGGGGCTGGAGAATCGCTCTCATGGGTTTGCAAGTCGAGCTCAATCGACGCGCCCAGTGCTGGTTCCTGCCCCGCGCGCGACAAGCTTTCTCTGGCGTTTGCGCTCCTGGCGAGCGCCGCGGGTGGTATGCTTTCGTCTAGGCCAAGTCCGTCAGACCTAAGACCACTCGTCCCAACCCATGATGAACCTGCTGTTCTTGCCTGGCGCTTCTGGAAGCCGAGAATTCTGGGCTCCTGTGCGCGAGAGGTTGACGGACTTTGGCCCGAGTCGCGTGGTTGCTTGGCCAGGGCTGGGGGGCGCACCCGCAAATCCCGACGTGACCCGGTTCGATGATCTGATTGAGCTCGTCATGGCAGTGCTTGAGCCGAATACGCACGTCATTGCGCAGTCGATGGGGACTGTGGTTGCGCTGCGCACCGCACTTAGATGTCAGCAAGGGGCGGATGCCCGTCTTTCGAGCTTGGCGTTGGTCGCCACCGCGGGCGGACTCGACATGCAGAGACTAGGCGCCACGGACTGGCGCGAAGGGGCCCCCGAGTGGCACCCCAAAGACGCGCCTCGCTATTTTTTCGATGAGCGCACCGACTTCAGCCAGCAGATCCGCACCATCACCTGTCCGACGCTGCTGCTGTCTGGTGGAAAAGATCCCTTGAGTCCTCCTTCGGTGAGTGAACATCTGCAGCAGCTGCTACCGAACGCAAGGCACGTTTCCCTGGATCGAGGTGAGCATGACATGGCGTTCGCGCACCCGGATTGGGTTGCGACCCAGCTACGGGTACACTTGAGCCGCTTGCCAATCTCTTTGGATTGAGTTTGGGCAGCGCCGTCCGCTGCACGGACAAGCACTTGAAGCTAGATAGCGACGCCGCGACCGGCTAAAGTCGCGCGCATGGAAAACCCCGGGAGCTCGGAGCTAGAACTAGCGGGGGAGCGCCTCGACAGGTATTGCATCGTTGGGGCGGGGCCTTCCGGTCTCGCGATGGCCGCGGCGTTTAGGCGTCAGGGGATACAGTATGATCACTTCGAGCGACATGCTGAGCTGGGCGGGATTTGGGCGATCAACAACCCGGGCTCTCCGATGTATGAGAGCGCCCACTTCATTTCATCCAAAACTCAAAGCGGGTTCGCTGACTTTCCCATGCCGGGGCACTACCCGGACTATCCTCGGCACGACCAAATCCTGAGTTACTTGCGCGCTTTCGCTGCGCACCATCAGCTGGATCAGTCGATCGAATTCGAAACGGAGGTGGAGCGCGTCGTACCAGACTCTGGAGGAGCCATTGTAACGGTCGGGGGGAACTCGTTGCGGTACCGGGGCGTCGTGTGCGCGTCTGGCGTGAACTGGGAACCAGTGATGCCAGAATTCGATGGGGAATTTTCCGGGGAATTGCGTCACGCTGTCAGCTACCGGCGAAGTGATGAGTTTGCAGGCAAGAAGGTCGTGATCGTCGGCCTGGGCAATTCGGGGGCGGACATCGCCTGCGACGCAGCCCGCTCCGCCTCGCGGGCGTATGTGAGCATCCGGCGCGGCTACCACTTCGTCCCCAAGCACATTTTCGGGAAACCCGCCGACGTCTTCGCGCATGAAGGGCCTCATCTACCGCTTTGGTTGGAACGCCCGCTGTTCAACCTGCTGACTTCCGTGCTGATCGGAAATACTGAGCGCTTGGGAATGCCCAAGCCCGACCATTCCGTACTCGAGTCGCACCCGCTGATGAACGACCAGCTGCTGCATCACTTGCGCCATGGTGACGTGGAGCTGCGGCCTGATATCGAACGTCTCGACGGGGAGCGGGTCGTGTTTCGCGACGGGACCAGCGTGGAGGCAGATCTGGTGTTGTTGGCCACCGGTTACACGCGGAGTATCGCCTACCTGGATCCGAAGTTCTTGGAACCTGACTCCAGCTGGGCGGCTAGCCATTTCCTCACCTGCTTCAGCCGCTCTTACGACAGCCTGTTCACCCTGGGCTTCGCGGAGCTCAATGGAGCGCTGTTTCCACACCTCAGTCGGTTGGCAGCGTTGATCGCACGTGTTTGCCACCTGAGTTTGCATGATCCCGAGGCAGCGCGGCAGTTTTACGGGTGGATACGCAGCAGCAGCTTCGATCTGACTGGTGGGCGCCGGCTGATCAACACACCGCGCCATAGCCACTATTGCGATGACCATGCCTTGATGGTCGCCAGCAGGAAGGCTTCCAAGCGCCTGGGCAAGCTGGAGAAGGCTTTGCCCGCGCCGTCAGTCCGAAGACTCGCGACCTCTGATTGACGACTTTCAGGGCTTCGACCGACGCCCCCACAGCGCCGCGACCAGCAGCAAACACCAGCCAATCGCCGGAATGCCGCGACTCGTGGCTGGAGCCATCAAATGACACGCCAGCGGGCGTCGGCTGGGCGATGGCGACTGCTGCACGGCCGGCATACACGCGTTGTCGAACTGAATCGACAAGGGGGGCAGTGAGGCATCTTCACCGGCTAAGCGCGCGTCCACGACCAACGTGTGCGGGCCG